>NZ_KK082225.1 GCF_000598065.1 Paenibacillus darwinianus | reverse complement strand
ACCTGCTTTACAATCGGGAAAAAGAATACATTCAACAATGGAATCTTGGGTGAAGGGGATTGGAGTATTGTCAAAGCTGATTGCACCAATAGATGAAGATAATAACGTACTACCTATCGCGGTTAAGGTTACGGAGGATAGGGTCATCTCATCCTGGTACAATGGTAATAAAAAAATTCCCAACGTAAATGAGTTGCCAGACGAGATACATCCTTTAAATAACGTAAGTAGAGATTGGTTAAATATAAGAGGTGCACGCCCTGGCAGACAATCAGCTTGGGCATGGCGATGGAGTTTAGATGATTTGACATCCAGATTATCAAAAATCCTAAAAAATAGATTATTACCGGTAGATAAAGGACCTATATTTCAAGAGGAAATTTGGGACATGGCACTGAAACTTACAAATCGTGGCTCCTATTACTCTGGGGAAATAAAGCTAGAGGAACTGGAAGAAATCATGGAACTGCGTCTTAAAGGATACGACAAGCTGCAAATACGTAATACAGTATATGAAATAAGTAAAATTAAAAGAAATCTACAGAGTCTTAGGAAGCTGGGGATTACATCGTTACAAAGCCCTTGGCCTGGTCCAGACTTGAATTTCAATTCTGGAGGTTGGGTATGGAGCCCTTATTCTAATGATAGATTACTTGAAAGAACTAGAGTAGTCTATTCAAAGGCAATTGAAGCGTATCTACAATTAGTAGATGATCTTTTTCCAATGTTTAAAAATAGAATGGAAATATATAATACACTACCTGCGAAACTAATAGGTCAGCTTGAAATTCCACCTGCATCTAAAGGCTATTCAAGTCACCCTGGATTAGACTGGTATTTCGACCCATTACCAAATGGAAGCAAAACCAGCATTGAAATAAGTCTGGTGTTAACTGGACAAGTTAACCATGAAAAAGTTAGCACTTTATACGATAAATTACGTTTACTTAGACCAAAGGCAGCAGAATGGATCAGTTCTCATCATACAAGTCAGCTATTGGATATATTCAATAATTTTCCGGTTAGAGAGATTGTATACAATTGGCTATGGAATGACTTGAAAAGAATATCTTGGGTTGATGGCATTTTAGGACATAGGTATGAATAAGCAAACTGATTTTTTAAGAGCTAAGGAAAATACGCCGTTAGAGTGATCGGTGAACCGTATCATAAGTGACGGCTAAATTTAATCCGCCGCGATATTTAGTCGTTATAGCGTGTAAGGAGAACCCTACCATAAGTGACGGCGAAATTTTTGGCATTACATGCTGCGCAAACAATGGCAGACGGTCGTATTAAAACTCATACGCCGAAAGCTAAGCGAGCAAGAGAAAAAGCAAGTGCAATCCCGTTTGCAAAAAGCCTACTCCGAAAACGGGGAAGGTTTCTATGTGCATGCCCCGAAACAGAAAGGGAACGTGAAACAGCAGCTTGGATACATCGGACGTTACATGAGAAGACCCGCGATAGCGGTTAGCCGGATAGAAGCGTATGATGGAAAAATGGTGACATTTCGTTACCGGGATAAAACAGACGGAGAGGAGAAGACGGAAACCATCTCTGTGGAAGAATTCATCGGAAGAGTGATTCGGCATATCCCGGATGAAAACTTTAAGACGATACGTTACTATGGAGTTTACTCGCGGCGGATCAAGAGCCTTTGCAAAAAGCTGGTGAGCGAATGGCAAAAAGTAGCGAGGAGATGGATTGTAAAGGCGAAACGAATGTTAAAACGAAGAACATGGAGTGAGCGTATTAAAGAGCAGACGGGGAAGCCGCCTTGTTGTTCAAAATGCGAAAGTTACTACGAATACAAGGGAGAAGTCTGCCTGGAGGATGGAAATTTGAAGGTGAAGTACGCCGTGTGCTCCACCTCAAAGGCATGTCTGGAAAGGATGATTCGTAATGTCACCGGTGTCCAAGAAACGAAGGGTAGCCAAGAAAAAGAAGAAACCACACAACGGGCTGCGTAGTCAAGAAATAGTAAAATACATATGTCTGCAATGCAGTATGACAGAAGAAATTCCCTTGAATGTTGTTCGAAATTTCGATGTGATGGATGATGGAGACCCGACTGTACCTCCGCAATTCAGTTGCGAGGAATGTGGGGGAGGAATGTATCCGGAGTATTACAAGGGAGTACATGGGGACGAATACAAGATTGGTGATGTAAGAAAATAAGCTGGATGTAGGGTATTGCCTACACCCAGCGATTTTGCAGGTATGAACTCAGTTGTGCGAACTTAAAGGACGCCGTCAGGCGTTTTTCTTACTTCTATGCGGTAAGACTGCCGGGGCTCTCCCCCAACCTGGCCGGAATCGATTTTAGACAAAGAACCCCTTCCGCGAAAAGCGATTTGGGGTGATTTTGCCACCGGTGCGCTCGTATATCCTTTCACCCGCGACCATATACTGTTACGGAAAGGAGTGAGCGTATGGAGGTATTTTCGATTACCCTGACGTCCTCTTCCGAAGATAAAATGTCCCGTCTGACCCGCTGCTTGTCCGATGCATTCGCGGATTTACATAGCCTGGTCTCCAATTCCGGCGTGTGGGACGTCGATTCGGACTCCGGCCGGCTGCGTTATGTCGACCGCCATGCCGGCTCTAACGAGGGGGAGCATCGGGCGGCCGTGCTCAGGCACGCCGCGACCGGAATGGCCGAATATGTGCTTCTCGAATCGGAAACGGCGCTGCTCCGTTCCATCGCCCGCAAGCAGTTCCGTTATGATCGGGACGAGGATCTTGATAAAATCGTCTGGCACTGCGGGCAGTTTTTATACGGCAGCGGCGCTACCGAGGAAACGGGTCATAACGCCAACAGCCGAAGCCGACGCAAGCGAAAGGTAGCGAAGGAATTGGAAGCGTTTCTCAAACAGCAGCCGCGCATCCACCTGGACGGGTACGTTACTTTTCGTCTCGCCTCCTATCGGGAGGAGCTTCGCGAGGTGGTTGAATACGCGGTGGATGAATATGTGATGGACAAACAATATCAGGAATTTATTTCACTCCTCAAGTATTTCGTCTGTCTGCAGGAAACAAAGGTGTCCGTCGTTCACTTGATCCATGTGCAGGACAGCCAATTCTCTCTGTATGACGAGCGATACGAACCGGTCCAGAGCCGTGCCGTCGACCGAGTTGTGGCCGAGATGGTCGAGGCGGAAATCAATTTCGAAGACATGGTGGTCAGCCATTTGATCTCGATTGCGCCGGAGCGGATTGTGATCCATACCAGGCAGGAGGAGCTGCCCGTTATCCGGACGATCGAGGCGATTTTCGACCGGCGCGTTACCGTCTGTGCGGGCTGCCGTTCCTGCGGCACTTTTTTCGAAGGCGCGTTCAAGCCGGGCGACCGTCGTTCCACTTGACCGTTCAGGGGCGGCGGTTTATAATGGGGTTCATCAGCGACGATAAAGACATGTTTCAGCCTTGTGCGCGGTCCAGAGAGAGGAAACCCGGCTGTAATTTCCTTCCGAGAGCACTAGCGGAAATACCCCTTTGAGCTGTGCGGTTGAAGCCGATCTGCCTGACGAGACGGTGGGTAAGCCGCGCCGGTTCATCCCCGTTACCGGATGCTCGAGGATACGCGCGCACAGCTGCCTACGCAGGCTGCGGACGTATCGAATGAGGGTGGAACCACGGGTGATCGAACGCTCGTCCCTATCGGGACGCGCGTTTTTTTTATATTAAGGAGGGCGTGAAAATGTCGATTCAAGTGAAATTTCCGGATGGCGCGTTAAGGGAGTACCCGGCGGGCACGACGGTTGAAGAGGTGGCCGGGTCGATCAGCCCCGGATTGCGAAAAAATGCGATTGCGGGCAAGTTGGACGGCAAGGTGGTGGATGTGTACACGCCGATCGAGCGGGATGCGGCGGTTGAAATCGTGACGCTCGACAGCGCGGACGGGTTGGAGGTGTACCGTCACAGCACGGCGCATCTAATGGCCCAGGCAATCAAGCGGTTGTACGGCGACAGGAGCGTAAAGCTGGGCATCGGTCCGGTGATCGAGGACGGCTTCTATTACGATATCGACATGGAGGTGTCACTGACGCCTGAGGAGCTCGAGAAAATCGAGCAGGAAATGGAGCGTATCGTAAAGGAGGA
>NZ_KK082224.1 GCF_000598065.1 Paenibacillus darwinianus | reverse complement strand
TCCGGCAGCCGCGGCAGCAAGGCCAGCTGGCCTGTTTCGTCTGCTCCGGTTTCTTCCTCCGCGCTTTCGGAGGCGGCAGCCGCCTCCGTCCCGCTTTTATCGTATTCGGAGCCGTTCTCCGGTATGTAAACATATCGCTCGGCCTTTCCCTTGAGCGCCGCCGGAACCATCGCCTGCAGCGCTGTCGTCCAGGTGCAGCAGTAGGTGTCGCTGATCCACCGGGCCAGCTCGATCAGATCCGCGCGCAGCGGAGGCATCGGATCAAGCAGCTCCGCGACCGGCTTCACACGCTTGGCTTCCACCTCAGCCTGGCCGGTGAAGCCGACGACAAAACCTTGCAGCGTCCGGCCGCCGAACGGCACCGCCACCCGGCTGCCGACCTCAATCCAGCTCTGCATCGGGGCGGGCACTGCATAATCGAACGGCCTGTCCGTCTGCCGGCTCGGCACGTCGACGATGACGCGCGCAATCATGAGTCCGCCTCCTCCTGGGACGAGCCGCCGGTCAAGCCGCGTGCGCTTGACCGCTCGCCAGGCAGCTCCACGGAGCGCGCTATGCCGGCGCCGACCCGTTCGGCGACCAGCCGCATCAGCCGCAGCCCGACCTCCCTTTTGGTCAGCATCGGCCACTGCGCAGCCAAGCCGTCGGCGTCGAACAGCTGCACCACGTTCGTATCCCCGTTAAAGCCTGCACCCTCGGCCGTCACATCGTTAGCGACGATGAGGTCGCACTTTTTGCGGCGCAGCTTGTCCATTGCGTATACGGCGACATCGTTCGTCTCGGCCGCGAAGCCGACGAGGAATTGGCCCGACTTGCGCCGGCCCGCCTCCTCCAGAATGTCGGCCGTCTTCTCCAGCTCGATCACAAGCCGATCGCCGGTTTTCTTCAGCTTCGCATCATGCCTGACGATCGGGCGGTAATCGGCGACCGCCGCCGCCTTGACGATAATATCCGACTCGTCAAAGCGGTCCATTACCGCCCCCAGCATGTCTGCCGCCGACTCGACCCGCACCGCGTGCACGCCTTCCGGCAGCGCGCCGACGGATTTCGTCGCGACCAGCGTCACCTCCGCGCCCAAATCGCGGGCGGCCTCGGCGACCGCGATTCCCATTTTGCCGGAGGAGTCGTTCGTAATATAGCGAACCGCGTCAATCCGCTCGATCGTGCCGCCCGCCGTCACAAGCACCCGGCGTCCGGTCAGGTTGCCCCGCTCCTTGAAACAGGCCTCCACGGCCCTGACAATCTCGTCCGGCTCGGCCAATCGGCCTTTGCCGACATAGCCGCACGCGAGCTGCCCGGTTCCCGGCTCCACGAAACGAACCCCTCGCTCCCCGAGCAGACGGATGTTGTCCGCCACCGCCGGATGGGCGTACATATGCACATTCATGGCGGGCGCGGCCAGCACCGGCGCGGTTGTCGCCAGCAGCGTCGTGCTGAGCATATCGTCCGCCAGCCCGTGCGCCATTTTGGCGAGTATATTGGCGGTCGCCGGGGCGATGACGACGAGGTCCGCCCGGTCCGCGAGATCGATGTGAGACACCGCCGCAGCGTCGCGCTCGTCGAACGTATCGGTGTGCACGTCATGCCGCGACAAGGTCTGCAGCGTGAGCGGCGTAATGAACTTGACCGCCGATTCGGTCATGATCACATGCACGTTCGCTCCGGCCTGCACCAGCTTGCTGCACAGCGCGGCCGCCTTGTAAGCGGCGATTCCTCCCGTGATGCCCAGTACGATCGTCTTTCCTTTCAGTACGGATGCTGTCAATACCAACGCCCCCTTGCGGCATAATCATTCGTTTCTAAAAAAAGAACAACCCGCGTTTCGAGGGTTGTCGCCGTTCATTCATTCATTTTTTACATTTGGATCCGATTCGACCTGAACGATGTCGTTGTAGATCTCCTCCAGCGCAACGCCAACGTATTTATGCGATTTGGCGCCCTTCAGCTCCGAAACCGTGCCGTCCCGCAGCAGCCGTGCGCGCCGCGAGGCCGCTACGACCAGGGAGTACTTGCTGTCAACCTTCTTCATCATCTCGTCGATGGATGGATATAACATTTTTTTCTATTCACCTCGCTCAAGCTTTTGCTTTCTCAATAACGGCCTGCAGCTCCGCATATCCGGCAAGAAACCGTTCGCGGCGGCAATGCTCGGCAGTCACAATGCTCTGAATCCGATGGCAGGCAGCGTCAATCTCGTCGTTGACGACCGCGTAATCGTAATGGCGGATAAGGCCCATCTCGTCGACGGCAACCGACATGCGGTGATCGATCACCGAAGTCGTCTCCGTGCCGCGCCCCGTGATCCGCTGCTTCAACTCGTCGAGCGACGGCGGCAGCAGAAAAACGAACACGCCCTCCGGAAACTTATCCTTTACTTTCAGCGCGCCCTGCACTTCGATCTCCAGAATGACGTCCTTGCCTTCGGCGATCGTCTTGTCGACGAAATCGCGCGGCGTGCCGTAGTAGTTGCCGACATATTCGGCATACTCGAGCAGCGCGTCCCGGGCGATCATATCCTGGAACTGCTCCTTGCTTTTGAAAAAATAGTTAATGCCGTCCATTTCGCCCTGACGGGGCTGACGCGTGGTCGCCGAGACGGAATAAACGAGCTCGGGCATCTTGTGCCTGAGCACCGAGCAGACGGTGCCTTTCCCGACGCCGGACGGACCGGACAATACGATTAACAGTCCCTTTTTCATGTTACGCTCCATTTTTATTCGTCGTGATCGTCATCCTTGGTCGATAGCCGGTGCGCGACCGTCTCCGGCTGAACCGCAGACAGGATAACGTGGTCGCTGTCGGTGATGATGACGGCACGCGTGCGCCTGCCATAGGTTGCGTCGATCAGCATGTGGCGGTCCCTTGCCTCCTGGATGATCCGCTTGATCGGTGCAGATTCCGGACTTACGATCGAGATGATCCGATTAGCCGAAACGATGTTGCCGAAACCGATATTAATGAGTTTGATTGCCATGGCCTGGTCCCCTCCGGTCTTCCTACTGCCGATCCCTTGCCTCCATGCTTTCCAATGCAGACAGATGATTGCTCCATACTTATAACATATGCAGTCTATTCTTGACGAAAAAGAGAGAGAGCATACGTTCGCGCCCGCACTTCGCCACATCGGCGCCGGCCCGGCTGCGGTCAGCCTGTCCCCGGCGGTTGCCGTTCGCAGGGCAGGTGCATCCATTACCTCATATTTTAATTCATTTTTCACGCAGGAACAAGAGAAAAAGCGCACGCGCCCGAAAAAGCGAGATAGGCGGCTACACCGTCGCTTGGCGGCCCGTTTTGTCGAGCACGTAACGGGTAAGCTGCACCGACATGTCGTAAAACAAAAAAGGAGTAATCAGATAAATGCCGTTAAAATGCTCGACCGCCGCGTCCAGCAGTTCCTCCGCGATCCGCACGCCCTCCGCGCGCCCCGCTTCGCCCTCCAGCCCGGCCATCCGTTTGCGCACATCGTCCGACAATTGAATGCCCGGAACCTCGTTATGCAGGTATTCCGCGTTGCGGCCGCTCGCGAGCGGCATGATGCCGAGAAAAACCGGAACGGGCAAATGCCTGGTCAGCTCGGCGATCCGCGCGATAAGTCCGGTATCGTAGACCGGCTGCGTCATGATGTAATCGGCGCCTGATTCGATTTTGCGCTCCAGCCGCTGGATTGCTTTGTCCAAATATTTGACGTTCGGGTTGAAAGCGGCGCCGACGACGAAGCTCGCCTTCTGCTTCAGCGGTTTGCCCGAGAAGGCCGTGCCGTCGTTGAGCTGCTTGATCATCCGGATCATCTCGAACGACGTCAGGTCGTACACCGAGCTGGAGCCGGGCAGGTCGCCGAACCGCGCCGGATCGCCCGTCACGGCCAGCACATGATCGATGCCGAGCGCGTCGAGCCCCATCATATGCGATTGCGTGCCGATCAGATTGCGGTCTCGGCAGGCGATATGAACGAGCGGACGCAGGCCGGTCCGTTCCTTGACGATCGCGGCCAGCGCAAGATTGCTCATCCGCGTCACGGCGAGCGAATTGTCCGCCATCGTGACGGCGTCGACGCCGGCGCTCTTCAATGCGGCGGCCCCGTCCATAAATTTGCGGATGTCGAGATCGCGCGGCGGGTCAAGCTCGACGATAACCGTATGGCGTTCCCGCACGAGCTCGACGATCGAAGGCCCGAAGCCGTCGGGCGATCCGCCGTCCGCTGCAGCGCGGCGCGCTTCGGGCTGCGCCCCGGTCTGGGGAGCAGCCGAACCGGCCGGCACCGCAGGAGCAACGGCTGCGGGCGCAATAATCGCGGCGGACGATCCGTCCGTCACCTGGCCCGCTTCCGCCGGCTGCGGGCTGTAGCCGGCAAGCGCGGCCGCGATTGCCGCAACATGCTC
>NZ_KK082223.1 GCF_000598065.1 Paenibacillus darwinianus | reverse complement strand
CCGCCGCGATCCGGCGAAGCGTGCCGATATCGCCGCTCTCGCTGCCGAAGCAAAGCGTGTCCACCACGCCGGCGGCGTCCAGTATTGTGACTGCGCCGCGGGCGAACCACTCGGCCGCGTGGGTCGCGTAGGATACCGGAAGCTCGATGACGAGGTCGCAGCCGCCGCGCAGCGCCATTTCCGTACGGGCGCGCTTTCCGGCCAGCGCAGGTTCGCCGCGCTGCAGGAAGTTGCCGCTCATGACGGCGACGACCGCGTCCGCTTGCGTAACGGCGACAGACTGCTTAAGATGGTACAGATGGCCGTTATGAAACGGGTTATATTCGACGACGATTCCGACAGTGCGCATCTGATCCCTCCGCATACGGGGTGTTTGTAAGTTAAATCGACTATATCATGCCGGGAAACGGTTGACAAAAGGCTTCCGGAATCGATATAATTATTTTTGTTTGTTTGGAGTGATTCTATGAATATTCATATGCAGGAACTGATCGCCAAAGGCATGACGCGTTCGTTCCATACGTCGCTAGACGTTGCGCCACTGCTCAAAGACCGGCCGGACGTGCTTCGTTCGAGTCCGCTCGCCGTCGCGCTTGAGGCCCGGGGTGAAGAAGGAGCCGTCCGTGTGGGCGGAGAGCTATCCATCGAATTGGAGCTCGCCTGCTCGCGCTGCCTGACGCCGACGACCGAGAAGTTCGTCATTCCGTTCCACGAGTTTTTCAGGCCGGCTTCCGACAACAAGGAAGCGGATGAGGAAGAAGACGAGGTTATCGTTGTCGAAGGCGATTCCTTTGATCTTCTGCCTTTCGTGGAGCAAGCGTTTCTGCTTTATCTGCCTTTCGCCCCGCTTTGCGGAGACGCCTGCAAGGGTCTTTGTCCGCAATGCGGCGCCAATCTGAACGAAGGGGAGTGCGGCTGCTCCCGCGAACGGTTGGATCCGCGCATGGCGGCGCTGAAGGATTTTTTTAAACAAGAATAACAGCCTACAATCATGAACGTTATCGTTCGGATCGTGCAAGTCTCTGAAGGAGGTGGGAAACATGGCAGTACCACAAAGAAGAACGTCCAAAACGCGCCGCGACAAGCGCCGTACGCACTTTAAGCTGTCTGTACCGGGTATGGTTAAGTGCGAGCAGTGCGGAGAGTTGAAGCTTGCTCACCGTGTATGCAAGGTTTGCGGATATTACAAAACGAAAGAGATCATCAAGCAATAACATAACCGCCTCGGCGTCCGTCCGTCGTGCCGTTCGCCGCTTGCTGCGGGTTGGCATCCGAAAGGACGGGCGTCCGGCGATTAGTACTTCATCTTCGGTGAGGTGCTATTTTTTTTGCCTGATGCCGCGCCGCACGGTGTATGTCTGCTTAACCGCGGGGGAGTGCCGACCGTTGATTCCACCCGCGATTTTATTTATACTTAATTAGGACCTGGTTTTAATAGCAGATGCCGATATGGCGGCAGTCGGATCGCCGCGGCGCCTACCAATAATACAAAAGGCGGTGCGCTTCATGGAACGTCTGCCTAAGCGACAGCGGCACCAGCAACTGTCCCGACTGATCGAGGAGAATCCCTTCATTACGGACCGGGAGCTGACCCGGCAGCTGAAGGTCAGCATCCAGACAATCCGGCTCGACCGGCTGGAGCTGGGCATTCCCGAGCTGCGGGAGCGGCTGAAGCTGATGGCCGAGCGTTCGTACGATTCGGTGCGTTCGCTGCCGCTGCACGAGGTGATCGGCGATATCGTCGATCTGCAGCTGGATAAGAGCGGCATCTCGATGTTCGAGATCCGCGGGGAGCACATTTTTTCCCGGACGGGCATCGCACGCGGACATCATGTGTTCGCGCAGGCGAACTCCCTGGCCGTTGCGGTCATCAATGACGAAATCGCGCTGACGGCATCCGCCGACATCCGCTTCGTCCGGCAGGTCAAGCTGGGTGAAAAATGTATCGCAAAGGCATATGTGCGCTCCGCCGGCAGAAGCAAGGCCAAGGTGGAAGTGTTTACCTATGTGGGGGAAGAGATGGTTTTTCAAGGCCATTTCATCATATATCGATCTGCGGGAGAACATGGAATCGAGGAGGTTGACGAACGTGCGGATCGCGATTGATGCGATGGGAGGAGACCACGCCCCGGCGGAAATCGTAAAAGGAGCGCTGGAGGCCGCGGCCGAATGGCGGGATACGACAATCGTACTGGTCGGCGACACCGGTGTGCTGGAAAAGCTTGTGCAGGGAGCTCCTGCCAACTTGGAGCTCAGGCACGCATCGGAGACGATTGCAGCGGAGGAAGAGCCCGTCAAGGCGGTTCGCCGCAAAAAGGACGCTTCGATGGTCGTTGCCGGCCGGATGGTGCGGGAAGGCGAAGCGGATGCAATGATATCCGCCGGCAATACGGGCGCGTTGATGACGACAGGGCTGCTGATCGTCGGCCGCATGGAGGGCATTGAACGGCCCGCGCTGGCGTTTGTGCTGCCGACAATGGACAACATCGGCGTACTGGCGCTCGATCTGGGCGCGAATATGGATGCGAAGCCGGAGCACCTGCTGCAATACGCGTTGATGGGCAGCATTTACCGTGCCAGCGTGCACGGCATAGCCGAGCCGCGGGTCGGGCTGCTCAACGTCGGCACGGAGGAAGCGAAAGGCAACGAGCTGACGAAGGCGGCGCACGACTTGCTGGCCGGCGCGCCGATCCATTTTGCCGGCAATGTCGAAGCCCGCGATGTTTTGCAGCGCAGCTGCGATGTGCTGGTATGCGACGGCTTCTCCGGCAATATTTTATTGAAGGCGATGGAAGGCACGGCGAGCGCGATTTTCGGCGTTCTGAAGGAAGAGTTTACGCGCAGCTGGCGGACCAAGCTGGCGGCGGCCATCATGATGCCCGGTTTGCGGGGCATGCGCAAGAAAATGGACTACAAGGAGCATGGCGGAGCTCCGTTGCTCGGCATCAACGGGCTTGTATTCAAAAGCCACGGATCGTCCGATGCGCGAGCGGTCAAAAATGCGGTTCGGCAGGCGCGTTCTGCCGTCCAGGCCGGGCTCATTCGTGTGCTTTCGGCCGAAATCAGCGGGAAGCAGGTGGGCCTGAATGACTGAACAGGCAGTCGGAATTATCGGCTCGGGCAAATATGTGCCGGAGCGAGTGTTAACGAATCAGCAGCTGGAGCAAATGGTCGAGACGAACGATGAATGGATTGTGAGCCGCACCGGCATCCGCGAGCGCAGAATCGCGGCAGAGTACGAGGCGACTTCGGATCTGGCGTATCAGGCGTCCGTTCGGGCGCTGGCGGCGGCCGGACTGACGGCGGAGGATCTCGATCTGATTATCGTTGCGACGGTCACGCCCGACATGTTTTTCCCGTCAACGGCCTGTCTGCTGCAGGATAAGCTGGGCGCCCGCAGGGCGGCGGCGTTCGATCTGTCCGCAGCGTGCTCGGGCTTCATCTACGGGCTGGCAACCGCGACGAGCATGATCAAAAGCGGCATGTACCGGCATGTGCTTGTCGTCGGCGCGGAATGTCTGTCGCGGATTACCGATTATACGGACCGCAACACCTGCATTCTGTTCGGCGACGGGGCAGGCGCGGTCGTAGTCGGTCCGGTGGCCGAGGGCCGCGGCTTCAAGTCGTTCGAGCTCGGAGCGGACGGCTCCGGCGGCGAATTGCTGAAAGTGTGCGGCGGCGGCTCGCGGATGCCGTCGACGGCTGAGACGGTCGGCAGCAAAGCTCATTATATTTACATGGCCGGCAGCGAAGTATTCAAGTTCGCCGTGCGCATCATGGGAGGCGCGGCCGAGGATGTGCTTCGCAAGGCGGGTTTGGAGAAGAGCGATATCGATCTGCTCGTCCCGCATCAGGCGAACATCCGCATCATCCAGTCGGCGCTTAACCGTCTCGATCTGCCGGAGGATAAGGCTATGATCAATCTCGATAAATACGGCAACGTTTCGGCGGCGTCGATACCGATCGCACTGGCCGAGGCGGTGGAGCAGGGCAAAGTGAACGAGGGGGACTGCCTTCTGCTCGTCGGTTTCGGCGGCGGGTTGACCTGGGGCGCATCGGTTCTCATCTGGTAATCAAGTTGTCGGGAGGTTAGAGGCTTGGGTAAAATTGCATTTGTATTTCCCGGTCAGGGGGCGCAGTCGGTAGGCATGGGCAAGGACGCTTACGAGAGGTCGGAGCGGGCGAGAGCGGTATTTGCACAAGCGGACGCCGCGCTCGGCTTCGCGCTAAGCGACGTTATCCTGAGCGGGCCCGAAGAAGCGCTGAAGCAAACCGCGAATACGCAGCCCGCTTTGCTGACGGCAAGTGCGGCGCTGCTGGAACTCGTCAGAGACAGGCTGCAGCCGGATTACGTCGCCGGGCACAGTCTTGGCGAATACAGCGCGCTCGTCGCCGCAGGCGTCATGACGTTCGAGGACGCCGTTCGCACGGTGCGCGCGCGCGGCGAATTCATGGAGGCCGCAGTGCCGGGCGGACAGGGCGCGATGGCGGCGGTGCTCGGCGCGGATCGCGACAGACTCGCCGAGCTGTGCGCGGCCGTTACGGCCGAGACGGGAACCGTCGAGCTTGCCAACGTCAATTGCCCGGGCCAGATCGTCGTCTCGGGCAGCGCGTCCGGCGTGGCGGCGGTTGTGGAGCGCGGCAAGGAAGCCGGCGCCAAGCGGGTGATTCCGCTGGAGGTCAGCGGTCCGTTCCATTCATCGCTCATGAAGCCGGCCGCGCAGCGGCTCGAGGCGGTGCTGGCGAGTGTGGCGATGAACGACGCGTCGGTGCCCGTGGTGGCGAACGTGACGGCCCGTCCGGTGACGAAGGCGGCGGACATTCGGGGTCTGCTGTCCGAGCAGGTCGTGTCGCCGGTCCTTTGGGAGGATACGGTCATGTGGCTGATCGATCAGGGCGTGAACCGGTTCGTCGAAATCGGTTCCGGCTCGGTGCTGGCCGGACTCATCAAAA
>NZ_KK082222.1:1422-5115 GCF_000598065.1 Paenibacillus darwinianus | reverse complement strand
TCCGCCGGCCTGTTCGTGAACCGGCTCGTTCCGCACACTTACCGGTACGACGATCCGGCTGCCGAAATGAGCGCATACTTGACGGAACGCGATTATCCGGCGGATGTGACGTTAGGCTTAATGACCGCGGCCAAGCTCACCCATGCGTCGATCGCGGAGGAGGCGGGAGACCGGTTCCGGGTTGTCGTCTGCACGACGGCCGGGACGCGCAACGCCGCGAAGGCCGGCATGCCGAGAACCGTTTTTTCCGCTTGCCGGCCGGGTACGATCAACACGCTCATTTTCCTCGATTGCAAAATGACGGACGCCGCCTTGCTCGGCGTTGTCATTACCGCAACGGAGGCGAAATGCTCCGCTCTGGCGGACCTGGACATCCGAGACGAGGAAGCGCAGGAACGGCTGGCGACCGGGACGACGACGGACGCTGTCGTGGCAGCTGTCACGCAGCGGGCGGCTCACCGGCTCGTGCATGAATACGCCGGATCGGCTTCGGAAATCGGCAACGCCGTGGGCCGCCTTGTATATGCGACCGTTCATGAAGCGTCGGCTACGCAGCACGAGTCTTGACGGCCGCCTTCCGCTTGCTTTCATGCTATAATTATGAGCATAGGTACCGAGACTGACAGAGGTTTAACTCACTCGACGAGCGGAGGATGACGACCCAGATGATTCGAATTGCTGCGCTTACCGCTGATTCAGAAATCAGGTTCCTGAACCGGCTCGAAGAAACGGAAGACCAAACGTACGTCTGGTTCTGGGTGGATATGTCGGAGCCTACGGAAGCGGAGGCGCAGCTGCTCAATACGTTTTTTCATTTTCATCCGCTCGCCATTGAAGATTGCCTGCACCTGCTGCAGCGGCCGAAGCTGGATCATTACGAGGGGTTTCATTTTTTTGTGCTCCACGCGATCGATCCCGGCCTGCTGAGCGTTGAGGAGGTCGATCTTTTTCTGCACAGCCGGTATATGGTCACGTATCATTCGCTTGCTTCCAGAGCGGTGGAGGAGGCTTGGGAGAAGCTTACCCGGCATCCGGAATCGTTCGCGAAGGGGCCGGTATACGGCACGTACGTCGTCATGGACAAATTGGTCGATCATTTCTTTCCTGCGGTATACGAGCTGGAGGATTTGATCGCCGACATCGACGCGGCCGACAGAAGAGGACGAAGCAAGCAGCTGATGGACGATGTGTTCGACATCCGGTCGAGGCTTCTTAAGCTGCGAAGAACGATTGTGCCGATGAGAGAGCTGCTGTACCGGATCGTCAACTCCGAGCGGATCGCGGGCGTCCGCGACTATTATGCCTTCTACACCGATATTCACGATCATCTGCTGAAACTGTCGGAGATGATCGACTCGAACCGGGAGCTGACTGCCGATATTCGCGACAGCTATCTGTCCTACAATTCGGACCGGATGAACACGATTATGAAAACATTGACGGTCATCACGACGATTTTCATGCCGCTTACGTTCATCGCCGGGGTTTACGGTATGAATTTCGCGAATATGCCTGAGCTTGAATGGCATTGGGGCTATTTCACCGTTCTTGCGGTTATGATCGCGATCGGCTCGGGCATGTTTGCCTGGTTCAAGCGTAAAGGCTGGTTTGACTGAGTCGTGTGTGAAGGGAGCGATCGCCGGGATGAATTTAGGCGTATTTCCTTTTGAGACGGCGACAGCTGCTGCGGGTAATTCGTTAAATTTAATTAATTGAACGTGGGTTGTAGGCGCCAGCCTTTTCCCATAGTATGTATCGTATCGAACTTTTTTCTATACAGGCGCTGGCCTGAGCCTCTCGTCCGTTTACGGCCGGGGGGCTTCTTTTTTTTGAGCGGACGGATCAGGCTTTGGGATGCTGTTGCGAGGCGGGTTGGCGGAAAGACCGGCCATGGACTACAATGGATAAAGGATGAGGCGCGCGCAGAGCCGGGCGCTTATGATGAGCGTGATGTGAACGTGACGGAATCGATTGGACGATGGGGAGGGGCTGCGCTATGCCGGGATTGCCGATTGAAGCGGTCCTTCCGCAATTGGCGGATGCGCTGCGCGAAGGCGCCGGGGCCGTGCTGGTAGCCGCGCCGGGCGCAGGCAAGACGACCAGGGTGCCGTTGGCGCTGCTGGAGGAGCCGTGGATGCGCGGCAAACGAATGCTTATGCTCGAGCCGCGCCGAATGGCGGCCCGGGCTGCGGCGCACTATATGGCGGGTATGCTGGGCGAAAAAGCCGGCGGCACGGTCGGTTACCGTGTCCGGATGGACAGCCGGGTCGGGCCGCAGACGAGGATCGAGGTCATTACGGAAGGCATACTCACGCGTATGCTGCAGGACGACCCGGAGCTGGCGGATGTGGGTTTGGTTATTTTTGATGAATTTCACGAACGGAGCCTGCATGCCGACCTTGGCTTGGCGTTATGCCTGGAATCGCAGCAGGTGCTTCGCGACGATCTCCGGCTGCTGGTCATGTCGGCTACGATTGAAGCGGAACCCGTTGCAGAGCTGCTCGGCGGCGTTCCGGTCGTGGTGAGCGAGGGACGGCAGTTTCCGGTGGAAACGCGGTTTTTCCCTAAACAGCTTGCGGCGGAGCGATTGGAGGCGCATACGACTCGGGCGATCCGGCATGCGCTGTCCGTGGAGAAAGGCGACATACTGGTATTTCTGCCGGGTGAAGGCGAAATTCGGCGCGTGCAGCGCCTGCTGGGAGGGCTTGACGCTGCCACGGTGCTGCCGCTCTACGGCGCCCTGCCGCGGGCCGAGCAGGATCGGGCGCTGATGGCGGAGGAGACGGGCCGCAGGAAGGTGGTGCTCGCGACCTCGATTGCGGAGACAAGTCTCACGGTTCAAGGTGTGCGGGTTGTGATCGATGCCGGGCTGATGCGGGTGCCGCGGTTCTCGCCGAGCACAGGCATGAGCCGGCTCGAGACGGTGGCCGTATCACGCGCATCCGCGGACCAGCGGCGCGGAAGGGCGGGACGCTTGGGCCCCGGGGTCTGCTACCGGCTCTGGTCGGAAGCGTTTGACGCAGGACTCGCGCCGAGCGGCAAGCCGGAGATCGCGGAAACCGATCTGGCGCCGATGGTGCTCGAGCTTGCCGCGTGGGGAGCTCAGGACCCGCGGGAACTGCGCTTCCTTGATCTGCCGCCTGAACCGGCGGTCAAGCAGGCTTCGGAGCTGCTGGAGCTTTTGGGCGCCGTGGATGCGGGCGGTAAAATCACCGCCCATGGAAGGCGGATGGCGGGCGCGGGCGTTCACCCGCGTCTGGCGCATATGGTTTTGCTTGCGGGGCCGCTGGGCCTGGGCGGACTTGCATGCGAGCTTGCCGCGCTGCTCGGTGATCGGGACGTGCTGCGCTGGCCGAGCGCGGATAATGCCGAGGCGGATGTGACGCTGCGGCTTCAGGCGCTGCGGGCGATGGCTTCGGCCCCGGCTGCTGCGGATGGCCGCTTGTCGTTGGGAGCGGCGGAGATTGTGGCTGCCGGCGCGCGGGCGGCGCTGGCCGAAGCGGCCCAACTGAAGCGGAGGTTCGGGCTGCCGGCTGGAGTGTCGGACGGTGGTGATGACGAGCGCAGCGGGCTGCTGCTGGCGTTTGCGTACCCCGACCGGATCGGCATGAAGCGGAGAACGGGCGGCCGAGGCGCTGCTGTCGGCGGAGGAGGCGCGTATCAGCTGAGCGGCGGGCGCGGGGCGGTGCTGCC
>NZ_KK082222.1:0-1322 GCF_000598065.1 Paenibacillus darwinianus | reverse complement strand
GTGGCCCGACGTATCGGAGGAAGCGCTGTTGGCGTCTCTGGAGGATTGGCTGGTTCCTCATCTGCACGGGATGAAGGGGCGGAGTGATTTTCAGCGCTTGAATATGGTGGGGGTGCTGGAGTCGTTACTGCCCTGGGACAAGCGCCGACAGCTGGACGTAGAGGCGCCGACGACGGTCACGGTGCCGAGCGGCTCGCGAATTTCCGTTGATTACAGCGATCCCGAGGCGCCGGTGCTTTCGGTGAAGCTTCAGGAGATGTTCGGCCTGCACCGCACGCCAACGGTCGGCTTCGGCCGGGTGCCGATCACGCTGCACCTGCTGTCGCCCGCCCAGCGGCCCGTGCAGGTGACGAGGGATTTGGCCGGCTTCTGGAGCAGCACTTATTTCGACGTGAAAAAGGATCTGAAAGGCCGCTACCCCAAGCATTATTGGCCGGACGATCCGACATCGGCAATCCCGACCAGCCGCATCCGCCCGCGTCCGTGACAACCGTCCGCCCGTCTGCGATCGGGGCGCAAGGCAGCACTCGGTGACGAGGGATCCGCGGCATGCGGCTAGCGGAATCAATTGATGAACGGCAGGAATAAATAACGATCCCTCTAATTCCTTTCTTTCCCCGTTAACCAGAATTCCCTCCGCGGGCCGTACGTTTTGCATAAAAAGACCTTCCTGCGTCGGAGTGACGACAGGAAGGTCTTTTTTGAGGTCTGATTATCTGGAACGCCCGCCGCGTCCACCGGGACCGCTTCCGCCACGCCCGCCCGGACGGCCTGAGCCACCGCTGCGAGTGCCTCCTCGGCTGCCGCCGCGTGCACCGGATCCGGCATTGCGCCCTCCGGCTGCGGATGGGCGGGCACCGTCGCTTGTGTCGCCGCGACCGGCTTCACCCCGGTTGGCAGATTCGCCGCCACGGGCGTCGAAACGAGCGGGACCCCGACCTGATCCGCCCGTTTCACCGCGCTTAACAAAGCCGGCGCCGCCGCTGCGCGAATCGCCGCGCTTGGCAAAGCCGGTCCCGACCAGCCGCATCCGCCCGCGTCCGTGACAACCGTCCGCCCGTCTGCGATCGGGGCGCAAGGCAGCACTCGGTGACGAGGGATCCGCGGCATGCGGCTAGCGGAATCAATTGATGAACGGCAGGAATAAATAACGATCCCTCTAATTCCTTTCTTTCCCCGTTAACCAGAATTCCCTCCGCGGGCCGTACGTTTTGCATAAAAAGACCTTCCTGCGTCGGAGTGACGACAGGAAGGTCTTTTTTGAGGTCTGATTATCTGGAACGCCCGCCGCGCGACGACGGTCACGGTGCCGAGCGGCTCCC
>NZ_KK082221.1 GCF_000598065.1 Paenibacillus darwinianus | reverse complement strand
ATCCAAAACATGGTGAACGCCGTCGGCGTCAAGCTGGGTTCTGTCATACCGGAAGGCATGTATGATCTCAGCGACCGGGAGCGCGAAGTGGCCCAAATGCTCATGGAATGCGATACCAATGCTGCAATCGCGAAAAAACTCCACATCACGGAAATCACCGTAAAAAAACATTTGAGCCAGGTTTACAAAAAAGCGGAAGTAAAGAACCGCACCGAGTTTGTCAAAAAGCTGATGAGCATCGATTGATCGAAACAAACCGAGTCCGGAGCGCCCGGCCACGAACGTTCGAGCCATTATTCGATGATCATACGTGTAATTAGGGCTTGCTGAACACAGAAAAATGCTTATACCGCAAGGGTTTTCCGGTGTTTTTGTCGAATATATCTGCAAGGAAAATGAGCGAAAATGGTCAAAAACCTTGCAGACGGAGTTGACTGAGCGTGTTTGTGATGAACCGAGACATGGACGATCTTCTGAAAACTGATGCTAGACTTAATAGTAGACACAGATTAAACTGATAAAATGATTAATATCGGAGGACTGTGTCGAGAATGAAAAAAACACTCTATGACGAGGCATACAAGAAAAAGACAGTACAGTACATCAAGGAAAGCGGAAAGCCGGTGGCGGAGGTAGCTCGTGAGCTGAAGATTAACGACAACACGTTGTACGGCTGGATCAAGAAATTCGGCAGTGAGCCGGAAATCGCGGAGAATCAAGCCTTTAAGTCGGAAGATCATAAGCTGCGAGAGCTGCAAAAACAGATACGGGACCTGCAAGAGGAGAACGAAATCTTAAAAAAGGCCATGCACTTCTTCGCGAAAGACCGTCGGTAAAATATCAGTTCATCCACGAATACCGCTCCGAGTACCGGCTGGAGAAGTTGTGCAAAGTAATGAACGTATCTCGCAGCGAATATTACAAATGGCGTGATCGTCCCGAAAGCGAACGAGAGCGCCAGCACAAAGAATGGACCGAGCAGGTCAAGGAAGTGTTCGACGATTCCCGTCAGCTCTACGGGAGTCCAAAGGTCACTCAGAAGCTGCAACAGCAAGGAATACACGTATCGGAACGGACCGTAACTCGCATCATGAACGAGCAACAATGGCGATCCCGAACGGTGAAAAAGTACAAGGCCACAACAAACTCGAAGCATAACCTGCCGGTTCAGGAGAATGTGCTGAATCAGGAATTTATAGTCAGCAAGCCCAATGAATAATGGGTGACGGACATCACCTATAATACGCCCAGCTAACTTAGATCCTCAAATGGACCGAAGTTACTTGAGCATGTTTGGAATGCATGTCGATCTTTTTTTCAGACATGCCCTTCTTCTGCTGTGAGAAGAAGGGAGCCGAAGCGGCGGTGACTTGCCGACACTGGCAAGGTGACGTAGTCCGTGGGAAACGGGACTTGCGGCGAAGCGATTACGCCAAGATGAGTTTCTAGGCTGAGCATGGGAAGGCTGAGGAACACGAACCTATTAAACCGCATCTGAGGGTTGAAATGTCACCCCTGCCTACATCGCTTAACAGGCAGGTCGCGGACTGAACTGCCGTTAGCCGCATTGACGGCATTCACGAAAGCTGGTCAAAATGGAGAGCCGAATGCGCTGAGAGGTGCAAGTCCGGTTCGGGAAAGAGAGATGGGGAAATAGTCCGACTACGCCCTAAAAAAGAGTTAATCTACCTCAACAAGTACCAACCGCGTGAGGAAGCACAAAAGAGCATTTTAGTGGTTGGCCACTACCAGCCCCCACAGCGGACTTTCACCGCCTAGTTAATCGTCATGCACGCCGCACCAAAAAAAGAATCCGGCCCGCCGGGCCGGATTCTTCGCTTTCGGTTTTCCGCTGGCTCGACGGCGTGCTCGTGCTTAGCCGCCCAGCTTTTTGCGCGTGGTATTGATTTTCTTGGCGTTGTTCTGGTGCTTCATCGTCGATCCGCCGCCGTTTGCGTGAAACGACTGCTTGCCTCCTGCGGCTTGCTCTTGCTTCTTCTGCGCGAGCTTTTGCTTGACCGCTTCGGCGAGGGAAATTTTTTTCGGCTCGAACTGGTTTTGTTCCGTCATGCGATCACCCCGTCTTTCGTTGAATCTATCCGTAGTGTATCACGTTTTCGGACAAGACGCATCCGTCAATTAATACGCCCGGTGATAGGCTTCGGGAGCAACCTCCCGTGCACTGCCGCCCGTTTCCTTGATCGCCCGCGTCGCCCAGTAAGGATCGCGCAGCATGCCTCTTGCAACGGCAACCAGGTCGGCGTCGCCGTTATCCAGTGCCTTCGCGGCCACCTGCGGATCATCCAGCATGCCGACCGCGATGACCGGCACCCCGAGCGCCTCCTTGAAGGCGCGGGCAAAAGGCACCTGAAAGCCCGGATAATTGCCCGGCTTGCGCTGCCCCGGCGCGCCGTCCCCGCCGGTCGAGATGTGGAAAATGTCGACGCCCGCTTCCTTGTACCGCTTCGAAATCTCAATCGCGTAGTCCAGATCGTACCCCCCGTCGGCATACTCCACAGCGGAAATCCGCATCAGCAGCGGCATGTTTTCGGGCAACTGCGCTTTCACAGCGCGGATGACTTCCACGCCGAAAAGCGTCCGGTCGCGGCCGTACTCGTCCTCCCGCTGATTGGAATGAGGGGAATGGAACTGATGGATCAGATAACCGTGCGCGCCATGAATTTCGACGGTATCGACGCCCGCCTCCACGGCGCGGCGAGCCGCGTCGGCGAATTTTTGCACGATTTCCTTCACTTCATCCGTCGTCAGAGCGTGCGGCGTGTTGTAATTTTCATCGAAGGCTACAGCCATCGGTCCGACCGGCACCGCTTCGTCCTCCGCCTTGCGGCCGGCATGGGCAATTTGAATAGCGACCTTCGCACCGTATTTCTGTGCTTCCTTGATGATTCTGCGGTAAACCGGCACATGCTCGTCTGACCATAAGCCGAGACAGCGGTTCGTAATACGCCCGACCGGCTCGACGTCCGTCATTTCAATAATAATCAGCCCGGTTCCACCGACAGCGCGGGAGACGTAATGCACATAATGCCATTCGGTCGGCATGCCGTCCTCTCCCACTGCGGAGTATTGGCACATCGGCGCCATGACGACCCGGTTTTTGAGCTCCAACCCTTTATACGAAAACGTTTTGTCCATTGCGGTCATAATGCTTGTCATCCTTTCTGTGGCAAATCCTGTTATACTATAAATCAAAAACGGCATAACGGAGGAACTTATCGATGCGTACGATGATCTGTTTGCACGGTTTTACGCCAGAACAGCAGGAAGCGGTCCGCAAGGCCGTCCCCGGCTGGCGCGTGGTGTTCGGCCGTACCGGCGAAGTCGAGGCCGCCCTGTACAAAGAGGCGGAGATCGTCTGCGGCTGGAACGGCGACGCGGCCAGGGAATGCTTGGCTCCTGACAGCAGGTTGCGCTGGGTGCAGACGTGGTCGGCCGGCGTGGACAAGCTGCCTCTCGCACGGCTGGCCGCAAAGGGAGCGCTTCTGACCGGAGCGAGCGGCGTTCATCCTGCGCCGATGTCCGAAACGGTGTTCGCCTTAATGCTCGGCCTGACCCGCGGCATCCACCGCGCGGTTCGCGCTCAGACGAACGGCAGGTGGGACCGTCCGGCCGTCCTGCCGGAAATGCACGGCAAGACGGCCGTGATCGTCGGCGCGGGCAAGATCGGTCAGGAAGTCGCCCGTCTCGCCCAGGCGTTCTCCATGACGACGCTCGGCGTGCGCCGCTCGGGCGAGCCCGCCCCTTCCTTCGACCGCATGCTGACTTCGGAGCGGCTGGACGAAGCGCTGTCTCAAGCCGATTACGTCATAAACATACTGCCGTTGACGGATGAGACGCGGCACCTGTTCGATGAAGGCCGTTTCGCACACATGCGAAGCTCCGCTTATTTCATCAACGCCGGACGGGGCGAGACTGTCCGCACGGAAGCGCTCGTCGATGCGCTTCGAAACGGCGCGATCGCCGGCGCTGGCCTGGACGTGTTCGAGCAGGAGCCGCTGCCGGAGGACCACCCGTTATGGTCGCTGGACAACGTCATCCTCACGCCGCATACCGGCGGCTCCACCGCCAGCGTAAAGGAGCGGGTGGCGGCGATTTTTCTCGCCAACCTGCCGTTTTATTTAAGCGGCGAGACGCATGCGCTGCTTAACCTGATCGATTACAGCCGCGGCTACTGACGCCCAGCCGCGCGCGTTATGCGATTCGCCGGATTGCTCAAGCCGGGTCCCGTCGCTTCCCCGTTTACAGAATGACCCGGTCATTCGCGTATTCCACGCGCGCGTCGACCTCGATCGTCATGGTTCCGGCATCCGCATCCTTCACAAGGTACGGATGTTTGTGTTTGCCGTATAACCACCACTTGCGGATCGGCGGATCGCCGCCGGGACGCTCGATGAAAAAGAACAGGTTGAGCTCCTCGACCAGCCGTTCGACCTCCGCCATAACAGCAGGCTCGACGCCGGACACCTTGATCGTCCAGCGCCCTTCCCCGCCTTCCAGACTGAACTCCGCTCCATGCTTGTCGCTGTCGAGCAGCAGCCGGCCGAAGACGGTTTTGATCAACAGCTTATGATGCTCGTTCGGGTGAGATTGATTCGCCATGCATGCCACGCTCCTATCGTCACTTATCGTTACGGAAGGTCGATCAGCAGGAAAAAAGCGCCGCCGCCCTGCGCACGCAGCGCCAGCTCCGGCTCATTTTCCGCCCGGACGGCGTCTCCCTGCTGCGTCAGCTCATGCCCGTCGTTCACCGACAGCCTCCCATCAAACAGAAACAAGAAGCTTCTGCGGCCCGCTGCTTGACGAAACGTGACCGCTTCGCCGCCGCTCAGCCTCGACATATAGATCGTCGTATCCTGACCGATCGAGGATAGGCCCTCTCCGCCAGCGGGCGACACGATCGGCAGCAGCCGTCCGTTCAAAGCTTCCGGATCGTAGTGGGACGTCTCGTAGGAGGGCTCCCGCAATCGATCCGACGGCGCAATCCAGATTTGCACAAGGGTGCAATCCTCGTCCGACGGGTTCACCTCGGAATGTATGATGCCGGTTCCCGCACTCATCCGCTGCACGCCACCGAAGCCCGTAACCGCCGTGTTTCCCAGACTGTCCTCGTGCTTCAGCTGTCCTGCCAGCACCACGCTCACGATCTCCATCTCGCGGTGCGGATGGGCGCCGAACCCGTGATTGCCTTTGATCGTATCGTTGTTGAACACCTTCAGCGGACCAAAGGCCTCGCGCCGCGGATCGTAATGGTCGGCGAACGGGAAGCTCAGCCGGCTGCTGAGCCATTCGAGTTCGGTGCGGAAACGCGATTCCGACGGATCTAAGATAATCATGACGAATCATCCTCTCCAATGATATTGACATCGCATGACGGACACGACGGCAGCGGCGCGTGCAGTGGCCGGTGCAACGGCGGGTGCGGCGTCAGCCGCCTGAGCCGCTGCCGACCGCGGATTTTACAAACCACGTCCAAACGGCGTCCAGCGTCCGCTGCAGGTTGGATACCTGGCCGACCGTGAACGGCGGACCGGTTCGAAAATAATCGGGATGCCCGCCGACGATTCGGATTGTGCCGGCATAGGCCGGTGCGTATAAGCGGCGATCCCAGACGGGCCAACCGCCGGCCGTGAAGCGCAAGCCGCCCCAGCCGCCGAGTCGGGTCACGGCGTCAATCCTGCGCCCCCGGCCGTCAACCGCAAAGAAATAGCCGACCTTGCCGCGCATGTCCGGGTCAATCCTGAC
>NZ_KK082220.1:4520-5856 GCF_000598065.1 Paenibacillus darwinianus | reverse complement strand
GACGATCTGCGCCGAACGGGCGCCCAGCCGGTGAATGAATCCGCCCAAATCGTTCATCTGCCGCTGGATCGCGTTCATCTGGATGACGGTCGACGTCACGGTCCGCTCGCCGGAAACCGTTTCCTGCAGCGCATGCGATGACTGGCTGTCCGCCGTATCCGCCAGCGCGGCGATTGCGTTCACGCCCGACGTCATCAGCTCCACGGCCGAGACCCCTGACTCTACGCCTCTGACCTGCTCCTCCGTGCCGACGGATATCTCGCCCATAATGGCGGAAATCTGTTCCGACGACTGCATGAATTGGCTGGAGTGGTGCCGCAGCTTTTCCGCCGATGAGGAAACTCGCCCCGCATGCATGCCCAGATCGCTGATCATACGGTGCCAGTTGCTCTTCATGCCGTTGAAGGCGGATGCCAATTCACGAATCTCATCCCGGTTGCGCACCTCGACGGAAGCGACCGTCAAATCGCCTGCGGCCATGTCGCCGGCCGTCCGCACCATCACCTTCATCGGCTTCACAATAAGCCTGGATAGAAGGAGGCCGATCAACAGAGCGATGACGAGCACGGCGCCGCTGCTCAGCATTAAAATGTTGACCGTCCCCGCCGCCGACTCCCGGTGCCGTTGCAGCTCCACGTCCAGAGACGCTTTCTCCGTCTTCTGCAGCTGCTTGGCCGCCTCATTCATCGTATCGGTCAGCGGAACGGACCACATGAGGGCCTCCGCCTTGGCCAGATCCGGCCGATTCTGCTTCACATAATCTGTCACTTTGGCCAGCAGCCGCTTGAACGTCGCGTTCGATTCGGCAAGCGATCGGACCGCCTTTTCCTTATCCTCGCTCATATTTGCGGTTTCCATCTCGGCAATCCGAACGCCAAGCTGCCCGTTCGCCTCCACCAGCTGTTTCTCCCTGTCCGACGACGGCTCCACCAGGTAACCGAACAGCAGGCTGCTCTGCAGCTGCGTGTCCCTCGCAATCGCCGACACCCGCTCGATCGTGGCGGTATGTTTGTTAAGCAGGGCCGAATAACTACGGTCCATCCGTTCGAGAAATGAATAAGCGATCCCCCCCGTCGCGCCGACCAACAACGCTACCGCCACAAAAGCCGCCGTCAGCTTCCGGCCGAGCGAGAATCCGGCCGATGCTTTGCCGCTGCCCCCTACTTTGTGCCCCACAGGCCTCTCCCCTTGTCTCTTCCATGATTTGTACCATAAATTATAGCAGAATACGAAAAAATACCGGATGAAATATACTGCGCTTTTTCTCGAAAATTGTCATGTCTTTACGCAGTGCCGATGGCTTCCTCGGCCCGGCCATTTCGCGGCTTGCCACTTC
>NZ_KK082220.1:2201-4420 GCF_000598065.1 Paenibacillus darwinianus | reverse complement strand
ACTTCGCGGGCGAGCCGGTGCCCGAGCAGAACGGCGTCGTGCCAGCGGAATAAGCTGTGCATGCTTCTTAAGCTATAAATCCCAAAAAAACTGTCGAAATGTACTGGCAAGTAAGGTATCATTAAGCAGTCCGGCCTTAAACCGCCCGCAGAGATAAAAAGGAAAAATCCCACTCGTTGTTGAAAAGCTTTTCATAGTCATAAGGGAGGCACTATTAATTCATGAAAACAGCCGCAAAGCTCGGCAGCATTCTTTCTTATCCGATGAGAACATTCGGCATGCTCCGCAATCTCAAATTCCGCTCCAAACTTCTGATTCTCAATGTCACCGCAATCGTTTCCATCTTCGCCATCGGGTTTGTCGGCTACTACTATACGGCCGGAATGGCCGCCAATTCCACCGGTTTGTACGAGGAAAGCCTGCTGCCGGTGAAATGGCTCAAACAAATCCAGACCAATATGCGGACAATCGATTCGGCGTCGCTCGAAACCGTCGTCAGCGGCAGCACAAATCGGGTGAAGCTTTTAAACATGGAGATCGAGAAGCAGACGAAGCAAACCGACGAGTTAATCGATCAGCTGAAGCAGATCAATACCGACGAGAATGAAAAGCTGCTGCTGGATTCGTTCCTCGAGCTTTATCCGCAGTACGTTAAATCGTTAAACCTCATGCTGGAGCTATCCGCCGCCGGCCAGAAGACCGAGGCGTACAGCGCGTATTCCAAGGAAGTTTTTCGCCTGAAAGACCGGGTGAACAACCTGATCAATGAATTGGCGATGTACCGGGAAGTGCGGGCCGAGCAGCTGAATGACGATAACGGAAAAGACTACGCAGCCGCCTTTCGCATTATAGTCATCGCAGCCGCCGCAGCCGTTGTGCTGATGGTTGCGATCGGCGTCGCGATCAATCGCGCCATTACTCATCCGATCCGCGCCCTCCAGCTGCAAATGCAGCAGGCTGCGGCGGGCGATTTGTCCGCGCGCGGCAATTATCCTTACCGGGACGAGGTAGGCAGCCTCTCGCAGTCGTTCAACGCGATGGTGGACGGGCTCCAAAGCCTGGTCCAGCAAATCAACGGCAATGCGCAAACGTTGTCCGTCCAGTCGGCCGCGCTGCTCGCCAGCGCTCAGGAAGGATCGAATGCCGCCAATCATATGGCGTCTTCCAGCCAGCTTCTGGCGGATGAATTCGAGAAGCAGGTCGACGCCGTGTCGCAAGCGAACGATTCGGTCCAGCTTATGAATACGAACATCGTTCACATCGAGAATGCGGCCGGCTCCGTCGCGCTGCTGTCCAAGGATGCCTCCGCCGCTTCCCGGGACGGACTGGATTCGGTTGAAGCCATTGCCGGGCAGATGAACGCGATATCGGCAGCTGTGCGCAACGCCACGGATAGGATCCTGGAGCTTAACCAGCGGGCAGGCGAGATCGGCAATATCGTCGGCGTCATGAACGATATCGCCAAGCAGACGAACCTTCTTGCCCTGAATGCCTCGATCGAGGCGGCAAGAGCGGGTGAGGTCGGACGGGGATTCGCCGTCGTCGCCAATGAAGTCAAGAAGCTTGCCGATCAGTCCTCCCGGTCTTCGCGGAATATCGAGGAGCTGATCAGGCAAACGCAAAGCGGCATCGCCGGTGCCGCCGCCTCCATGGAGACGGGCACCAGGCAGGTTGAACAAGGGCTCGCGGCTACGGCTGCCGTTCAGGAGTCGTTTCATCGTATCGAAACCGCGGTGAATAACGTTTATGTCAAAGCGGACGATGTCAATGCGGCTGTGCTGCAGCTGGCCGAGAGCAACGATAAAATCGTGGAGGTTATGCGGATCGTCAGCACGATGTCCGAAACGGGCCTCAGCATCAGCCAGGAGGTGTCCGCCGCGAGCGAGCAGCAGTTCGCCGGCAACCACGAAATCTCGCATTCCGCCGAAGCGCTGTCCGACATGTCAGTGGAGCTGCAAGCCTCGCTGCGGCGGTTCAAAATATAAGAGAAAACAGGCTGCGTCCACGCGGTGGCCTGTAACCGTAATAAGCCGGCTGCATCCGCAGCCGACTCCAGGACATGAGCTTTTGCCGGGGCCTCGCCCCTATACGATATCCCAATCGGAGGTCCCCGGGAAGCACAAAACATAGGGGCCTCTTTTATCTTCGCGCAGCGCTTATTGCGGCAAAGAGCCCTGCGTCATCGGCCCGCCGCCGTAAATCGTTGCGGCTCCTTGGCC
>NZ_KK082220.1:0-2101 GCF_000598065.1 Paenibacillus darwinianus | reverse complement strand
TAAATCGTTGCGGCTCCTTGGCCTTGGGCCTGACCCTGCCCCGCCGCGCCGCCGCCGTACATCGAATGACCCCCTTGAACGCTCGGGCTGTAAAACCCGGGACCGCCCGCCGCTCCGTATGTTCCGTTCCCGTAAGCCTGAGCGCCGTCTCCGCTCACGCCGGAGCCCATCTCCTGCATGCCGTATTGCGCCTGAAGCGCCTGGCCTGCCGGCTGGTAGCGGTGCAGGAGCGTTTTCGCCGTATGGTCCTTAAGAGTCGGAACCTGATACAAACCCTGTTCGTTCATGAACAGAAACACCTCGTATGCCTGGTCCATACAGGTCGCCGCGCTATTGAGCATCATGCTGCGTAGATTCGGGTCGGCGCACTCCAATGCGGCCCAGGAGCAGTTTCTGGCGCCGTTTTTGTGCCACAGCAGCATCGCCGTCGCGATTTCCCCGTCGTAGAACCGCGCGTCGGCCTGCGGAGCGAATTGGGGCGGGTTGTTGAGACCGTAGCGGATTTGCTGCGGCGATACCCCCTGAATATTCGTATTGGGCGGAATCGGAGCAAATCCGCTGTAATCGTGCGTGTAATTCACGATTTCATTATAAGACCGGATCTCCTCCTGTTGATGGCGAACGATCATATCCATCAGCTGGGGGTTCTTCACTTCTTGTGCGTACAGATTGAAATGGGTGATGCAGCTGATCTTCTCCATCAAAATCTCATGCGTTTCCATCGACTCGTGAGCGCCGAATGGCATGGGAATCACTCCTTTGTTTGATAACAGCCAAAGGATAATATTGCCGGGTCCCGCGCCGATTATACATCTCTCTCTCAAATAATAAATCATACTTTCCATAATCAAACAATTATTTTGCCCCCACAGCGGACTTTCACTGCCTAGTTAATCGCCATGCGTGGCGCACACAAAGAACCGCCAACGATGTCGGCGGTTCTCGCTATCGCATCAGTTCCCGAAGCGAAATTTACAGCGGCTCCGCCGCATCGACGACCGGAGCCTCCGCCGCGGCGATCTTCGACTTCGCCGTGAGCGCATCGCTCAGCTTCGCGGAAGCGATGCCCAGGAAGGCGCCCACGACGAGGCCGATCGCGCTTCCAGTAAAGTCCAGACCCGCGCCGAAATACGTCGCTGTACCCATAAAAACGCCCGGAACGTACGCCCAAATTCCGACTTTAGAAGCAAGGACCATCACACCGGCGATGATGCCGAGCGAAATGCCGAGGGCAACCGGCGTTGCCGTGCCGGCGGCGGCCGCAATCCCGTCCGAGAATCGAATAATCAGGACCCCCCAGACGACGCCGGTGAAATTCGTAATGAGCGTCGTCTTCAATCCCTTCGCACCACCGCCGGATGCGAAGAAACATGCCCATGAGACGAATGCGGCGAACGTGACCAATCCCCACATGATGCTAAGCGATGTCCATACTC
The DNA here is from genome assembly GCF_000598065.1 of Paenibacillus darwinianus. Taxonomy (GTDB): domain Bacteria; phylum Bacillota; class Bacilli; order Paenibacillales; family Paenibacillaceae; genus Paenibacillus_I; species Paenibacillus_I darwinianus. Next base: position 665 of record NZ_KK082220.1, on the reverse strand, counting down.
CCGCCAAAACGGCGATGACGACCGATAAAGCGACCAATGCCGGCATACTTACACCTCTTCTCCCTGGAATTGATAGATGGTTCTTGCTTTAGAGACCCTCAAGCGATTCGTTCGCGGCTTGCGATCATGCGAGCCAAGTCGCATTCCCGGAACTTCTCCTTCCGCGCCTCGATGTCGATACCATAGAGCGCCGCCGCGTTCTCGCCAAGAATCTTCTTCTTCACGCTTCTATCGAACGTCACGCCCGTCTCCTCCCGGATGTCTTCAGGCAGCTCCATCGCCATAAATTTCTCAATAAGCCAGCTCGGCTCCCAGATCGCGTAGTCGCTCCCGAACAGAATCCGGTCCGGCCCGATCCAGTACAGCAGCTCGCTGATGATCTCTGCGAAATACCGCGGCCGCGTATGAATGAACGGCATTGCTACTGCCAGGCCACCGTACACGTTCCGCTCCTGCGTCGCGATCCAGCAAAAATCCTCGAGCCGCGGCAAGCCCACGTGCTCTACAATAAAGTTCAATCCCTGGAACGCGCTCGCTACATCGTCGATGTCCGCCACGTCGAACGCGTCACGGTTCAGCGGAATGATCGTCGGCCCCTTGTGCACATGAATGTTCGTAATGCCAATCTCCTGGCACTTCTCCAAGTACCGGTACGACCAGTCGTC
>NZ_KK082219.1 GCF_000598065.1 Paenibacillus darwinianus | reverse complement strand
ACCGCCGGCTGCCGCAACGTATGTGCGGCAGCCGGCCCGTGCCCGGCCGAGCGAAAGCATCGTGCCGGCCGCCAGCCAGACGGGGCGCCACATCGGCACTTCCGCTCCGTCGGCTTCCGGAGCCATGTAGGCGCCCGTCACGGCGACCAGCAGGTCGCAGTCGGCCCGGAAAGAGGCGCCAACCAGCGTAAACTCGAGGCACGCGCTGTCCGCGTCGTTGCCGACGAGCAGGTTCGCCACTCGCAGCGCGTACGTATCCATCGCGCCGCCGGCGGTAACGCCATAGGCCCGCCAGCCGGGCCTGCCCATATCCTGTATGGTCGTGTACAGACCGGGGTCTGCCATCGTCACTGCGCTCATCGTCCACCCCCTTCCTCGGCATTCGAGGCAGAACCATTTTCCCCGCTCGTCCGCTTTGTACCGTCGGCCACCGGTACAAAGCGGACGCGGTCCCCTGCGCGAAGCAGCGAAGGCGGCCGGGTTTCCGGATTGAACATCCGCAGCGGCGTGCGTCCGATAATTTGCCAGCCGCCCGGGGAATCGAACGGATAAATACCGGTTTGGCCGCCGGCGATTCCGACCGATCCGGCCGGTACCCGGGCACGCGGCGTACTGCGGCGCGGCTGCTCCAGCGCTTCATCCAGCCCGCTCATATAAGGAAAGCCAGGCATGAAACCGATCAGCGCGACCGTATATTCACCACCCGCATGTGCAGCGATGAAAGCTTCCGAAGACAAGCCGGCGCGCGCCGCGCACTCGGCGAGGTCCGGGCCGTCCGCTCCGCCGTAGCGAACCGGAATATCTACCAACGGCCGATCAGCGGGCTGCCGCTCATGCCGCCCTGCCGCTGCGCGCCCGACCAGCTCGCCAACAATCTCAGCCGCAACGCTGTACGGCAGCACATCATTCTGCTCAAAAGATCGCATTCGCCGCGATTCTCGACCGCTTCCCATCCGCTCCCAAAACCGGCGTAGTCCACCGCTTCGCTGCCATCCCGACAACGCGAACGGATCGTAGCACACCGTCAAGGTATCGCCGGCGGGCACGAGATCGCCCACCCACGGCAGCCGCCCCGCCGCTACCGCATCGTTCGCTTCGTAAGGCGTAGGTCGTCCGCCGGCCGCCAACAGCACCGTAAGGGCGCGGTCGCCCAGAGCCTCAATCCGATAACCATTCGGCATTCCGCTTCTCCGTCTCCTTTCATCCTATTACTCCTCCGCCATTCGACCTCTAGGCCGCCCAACGTCCAACGCCTAACGCGCTCGCTCCCCAAGCTTATCCGCACACACTCCGTCAGCAAATCCCCTTCAGCGGCCCGCCTGCCGTCAAGCGCGAACGCAGCAGCTTCCGCCCCCCTCCGACCGGCCGGATTATCGCAGCAGCTTGCGTTAAAATTTCCGGCGCCCTTCCCACTGACCGGGTCTGATAAACCGCCAATCAACGTGCCGGCCCTTCAGCCAAAATGTTTCTTCTCCCAGTTTCCATGAAAGTCCGGCGATTGTCCAGTGATCGGATATCGGGCGAGGTCGCCGCCGAGCATTCGACCCCGCGAGCCCCTTATAGAGCCGTTCCGCCTCGTTCCTTGCCGAAACCGCAAAAAAACGCCCGCGCAAGGCATCCGGCAGCGGATAGCCCTTGCGCGGGCGCGAATCGATAGCGCTTAAGGTTTGTTGCAATTTACGTAGTCGGTGTTTACAATCGAGATAACTTTGGCAAGGGGGAACGAAAGCGTGGATGTGTTTGAATTGGCGGAATTGCATATCGCTCAGGAAGGTATGAACTGCAAGCTTCTATTCACCTCCGCTCAGCTTGCCGTCACCACCGATTTGGGGTCGCGGCTTTGGTATATCGACGTGAACGGTATTACGCAGACGGACGTACTGACCCGGTTTTGGACGAGCTCCGACATTCGGATAGAACTTGCGGCCGTGACGGCCGGGGGACGCCGCTTTGAAGGAGTCGGCTATTTGCACCCGAACGTGCCGCACAACGCCGCCGCCATCCGTGGAGAAGGCGCGCTGTCCGGCTACTAAGCGCATGAGTCGATAAAATAACGCCGCATCACCATCTGCGGCTATCTCTAGAAGCAGCTAAGAAAAAGCCGGGCAATCCGCCCGGCTTCTTCTGTCCATTCCTATTTGTCGTGCAGCACTTCCGGCGTCGTCAGCTTGTCGTAGAAATCGACCGCCTTGTCCTTGTCCGGCGTGTTGCGCAACGCCATCGCCGAGCGCGGATGCTCATCGAGCATGCCGGTGATCATATACGGAATGATGTAGCCCCATTCTTCCTTTTCGCGAAGCGGGATCATATGGTTCTCGATCATGTCCAGCACCGGGCGGAGATCGTATTTCGTGTTTTTGAGATTGGCGACAAGCAGCTCGGTCGGGCAGTTGCCTGCCGCGCGGCCCATGCCGTAGACCGAAGCATCAAGCAACTCTACGCCCTTCTGGGCGCCGATAAGCGTGTTCGCGAAGCCCATCTGCATGTTGTTGTGCATATGCACGCCGAGCCGTTTGTTCGGCAAATGCTGCTGAAACTTGGCGACCAGCTGGTCGATATCGTTTGGCAGCAGGCTGCCGTAGGAATCAACGATGTATACGACATCGACGACGCTGTTGCGGATCTCTTCGAAGGCCTCGATCAGTTGATGCTCCATGACGTTAGAGAGCGCCATAATGTTGAGCGTCGTCTCATAGCCGCGGTCGTGGAACAGCTGCACCAGCCTCAGCGCCTTATCCACATCCTGGATGTAGCAGGCGACGCGGATCAGATCAAGCAGGCTTTCCTCGCGCGGCAAAATGTCATTCTCATCCACACGGCCAATGTCGACAAGCGCGGAGAGCTTCGTGTTGCCCTTCTGCGGAATCACCTTGCGCAGGAAGTCATCGTCCAAGAAACGCCATGGCCCTGCGGCATCCGCGCCCTTGAGCAGCTTCGGCGAGTTCTTGTAGCCGATCTCCATATAATCAACGCCCGCTTCGTTCAACCTGCGGTATAAATGCTGAACGAACTCGACGCTGAAATCCCAATTGTTGACGAGTCCGCCGTCGCGGATCGTGCAGTCTACGATTTTACAATGCCCGGTTTTTGCGCTCATTCGGGGTAACTCTCCTCCATCCATTAGAATTCGTCATTATCCATCATACTTGAATCCTCCCCGGAACGCAAAACCAATTTGCCGCAGCCAGCCTCAGCGCCGCCCCCGTCTTATCGCCGAAAAGGAGCTCGCTTATCCGCATTTTCAGACCTTCCCGATACGCTTCCATTGCCTTGCGTTTGTTATCAACGCCGAATAGGCCTTTCAATTCCCCACCCTAAGGTTTCCGGCTTGGCAAGACGACGCTTTTCAAACCGAGCTTCTGCTCCGTTGCGGCAAAGGCTTTCTCCGTGTCCTCCAACGAATACCGATGGGTGATGAACGGGCTCATATCAATGAATTTCCGATTGATCCACTTCACCGCATCCTGATGATCCAGACGGGAAGCGCCATGGACGCCCAGAAGGCTTAACTCCTTGTACACAATCGAGTTCGTGTTCAGTTCCGTTGTCAAATGTTTCGGCAGCCCGGCAAAAAACAACACTCGTCCTTGTTTTCTCATTGCCGTGAGGGTCTGATTCTGCACCTCGTTCGAAGGCACGGTAACGATGGAAACGTCACATCCGTAACCCCCCGTGTGCTCCAGAATCGTCTCGGTAACGCTGTTCTGCGCCGGGTCGATGCAAATGTCCGCCCCCAGCTTCCACGCGAGCTTCCTCCGTTCTTCCGAACGCTGCACGGCAATGATCTTTCCCGCTCCCATCTTTTTTAACAGGGAAATAAACATGCCCCCGATCGCTCCGACCCCGAATACGACAACCGTCTCGCCGGGTCTGACGGACAACCGTTTGAGGCCGTTCATCACGCAAGAGAGCGGCTCCGCAAGGCAAGCTTCATCGAACGGCGTATGATCCTCCAGTTCGCAAACCGAACCGTTCAGCATCATCTCCCGATTCAAGACGACATATTCCGCAAAACCACCGTCAAATTGATAGCCGATCGTCCAGCCCTTTACGCAATGCTGTCCTTGCCCCTCGATACAATACCTGCACACCCCGCAAGGAATATGAGCCCCTAAGGCAACCCTGTCCCCTATTTCAAAGCCGCGGACCTCTTTTCCTTTGTCTGCGATCGTGCCGGCGATTTCGTGGCCCATGATTCTCGGGAAGCTTACGCGCGGGTCTCCGTTCCGGTAAATTCTAAGGTCGGAGCCGCATACGCCAACGGCCTCCACCTTCAGCAGAACGCTGTGTTCGTCCAGAGGAGCTAGTTCCCGGCTGCAAACCTCCAATCGGGATACGCCCGTCAACTCAACCGCCTTCATCCCTCAACCGCCCCCATTGTTCTGATTGTCAAATGAATTGAAGAGCATGGGCATATTCCTCGTTAAACTGTACTTTTTCTTTCTGCGCCTGCTCGCCGTCCCAGCCTAAAACGCGCGCGAACTCAGATGCCGCCGCCTCGAGGAGCGCAGGGATATCCTTCCTCTTGAAAAGAAGACGGCCCGTGCGACGAAGGAAAAAATCAGACAGCTTCATGGCCATCTCTTGTTCGATACAAAATCGGACCTCCGCCGCGATAAGGCTTTTAGTGTCCATGTCCTCCAGGTAATCCAGTACTTTACCGGCATTCGACCCGTACTTGAACACCAGGTCGGAGGCTGTCTCCGCATCCATTCCGGGATATCGCCGGTCCCGGGCAATGGAGCCGATACACTGCTTGAGCTGCTCTCCGTTGTCAAATCGGCCTCCGGTCAGCTTGACGGTTTCCGTCTTCGATGGCACAGCGGGAAACCCACCTTTTCTCTGAACCAGATTGACGACCCGCTCCGCCATTTTTCGGTATCCCGTTAATTTTCCACCCGCAATGGTAATTAAACCCGATTCGGAGATGAAGATTTCATCTTTTCGGGACAAGTGTCCCGCCGCTTTGCCCTCTTCGTGAATCAGCGGGCGCAGACCGGCCCAGGTAGAAATAATATCCGCTTGCTTCAGCTCCACGGAAGGAAACATCAGATTCACGCAATCCAGCAGGTAGTCAACCTCGCTTTGCGAAACCCTGATGTCGTCCAAGCTCCCCAAGTAATCATTTTCAGTAGAGCCGATATAAGTACAGCCATCTCTCGGCACGACGGCAATCATTCTTCCTTTGACGTCGTAGTAGATCGATTCCTTCACCGGAAATCTCTCAAAGGGAACCACGATATGGATTCCTTTGGTCAAATGAAGTCGTTTCCCTTGAAGCTCCCCTTCCATACGGCGAATTTTATCCACCCAAGGACCGCCCGCGTTGACGATGAATTTGGCGTAAAGTTTAAACGTTCGCTGCGAGGCATGGTCCAAAACAACAACCCCGATCGCCTGGCCGTTCTCATCTTGCAGAAACTCCACCATCTCGGCATAGTTGCTGATGAGGGCTCCGTGTTCGAAGGCGGTCTTCGCCACTTCGAGCGTTAAGCGGCTGTCGTCGGTGCGATATTCAATGTACATGCCCCCGCCTTTAACCGTGTCCCGGTTAATAAGAGGTTCTTGCGCGAAAACTTCTTTTTTGGAAAGCATAAAATGCCGCTCTTCCTTTTTGACGCCGGCTAATCGATCATAGACCGATAGTCCGATTTTGAGCGTAAATTTGTTAAAACTTCCGTTTTTCACAATCGGAAAAAGCATTTGAATCGGAATCACCAGGTGTCTCGCATTCTCATGTACGATCGCCCGCTCCCGGCCGACTTCCTTCACAAGCGCAAGGTCTCCCTGCTTCAAATATTTCAGGCCGCCATGGATCAGCTTTCCAGACCTGCTGCTCGTGCCCGATGCAAAATCATTTTTTTCGATTAATCCCACTTTGAAGCCGCGGGTTGCCGCATCCAATGCGATCCCGCTGCCGGTAATTCCCCCGCCCACCACCAGCAGATCGAATGGGGTCTTTTCCATTTGCTCCAGAATTTCAACGCGTTGATTTGAGGAGAAAAGTCTAGCTTCAGGCATAAGTGATTCCTCCACTTGAATATCCTCTGAAACGGATGCTCTCTTTTAAAAGTAGAATTAGGGCTTGCTGAATGATTTTTATCCGAAATTCAGAGCTAGGCGCCGACGTGACAGCATCGTGAAAATAAGGCAAAAAAGAACGCGGAGCCTGCGCTCCAGGTTCATCACCAGAAGTTGCAGCGTAATAACCGATTCGCTTGTCTTTGCAAGGCGTGCTCGAATGCAGCCAAGCCCGTACTTGCGCTTGCCTTCTCCGAACTTGCCTTCTATTGCGTTACGTTCTCCGGTGTCCTGTTTGGCAACTTGCTTCTCTTCGCTTGACGGACCGTTTTTGGGTTTTCGCCC
>NZ_KK082218.1 GCF_000598065.1 Paenibacillus darwinianus | reverse complement strand
GGCTGGAGCGCGGCGAACAGTCCGTGTTGCTGCTGAACCGCCGGGGGTACAGTACATTCGTCATGTGCCGGTCCTGCGGCTATACGGCCGGGTGTCCGCATTGCGACATCTCGCTGACGTTCCATCAGAAAAGCCGGATGCTGCGCTGCCACTACTGCGGCCACGCCGAGCGGACGCCGGAAACATGCCCGTCCTGCGCAAGCGAGCATATCCGTTATTTCGGGACGGGCACGCAGAAGGTCGAGGAGGAGCTTGCGAAGCTTTTTCCGGGCATACGCGTCATCCGGATGGACGTGGACACGACGTCCGAGAAAGGCTCGCATGAGAAGCTGCTGACCGCGTTCGGCCAGCGGAAGGCCGACGTGCTGCTTGGCACGCAGATGGTCGCCAAAGGGCTGGATTTTCCGTACGTGACGCTGGTTGGCGTGATTGCGGCGGATACGTCGCTGCATCTGCCCGATTTTCGTGCGGCGGAGAAGACGTTTCAGCTGCTTACGCAGGTAGCGGGCCGGGCGGGACGCCATGAGCTGCCGGGCGAGGTCGTCGTGCAGACGTATTCGCCGGAGCATTATTCGGTGCAAACGGCCAAACGCCACGATTACGAATCGTTCGTACGGGAGGAGCTTCGGCAGCGCCGGGTGCTGTCGTATCCGCCGTTCTGCCGGCTGGTGCTGATTACGCTCTCGCATGAGCAGCTGCCGCTGCTCGTGTCGACCGGGGAACGGTTCGCCGAGGAACTGCGCAAGGCGGCCGCTGAGGAAGGGCTGCTTGCTCCGCTCGAAGCGGGCGGCGAGCGCGCATTGGAGCTGCTCGGGCCCGTCGCATCGCCGATTCCGCGGCTGAAGGATCGCTACCGTTTTCAATGTATGATAAAATATCGGGGACGAATCGACGCGGCCGCGCTCGTGCGAAAGGCAATGGCTCCGTTCACGGATCGTGCTTCGCAGGACGGGGTGCTGTTCGCCGTCGACGTCGATCCGCAGGTTATTTTGTAGGCTTGGCCGGATGTCCGGCATTCATTTCACATATAAAGGCAGGGAACGTCATCATGGCCATTCGGCTGATCGTGAAGGACCCGGATCCCGTTCTGCGGGAACGGGCGAAGGAAGTGACCAAATTCAACGCCAATCTGCACAAGCTGCTGAAGGACATGGCGGAGACGATGTACGACGCGGAGGGCGTCGGTCTCGCCGCGCCGCAGGTCGGCATTCTGAAGCGGGTGATCGTCGTGGACGTGGGCGAGGAGAGCGGCTTGATCGAGATGGTGAACCCCGAAATCATCGAACACGAGGGCGAGCAGCTCGGACCGGAAGGCTGTCTGAGCATTCCCGGCACAAGCGGCGATGTCCGCCGTGCGCAGCGGGTCAAGGTGAAGGGCCAGGACCGCGACGGCAAGCCGTTCGAAGTGGAAGCGACCGATTTCATGGCGCGCGCTTTTCAGCATGAGATCGATCATTTGAACGGCGTCCTGTTCACGGACATTGCAGAAGAGCTGTACGAAACGTCGGCGAAATCGAAAAGAAGCGGAGAGTGAGCAGGATGCGCATCGTGTTCATGGGAACGCCCGGTTTCGCCGTTCCTTCTTTACATAAGCTGCTTGACGCCGGGTACGAGGTTGTGGCCGTCGTATCTCAGCCGGACCGATCGAAGGGCCGGAAAAAGGTGCTGACGCCGCCTCCCGTTAAGGAAGCGGCGCTCGCCCGCGGCATTCCGGTGCTGCAGCCGGCGCGCATGCGCAATCCGGAAGCGGCGGCGGAAATTGCGGCGCTGGAGCCGGATTTGATCGTGACCGCGGCGTACGGCCAGATTTTGCCGAAGGCGGTGCTGGACGCGCCGCGGCTGGGATGCATCAACGTGCACGGCTCGCTGCTGCCGAAGTACCGGGGCGGCGCGCCGATTCAGCGGGCGATCATGGACGGGGAGCGCGTCACCGGCATTACCATCCTGTATATGGCGGAGGGGCTCGATACCGGCGACATGATCAGCCGTATGGAAGTGCCGATCGCGCCCGACGACACGTCGGGTACGCTGTTTGAGAAGCTTAGCGAAGCCGGCGCGGAGCTGCTTATGCGCACGCTGCCGTCGATTCTGGACGGAACCGCGCAGGCGGTGCCGCAGAACGAGGAAGAGGCGACGTATGCGCCGAACCTGACGCGCGAGGATGAGCGGATCGATTGGACGCGCAGCGCGGAGACGATCCGTAATCAAGTGCGGGGGCTGGTGCCTTTTGCCGGCGCTTTTACGTATTGGAACGGCGAGGTGCTGAAGGTGTGGGCTTGTCGGGCGGCGGCGGACAAGCGGGGTGGCGGCGAACCGGGCAAGGTGGCGGCGGCAGGTCCCGATGGTTTGTTCGTGCAAACGGGTGACGGCGTGCTGCAATTGCTGGACGTTCAGCCCGCGGGCAAAAAAGCGATGCCTGCCGCCGAGTGGTTGAAGGGCGTGCGGCTGCCTGAAGGCACGGTGCTCGGAGGAACAACGGATGGCGAATAACAAACAACAACGTGCCCGCTCGGCGCGCGAGGTCGCGCTTGATGCTTTGGTGCGGATCGAACGCGACGGAGCCTACAGCAACCTGGAGCTCAACCGCGCCCTGCAGCAGGCGGAGCTGCCGCGCGCCGATGCAGGTCTGGCGACGGAGCTGGTGTACGGCACGGTGCAGCGCATGCGCACGCTGGATTACTGGCTGGAGCGTTTCGTCGCCAAAGGTTTGGCCAAGCTGCAGCCTTGGGTGCTGGCGCTGCTGCGGATGAGCGTGTATCAGATGGTTTATCTGGACCGCGTGCCGCCCCATGCCGCCGTCAATGAAGCGGTGACCATAGCCAAACGACGCGGCCATGCCGGCATATCGGGCATGGTCAACGGGGTGCTGCGCAATGTGGACCGGCGGCGGAGCGAATTGACGCTGCCGGAGAGCGCGACGACGACCGAGGCGATTGCGCTCAAGCATTCTTATCCGGATTGGCTGGCCGGACGCTGGGTGTCGGAGTACGGCGCCGAGACGGCGGAGGCGATCTGCGCCGCAGGCAACGAGCCGCCGAACAGCTCGATACGCATCAATCCGCTGCGGGCCGGGCGCGATGCCGTTCTAGCGGCGCTTAAGGAGGAGGGGCTCTACGCGGCGCCTTCCCCGCTGTCGCCGAACGGCATCGTCGTGGTCCGCGGAGGCAACCTGGCCGACCGGATCGAATACCGGAACGGTCAGTGGACGGTACAGGACGAGAGCTCGATGCTCGTCTCCGAAACGGCGGCGCCGTCGCCGGGCATGACCGTGCTGGACTGCTGCGCCGCTCCGGGAGGCAAGTCGACCCATCTTGCGGAGCTGATGGAGGACCGCGGCACGGTCTGGTCGAACGACATTCATCCGCACAAGGAAAAGCTGATCGCCGCGCAGGCGGAACGGCTCGGGCTTTCCTGCATCCGGACGACCGTCGGCGATGCGGCCGAGCTGCCGGAGAAGCATCCGGATGCGTCAATGGACCTTGTTCTGCTCGACGCCCCCTGCAGCGGCTTCGGCGTGATCCGGCGGAAGCCGGAAATCAAGTGGGCGAAGTCGCCGGTGGACGTCGATGCGATTGCCGGGCTGCAGACGCGCCTGCTGGAAGCGGCTGCCCGTCTTGTGAAGGTCGGCGGCACGCTTGTGTACAGCACATGCACGATTGAGCGGAGGGAAAACGAAGGGCAAATCGAGCGTTTTCTTGCCGGGCACGCCGAATTTGAGCTGGATCCGGATTGGCCGCCGCATGTGCTGGATGCCCTGCGGGAGGCGGGCGTTGTTCGTGATGACGCGGCGTTCCCGGGCATGGTGCAGCTGCTGCCGCAGCATTTCGGCAGCGACGGGTTCTTTATCGCAAGGCTGCGCCGGCGCTGAGCCGTTGCGAGTCAGGGAGTCCGCCGTCCCCGGCGGTAGTCCATCCGGGCCGGTTGTGATACAATAGCAGGATGGATGGTCAAAATAAGGGTTTGCGGAGCGGACGGACACAGAACAACGCGCCGCCAACCGAAAGCGGAACGGGTGGTAAGGAAATGAGCGAAACGAAACAAACGATCGACCGGAAGGAAACGGTTGAAACGAAACCTTTTATATATGATTACACGCTCGAGCAGCTTCAGGGCTGGATGAAGGAGAACGGGGAGCCGGCGTTCCGCGCCGGGCAGCTGTTCGATTGGCTGTATGTCAAGCGTGTGACCTCATTCGAGGACATGAGCAACCTGTCGAAGCCGCTGCGCGAGAAGCTGGACGCCCAATTCCGGTTCGTGACGCTGAGCGAGATTACGCGGCTCGAATCGAAGGACGGCACGGTCAAATATTTGTTCGGCCTCCACGACGCCCACGCCATCGAGACGGTCGTCATGCGCCATAACTACGGCAACAGCATTTGCGTGACGACCCAGGTCGGCTGCCGGATCGGCTGCACATTCTGCGCATCGACGCTTGGCGGCTTGAAGCGCAATCTGACGGCGGGCGAGATCGTCGCGCAGGTCGTCACCGCCCAGCAACTGCTGGACAAGACGGAAGAGCGCATTTCCAGCATCGTCATTATGGGTTCGGGCGAGCCGTTCGAAAACTATGACGCGACGATGGCTTTTCTGCGCATTATGATCCACGAGAAAGGACTTAACATCGGACAGCGGCATATTACCGTGTCCACAAGCGGCATCGTGCCGAGCATCTACAAGTTCGCCGAGGAGAACACGCAGATCAATCTGGCGATTTCGATCCACGCGCCGAACGATGCGCTCCGCTCGAAGCTGATGCCGGTCAACCGGCGTTTCCCGTTCGACGACGTGATGGAGTCGCTGCGGTACTACATCGCCAAGACGGGCCGCCGCGTCACGTTCGAATACGCCTTGATCGGCGGCGTCAACGACCGTCCCGAGCATGCGGAGGAGCTGGGGGATGTGCTGCAGGGATTGCTGTGCCACGTTAATCTGATTCCGGTCAACCACGTGCCCGAGCGCGATTATGTGCGGACGCCTCGGGAGGACATTTTTGAGTTTCAGCGCATTCTGGAAAAGAAAAAAATTAACACGACGATCCGCAGGGAGCAGGGGCACGATATCGCCGCAGCTTGCGGACAGCTGCGTGCGAAGCATATGGAGTCGGCGAGGTGAACAATCGTTGAGAACGGCAAACCGGAGTGACATCGGACGCATCCGGCTCGTGAACGAGGACCGTGCGTGGGTGGGCCAGCTGGAGAACGGTATAACGGTCGCCATTGTGGCGGACGGCATGGGCGGCCACCAGGCCGGCGACGTCGCCAGCCAGCTGGCGGTCGACACGTTCCGCGAGTCGCTGCGGGACTACAAGGATCCATTGGATCCGGAGCAGGCCAAGACGTTGATCAGACAAGCGATACTGCAGGCAAACGAGATCGTATACGAAATGGCTTCGCAGAACGACCGTTACCATAATATGGGAACGACGGTCGTGGCCGCGATGCTTTTTGAAGGCAGCGGCATTATCGGGCATATCGGCGACAGCCGCGCCTACCGGCTTCATGACGGTCGGCTCCGTCTGCTGACGGAGGATCATACGCTCGTCAACGAGCTGGCGAAATCGGGCCAGATCAGCGCCGAGGAGGCGGCCAACCATCCGCGCCGCAATGTGCTTACCCGGGCGCTTGGAACCGACCGGCACGTAGAGGTGGATGTCAAGGGTTTTGCCTGGACGCCCGGCGATATGCTGCTGCTGTGCAGCGACGGCTTATATTCGATGGTCGGCGAGGACGAGATGCTCGCGGCGCTGCTTGACGCAGAGCCAAATCTCGACGGCAAGGCGGAGCGGCTCATTGAGCTTGCCCTGCATGCCGGGGGCGACGATAACGTCACCGTGCTTTTGATCGACCATGCGGCCGGCGATGAAGAAGAGGTGATAGGATGATCGGACGGGAGCTTGGCGGACGTTATGAAATAATCGAACGAATCGGCAGCGGCGGCATGGCGCTTGTCTACAAAGCGCACGACGTGTTGCTCAACCGTAAAGTCGCCGTCAAAATTTTGCGCCAGCAATTCGGCCATGACGAGGAATTTGTCCGCCGATTCCGGCGGGAAGCCCAGTCGGCCGCTTCCTTGTCGCATCCGAACGTCGTCAGCATCTACGATGTCGGCGAGGAGGAAGACACGCACTACATCGTGATGGAATACGTGGAAGGCAGCAATTTAAACGATTTGATCAAGGAACGCGCGCCGCTGCAGACGGAGGAGGCGGTCCGTTTTGCCGTGCAAATTTGCGACGCCCTTGATCATGCCCACCAGAATCAGATCATCCACCGCGATATTAAGCCCCATAACATTCTGATCGGAAAAAACGGCCGCGTGAAGGTGACGGATTTCGGCATCGCCCGCGCGGTCACGTCTTCGACGATCACACAGACGGGGTCGGTGGTCGGTTCCGTTCATTATTTCTCGCCCGAGCATGCGAAAGGGATCAGCACCGGCGAGAAATCCGACCTGTATTCCCTAGGGATCGTGCTGTACCAGATGCTGACGGGCAGACTGCCTTTTCTCGGCGAAAGCCCGATCAGCGTCGCACTCAAGCATCTTCAGGACGATTTCGAGGAGCCGCGGCAGGTCAACCCGCATATTCCGCAGAGCTTGGAAAATATCATTCTGCGTTCGATGCGCAAAAACAGCTCCGAGCGGTATGCCTCCGCGCAGGAAATGCTGGAGGATCTGGAAACGTGCCTGAAGCCCGAGAGGCTGAACGAGCCCAAGATCGCCTTTACGCAGGATTTGGACGAGACGAGAGCGATGCCGGCCATCCGCGGCGCCGCTGCGGCGTCAGCCGGCGTCGAGACGAAATGGGTCGACGAGCCGGAAACGAAACGCAGATGGGTTAAGCCGCTTCTCACGGTTCTGATTACTCTGCTGGTCATTTTTCTTGTGTATATGGGCGTAAGAACGGTTATCGGCATCATGGATACCAATGAAGTGGATGTGCCTTATGTCGTCGGCCAAACCGAGGCCGCCGCGCGGCAGATGCTTGCCGATGCCGGGTTGAAGGTGGAAGAACCTGTCGTTTATGAGGAGCGGAAAGACGTGACGAAGGATACGGTGTTCGAGCAGAGCAAGACGAACATGCGCGTCAAGGAAGGCTCGTTCATCAAGCTGTACGTAAGCAAGGGACCTCGTATGGAGGCAATGCCGGATTTCAGCGGGCGCAAGTATGCGGACGCCGTGGAGGAACTGGTCAATCTCGGCATGGTCGAGGAGGAGCAAATTTCCAGGGAGGAAGTATTTGACGATGCGGCCCCAGGCAGCATTATCGCCCAGTCCATCGCAGCCGGCGCTTCGTTCGATCCGGGAGCGGACAAAATTGCGTTCACCGTCAGTAAGGGGCGAGAGACGTTCGAGATGCCGAACCTGCTGGGCATGAAGCAGCAGGTGGCGCTGAACGAGCTACAGAAGCGAGGCCTGAAGCCGGGTCCCGATTCCGGAGTGGTGAAGGAGCCGAGCTATTCCCCGGAAGGTACGGTTATCGACCAATTCCCGTATAAGGCGGGGGATGCGGTGGCCAAAGGCAGCGAAGTGACGGTTACCGTCAGCTCCGGCCTGCCCGACGATGCGCTGAAGTATACATTCAACATTCTCATCTCGCCTGCGGTTATCGGCCAGTCCAGCGAGATCCGGATCGAGTATTCGGATGCCCGCGGCGAGAAGATCGATTGGGGCAAAAAAACGATCAAGGATACGCAGTCGTTCCCGGTTGAGGTCGTGCTCGGGCCGAATACGGAAGCGGTCGTTACCGTTTACCGCGACGGTAAATTCACCGATTCGTTCCCGATTACGTACGACGAGGCGAAAAACGGCGGCGCAGGCAATTCGGCGGCGGTGCCGGGCATGACGCAGGAACAGCCCGTCGAGCCTTCGGC
>NZ_KK082217.1 GCF_000598065.1 Paenibacillus darwinianus | reverse complement strand
TCTCTGCGAAATACCGCGGCCGCGTATGAATGAACGGCATTGCTACTGCCAGGCCACCGTACACGTTCCGCTCCTGCGTCGCGATCCAGCAAAAATCCTCGAGCCGCGGCAAGCCCACGTGCTCTACAATAAAGTTCAATCCCTGGAACGCGCTCGCTACATCGTCGATGTCCGCCACGTCGAACGCGTCACGGTTCAGCGGAATGATCGTCGGCCCCTTGTGCACATGAATGTTCGTAATGCCAATCTCCTGGCACTTCTCCAAGTACCGGTACGACCAGTCGTCCGTCAGCTTATAACCCTTCGAACCCCTGTACCAATCCGCCGTGTACAGCTTCACCCCGGTCCATCCGTACTTCTCCCGGTCCCTCTCCAGCTGCTCGAGCCCCCGTTCCCCGTGACGCGGATCGAACGTCCCGTTGCAGATCAGACGTCCCGGATATTGCTCCGACAGCAATTGATTCGCCGCGAAATCCCCGAACCCGTTCTTGTAGAACTCCTTCAAATACACCGGCTGGAAGATCGCCATGTCCACGTACCCCTTCACGAAGACGTCTTCCACGAGCGTATCCGCGCTGTACTTCAAGAACTTCTCCTTCGGCCACAAATACTCTTTCGGACTCAGGTTCTTGTGGTAGTCGTAAAAGCAGCTGATGAACTGGTCGCCCTGCACGTTCAATTGGTTCTCCTTGCTGCCGTCCCATAACGCGATGTGTGCGTCAACAATGAAGATTTCGTCTCCGTCCGGCATACGATACATGGTCATTCCTCCTTGGATTTCACTAGATTAGAAAGCGCTTTCAATATCTTGAGTATAGGGTTTCCAAGCAGGTTTTCCAATGGTCATCGAACTAAAAAACATGCATTCCACCCCCCTATTTTCTGTACGAATCTCCACTCCGGCTAAAAAAAATGTCAGGCACTACCGCCTGACATGCTGTCGTGCAACGCCGCCTCCAACAGGAAATCCGCGAGATGAACCGCCCTCATGCGCGCCTCGGCGCCTTCCCTGACGATGCCTAGCTTCATCTGCAAGAGACACCCTGGATTTGCTGTGACGATCGTATGCGCTTCGGTATGGCGTACTTTCTCCATCTTATAGTCCAAGATTCCCATGGACATCTTGCTTTCCGTAATATTGTAGATCCCCGCCGATCCGCAGCAATGATCCGCCTCCTCCATCTCTCGAAAGCGGATGCCGGCGATCGAGCGAAGCAGCTCTCTTGGCGCCTTCGACGTTCCCATTACATTCCGAAGATGACAAGAATCCTGATAGGTCACCCGTTGTTCCGGAAGCGACAGTCGCCGATCGGCGAAACGCAGCTCGATCAAAATTTCGGTGAAATCGCGCACTTTTGACGTGAACGCTTTCGCGCGCTCCTGCCATTGCGGTTCGTCCCGAAGCAAGTGATCGTACTCCACTAATAGCGCCCCGCAACCTCCCGCATTCGAAATGATTGCATCCGCTCCCGCCGCCTCGAACGCCTCGATATTCGCCTTGGCCAGTCGCTTGGCCATCTCCTTCTCTCCGCCGTGTGCATGCAACGCGCCGCAGCATCCTTGATCCGGAGGAACGACGACGTCACAACCGGCCATGCGCAACAGCGTCATCGTTGCGTCGTTCGTCTCCATGAACATTGTATCCATCAGACAGCCCCGGAAAAAAGCAACTTTCATCTTCGGCTCGCCGAACGCGCTAAGTGCCGTAGGGCGAGAGCGCAACGCCGCCGGACCGGGCACGTCCGGCAGCGTACGCTCGAGCTGCTCGAGGTTGCCCGGCAGCGCCCGCAAGACCCGGGCGCCTCGGACGAGGCGTTGCAAACCGCTCTTCTGGTACCAATAGATGGCCACATGAAGACGCCGCATCCACTTCATGCGGGGGAACAGGCCCCGAAAAACAAACATGCGCACGAGACGAACCGGCAGCTTGTGCTGCTTCTTCGATTGGATCACGTCGCGAGCCTCCTCTAACAAGTGCCCGTATTTCACCCCGGAAGGGCAAACGGGCTCGCACGCGCGGCAGCCGAGACAGAGGTCCAACTGCCGCTCCACGTCCGCATCCGGCTCGATGACGCCGTCGACGACGCCCTTCATGAGCGCTATACGGCCCCGCGGAGACGCTCCTTCGTATTGTTCCTGCCCATAAGTCGGGCAAGACGGCAGACAAAAGCCGCAACGCATGCAATTCATAAGCTCGTTATAGTCCAGGCGTTCCCGAAAGCCATCGCGAATGTCGCTTGCCGCTTTCCCGTTCATCCGTTGATCACCACTCTCTTGCGTGCATCTTTCGCGAACATTTTGCCGGGATTCATGATGTTGTTCGGGTCGAAAGCGCTCTTCACCGCTTGCATTGCGGCAACTCCGGCTTCGCCAACCTTCAAAGCCAGGTAAGGACGCTTCATAACGCCGACGCCGTGTTCCCCGGTGATGGTGCCGCCCAGTTCGATCGCCTTGAGAAATATCTCCTCGAACGCCTGCTCGACGCGATGCATCTCGCCGGCATCGCGTGCGTCCGTCGGGCACGTCGGATGCAGATTGCCGTCGCCCGCATGCCCGAACGTGCAGATCATCACGTCGTATTTCTTGGCGATGTCGTTGATTGCTTTCACCATGTCACCGATCTTTGAGCGCGGCACCGTCGCGTCTTCGAGGATCGTCGTCGGCTTCATGCGCGCGAGGGCGGAAAGCGCCGTACGCCGAGCCGTGCTCAACGCCTCGGCTTCTGCCAAACTTTGCGCAATCTTCACCGAGACTGCACGACCCTCGCGGCAGATATCCGCGATGCGCTGCATATCGCGTTCAACGACCTCCGGCACTCCGTCCTGCTCGATCAGTAGCACCGCGTTGACGTCGGTCGGAAGGCCGACCTTGGCGTATTCCTCCACGACCTTGCAGGTCGGCTGGTCAAGAAATTCCAGCGTTGCCGGAATGATCCGATTCGCGATGATCGCCGATACCGTGCTGGCAGCTGCGTCAATGTCCTCGAAGAGGGCAAGCATCGTCTTCTTGCTTTCCGGCATCGGAACGAGTTTCAGTGTCGCTTCGGTGATGACGCCGAGGGTGCCTTCCGAACCGACGAACAGCTTCGTCAGGTCGTAGCCGGCAACGTCTTTCGTTGATTTCCCGCCGGTGCGGACGAGGTCCCCGTTCGGCAGGACGATTTCCAGGCCGAGGACGTAGTCTTTGGTCACGCCGTATTTCAAACCGCGCAGTCCACCCGAGCATTCGTTGATGTTGCCGCCGATCGTCGAAATCTTCATCGAGCTCGGATCCGGCGGATAGAACAGATTCCGCGCCTCCACCGCCTCGATCAGCGTCTTCGTGATGACGCCGGGTTGTACCGTCGCCGTTAAATTTTCCTCATCAATCTCCAGAATACGGTTCATCCGATTGAATGTGAGGACGATGCCGCCCTCAGTCGGACATGTGCCGGCGCACAGATTCGTTCCCGAGCCCCGTGGCACGATCGGGATACGGGATTCATCGCACAAGCGCAGGATCGCTCGGATTTGCTCCGTCGTCTGCGGCATTAATACGGCATCGGGGAGAGCTTGAAAATTCGGCGTTGCGTCGTAAGAGTAGGCAAGCCTCGCTTCGTTCGAATCGCGATATTGGTTCTCGCCTACGATGTCGATTAATCGGGCTTTTATCGTTGCCGGTACCATCCGAAGTCCCCCTCTCCTCGCTATCCTGCTTGAGAC
Source organism: Paenibacillus darwinianus (assembly GCF_000598065.1). GTDB lineage: Bacteria > Bacillota > Bacilli > Paenibacillales > Paenibacillaceae > Paenibacillus_I > Paenibacillus_I darwinianus. The sequence continues at coordinate 2,997 of NZ_KK082217.1, read as the reverse complement.
GCCGCCTCGTATCTGTCTCAAATACGAACGGACGTCTCGTTTTCTTCCTCCGGATTCGTCGAATAGATATCCATCTTTAATAACGACAGCGCGATCGAAAATAAAGTGATTCCCTCGGGCGACTTCGGGTTAATGCCCGTCAGTTCCCGAATCTGGTTCAAGCGATAATGCAGCGTATTGATATGAATGTGCAGCGCGTCCGCGCTGTCCTTGATCGAAAGCTGCTTCTGGTAATAAACCAGCATCGTCTCCAATAGCTCCTGATCCGTATCGACGGTTCGAAGAATGCGTCGGATGAATTCCTCTTTCGTCTGTGCGCTGATTTCCTCCAATACCATATCTAGCAGCAAATCACCATACAACATCGGACGGCGACGCACCTGGGAAATCTTCAGCGCTTTGCGAGCTTCTCCGTAGGAATGGTGCAAGCGAAACGGTTCAACGGTTTTTCCCACGCCAATTGACAAGTGAACGCGATGATTCCGGGCAAAATAATGCTGCCACTTCGTGAAATCCTTGCCTAACTTGCGAAACTGCGTCGTACCGGCCTCCGGCATATGCTTGATCAACAGAAATTGGCCGTTGCCCCATCGAAGGAAGTAATCGGCGGCGTCGCGTTCATACAATCTCTGGAAGTAATCCGTCATGAGCGATTGAGCTTCGCGCAAAAGATCGTCCTTCGGAGACAGCTCCGTCTGAAAAAGGACGCACAGGTGTGGAAGCTCCGTCGAGATACCGAGAATATGCCCGCGATCCGCAAGTTCCTGATCGACGTCGTTGGCATGCACCCACTCGTAGAAGTACGCCTCTAATCCTCGCTTTTCCCACTCTTCCTTCTCTTTCCGGGTCGCCTCCCGGATAATAAACTCGGTCATGCGCCGAAGCAACTCCGCGTAAGGCTCGACCACGGAGGGAGTTCCCGAGATGCCGATGACGCCGATGACCTGCTTGTTGAAGAAGATCGGGAGATTAATGCCCGGCTTCACGCCTCTAAGCGTGCGGACGTCTTCCTCGGTGATATGCAGCTTGCGCCTCGTGCTCATTACGATCGTCGCCCCTTCGTGGAAGGTGCCGATTCGCTCTTGTTCGGTGGAGGCAATAATGATGCCTTGATCGTCCACGACGATCAGGCGTTCGTTCAGAGCGGACTCGACTTCACGAATGATCTTCTTGGCCAGTTCGGGTGAGAGTCGCAGATTCATCACCAAACCTTCGTATGAGGTCAAATGAAAACCGGCGCACCCGAACCATGCGGAGCGCGCCGGTTTCCCGTTCCATGGAGCCTGCAACCGGCCTCGAGTCAATCCTAGACCGACACGGTCTCCTTCACGTTCAACAGATTGAAGAATTCCCGCATGAAGCCCGGCAGATCCGGCCAAGCGTGCCCCGTCACCAGATTGCCGTCGACGACGACCATCTTCTCCACGTAATTCGCCCCCGCCGCTTCGACCTCGGGACGGCAGCACGTGTAAGCCGTCATAGAGCGGCCTTGAATATGTTCGCGAATCGTCGTCAGCACGAGCTGACCGTGGCAGATAACGCCCATCGGCTTATTCTCTTGCAGGAAGTGTGCCGCGATATCCTGCACCTTCTTGTTCATCCGGATATACTCCGGCGCGCGGCCGCCAGGGATGATCAACGCGTCGAAATCGGCAGGGTTGATGTCGTCAACGGACGCATCCGAGTCGATTTTATAGCCGACCAGCTCAGTGAACGTCTCCATGGTCGGCAAGAAATCGTGGCATACCGTTTGCAACTTCTTCTTCGTCGGGGACGCAATCGTGACGTCGATCCCCTCTTCCAAGCAGCGGTAGTACGGATAGTAGACTTCCAGGCAATCTACAGCATCGCCCGTCATAATAAGAACCTTCTTACTCATGTTCATCACCGATCCTTTACTTAAGTTATCTATCGTTACAGGAATACGCACGACGCGAGAGATGCCCCCACGCATTCCGGAACGCTTGTGTCACGTGCTCGCGGCGTCGGCGGGAGCCAAGTTATAGCGAGCCTCCAACAACCCCCTGCAATAGTGGGCGTTAAACTCCATGCTCAGCCGCGTCCGCTTGGCGTTCAACAAGAAGTCTTTCACTTCGTCCGGCTGCAGCGGCTCTCCTTCCGGCGTCGTGAAGGCCAGAGCGCCATCGATACCGAGCTGTGCTCTCTTCTCCGCGTACCGCCGGCGAAGCGCGTCTCCTTCGCCTGACAGATCGCGAGCCTCTAGCTCGTCGAACGTCATACAGGCGAATCGTTCGTAAGGATCGCCATGCTCGCGAAGCAGATGCTTCATGAGCCGCTCCCCGCGGGCAAGGAACGACTTCACGACGAATTTCTTGCGAAGCTCATCGAGTTCCCCGTCCGACGCTCCAAACTCGCTCGTCGACTCGCTGAACCGCTTCCCCCTTGTCACGCCTCGGTTTATCTCGCCGGAAGCGCAATGATCGATCAGATTCACCTCGACCTTCTCCGCCCAATCGAGCTCGGAGACGGAGCGCTGAATATCTTCAGCCATAATGAAGGCAAAGTTCGGCGAGCACCAGTACGTCGGGAGCCGGAAGACGACTTCCACGTCGTTGCCGCGAACGCGCGCGCTTTCGATGAATCCAAGTTCCGTCAATGGCTGATCCAGTTCCGGATCGTACACTTGATCGAGCTTCGCGTATACTTCTCGTTCTCTATCCATCGGATTCCTCCTTCAGATGGCGCCGCCAATGCGCCTAGCCGTCTCAGTCGTCTTAAGCGATTCGTTCGCGGCTTGCGATCATGCGAGCCAAGTCGCATTCCCGGAACTTCTCCTTCCGCGCCTCGATATCGATACCATAGAGCGCCGCCGCGTTCTCGCCAAGAATCTTCTTCTTCACGCTTCTATCGAACGTCACGCCCGTCTCCTCCCGGATGTCTTCAGGCAGCTCCATCGCCATAAATTTCTCAATAAGCCAGCTCGGCTCCCAGATCGCGTAGTCGCTCCCGAACAGAATCCGGTCCGGCCCGATCCAG
>NZ_KK082216.1:3804-6934 GCF_000598065.1 Paenibacillus darwinianus | reverse complement strand
TCGCCTCCGTAGGCGCGAAGGAAATGAAGGACGATGACGACAACAACGACTCAAGCGGCGACGGAGTCAAAGTGAAGCAGTCAAAGAAGCGCGTTCCTGCTGCTGAAGCCGAGCAGCAAACGATGTTGGTGGAAGCGTCAGTCGAATCGTCAGAAGCAGCCCCTCCCGTGGAGCAGATGGTTGCCGAGTCAAAGGCGCTTGAAACGACCGCGCCTGTTTCCGAAGTACATCCGGTATCGTCCGCAGAATCGGAAGCGCCTGCGCTGCCGAATCAAGGAACGGTGCTGGTGGACGCCACCTGCGCGCCAGCTGATGTGGCTTATCCGACAGATCTGAATCTGCTGAATGAAGCGCGCGAAAAGCTCGAAGCGATCATCGATACGCTGCATGAGCCGGTCATCGGACAAACGGCGAAACCGCGTACCTACCGGAAAAAAGCGCGCAAGCAGTTTCTAGCGGTGTCCAAGCAGCGCAGGCCTGGACCGAAAGTAATCCGCAAAGCGATCAGACGCCAGCTCGGTTACGTCGGACGGAATTTGGAGATCATCGCCAAGCAAGCAAAGGAGCAGCCGCTTACGCTGCTTAGCCGCAAAGCCTACCGCGACCTGCTGGTGATTCATGAACTTTACCGTCAGCAGCTTCAAATGTACAACGAGCGTTCTCACCAGATGGAAGACCGGATCGTCAGCATTCATCAGCCGCATGTCAGACCGATCGTACGCGGGAAAGCCAAGGCGCGAGTCGAGTTCGGAGCCAAGATCGCCGTGAGCATGACGAAAGGCTATGCGTTCCTTGATCGAATGTCTTGGGATAACTTCAACGAGAGCACGACGCTCATTGACGTGATCGAGCAGTACCGCAAGCAATGGGGTACTACCCGGCTGTCGTACAAGCCGATCAAATCTACCGCACGCGCGAGAACCGAAGTTTCTGCAAACAGCTTGGCATCCGGCTCAGCGGGCCGGCCTTAGGGCGAAAACCCAAAAACGGTCCGTCAAGCGAAGAGAAGCAAGTTGCCAAACAGGACACCGGAGAACGTAACGCAATAGAAGGCAAGTTCGGAGAAGGCAAGCGCAAGTACGGGCTTGGCTGCATTCGAGCACGCCTTGCAAAGACAAGCGAATCGGTTATTACGCTGCAACTTCTGGTGATGAACCTGGAGCGCAGGCTCCGCGTTCTTTTTTGCCTTATTTTCACGATGCTGTCACGTCGGCGCCTAGCTCTGAATTTCGGATAAAAATCATTCAGCAAGCCCTATTTATCGAAACATCGCCATCCGTTATAATCGAATATAGGACAGAAATAATGAACAAATGCATAATTTTGCGGCCAGCGGGGGTTTTGCAATGTCCGACTTCTTTCCACAAATCGACGACAGTCTTCGAAATTTATCGCAAACATCCGACCGGATATTGTGGCAGGGCAGGTAAACCTATGAAGCAGATTTATGAGGAATACGAAATTGTGGTGGTCCTTCTTTCCCTTCTGATCGCTGTCGTGGCGGCGATGGCGTTCTATGCGGCTTATCTTGTCCGCTGCCGGCGGCAAATGTCTTACCGCGACTCGCTTACCGGGCTGCCGAACCGTCAGCGGTTAGCCAAGCATTTCGAACAAACGTTCGCCGGTTACCGGGAAGGCTATTTGATGATTATCGACTTTGACCGGTTCAAGGCGATCAACGACATGCTCGGACATGATATGGGCGATTTGTTTATCCAGCAAGCCGCGCGCCGTCTGGCCCAGGCCGCCTCGGCCGGACAACAGCTGTTCCGGTTCGGAGGGGACGAATTTCTGATCGTCGCGGAGGGCGGACGCGCCGCAGCGGAAGCGCTGGCGGCGGCGCTGCTCGCTTCGCTCAAGCAGCCGTTCCAGCTGCATGATTCGGAATTTATGATGACGGCGAGCATCGGCATCAGCCTGTCTCCGCAGCATGGGTCCGACCGCACCTCGCTGCTCAAAGCAGCCGACATCGCCATGTATGCTTCGAAGTCGGCGGGCCGCAATCGCCACAGCGTATACGACGAGGAAACAAAGCTTGCCATTAACCGCCGTCACGAGCTTGAAAGAGGGCTTCGCAAGGCGATGCAGCTGAATGAGCTTGCCATTCACTACCAGCCCAAATGGGACGCCGATGCGGGACGCTTAACCGGCATCGAAGCCCTGCTCCGGTGGAACCACGGCAAGCTTGGCCCTGTTTCGCCTTCGGAATTCATTCCGATATCCGAGGAGAACGGCATGATCGTAGCCATCACCCGCTGGATGATGTACGAGGTATGTAAGCAGAACCGGACTTGGCAGGCGGAAGGCCTTCCCAAGGTCTGCGTATCGGTCAACATGTCGATCCGCGTCTTCGAAAGCGGCATGCTCGGCACGATGGTGCGCGAGGCACTCGCCGACTCGGGCATGGACCCGTCCGATCTTGAGCTGGAGATTACCGAATCCATCGCGATGCGCGATATTGAAGGCACGATCGTCCAGCTGCGGGAAGTTAAGGCGCTAGGGGTACGTGTGTCGATGGACGACTTCGGCACCGGCTATTCCTCGCTCGGCAATCTCGACCGGATTCCAATCGACACACTGAAGATCGACCAGCTGTTCATCCAGCAGAGCCAAGTGCCGTCGAAACAGGCGATCATCAGCACGATTATCGCGATGGCCCGCCATCTTCAACTGGACATCGTTGCCGAAGGGGTGGAGACGGAGGAGCAGATCCTGTTTCTGCAATCGCGAGGCTGCCGTGTCATGCAGGGTTATTTCTACGGCAAGCCGATGCATGCGGTCGCGCTGCGCGAATGGATGCTCGCCGTATGACGGCACCAGGCTTCGTCCTGTACTCGTGCTTGTACCGCTGTCATCGGTTGTTACGTCTTCGGCGCTATGCCGCCCTTCAACAGCGCGCCGGCCTTTGCTTTCCACATGTCCACATATCCCGATCCCGTCGCCCACTGCGCCATGACAACCTGCTCGCCGGCGTTGAGAGGAACTTCAACCGCAAGGCCGGCAAGCTTGCCATTGTCCGCTCCTTGCAGCACCAGGCTCCGGTCGGTAACGATCGCGGCGAGATTCCCGTTGGGCGATGTAAAAGCGTCTCTGGCCGCCGGCTCCACGCTGCGGATTTCATCCCAGCCGA
>NZ_KK082216.1:0-3704 GCF_000598065.1 Paenibacillus darwinianus | reverse complement strand
GTACGGCAGCTTCGTCATCCCTTCCGAACCGCCGCCGGGCGTACGATAAGCGCTCCATTCACCCTGATTCCGGGCAATGGTCCAATTGTGAATCACATCCTTGCCCGCCAGGGCCGGCTCTTCCGACGACACCGCTCCGAGCCGGCCCTCCGCCGTCACGACGGCGGCGGCGTGAGGCTCCGCATTGCCGGCGAGCTGAGACAGCACGCGCGGTTGCCCCAGCTGCAGAATGTCCATCACCCACATCGATTCCTTCCCCGCCGATTGCCGCGCAATCGCCACGTACCGGTTGCCTGCGAACACAACCTTCTCTTTCACGGCGCCGTATTGCCCAATATCCTCTTTACGCTTGAGCAGCGGGGCTGCCTGTTTGTCGGCGAACGACGTGTTGTAAGCGGTCACCGTGCGGTAAAAACCGCCTCCATCGTCCGAATCCGCCGTGACGAGCCTCCAGAAATCGATCTTGAAAGGCATCAGAATGCCCGCGCCTTCGGCCTGAACAATGGGCTCTCCGCCTTCGGTCGTGACGAGCAGCGTCCGGTACATGCTCTCGTAAGAATCGCCTTCGCCGTCGGTTCGCAGGGCGATCAGCAGCGCGGAGCGGCGAGCCGCCGCCGCCCCTCCGGGCAAAGCAAAGCCGGCATCGGATATGCCGCCATTCGTGCCGGGCGCGTCCGCGGCTTGCTTAAGCGCCGCCGGACCGGTCTGCAACTGCACGAGCATGATCAGAACCGCGGCCAATGCCAGCAGGCCCGCTCCCGCCCGGCCGAGCTGAAACAGCCGTCTGCCTCGACCGGCCGGCTTCTCGCCCAGCTGTTCCTCAATGCGGCTTCGCAGCCGTTCGTTGAAGCCGCTGCGGGTAAGCGGACCGCCCGACAGATCACGCTTCAGCTTTTTATCCATCGAGTCCATCGCCGTCACCTCCCCTTATCGCTGCCAGCTTCTTCCGCGCATGAAACAGTCTCGATTTAACGGTGCCCTCGCTCACGCCAAGCAGCTCGGCTATCTCGTTGATCGACAACTGTTGATGGGCAAACAGAATGACCGCTTCCCTGTATTTGTGAGGCAGCAGCAATACTTTCTTCCACATTTCGTTGACCGCCATCGACTCGATGACTTCGCCTTCGGCCGAGCGGCCGGTCGCCTGCTTCTTGAATGCATCGACAAGCGTCACCTTGCGCAGAAAAGCCGATTTGCGGTAATCGAGCACCATATTGCGGGTAATGGCGAGCAGCCACGTCTTCATCGAGGATTCGCAGCGGAACGTATGAAGATTGCGGTAAGCTTTGATAAAAACCTCTTGTGTGATGTCGTCCGCCTGGTCCCACTTGCGCGTCATGCTGAAGGCGAAATTCCATACATCCTTCCCGTAGGTCGACATCAGGTCGTTCAAAACCGCTCGGCGGTCCGTATCGTCGCTCATATATTTCAAGTAATCGAACCGGGATTCGGAGTGCACAATGGCCACCTCTGATTCATTGGACGACAGGCGCCCGATTTGGGTTCAATGAACATGCCGGGAACCCTTATCTAATTATCCGGGAAGCTGCTGTAAAATTCCATAAAGAAAGTATAAAAATACAAAAGCTTCGATGGTATATAGTTGATGCGCGCGTTATGCGCCGTCAATTATAAATCAAGGAGTGGTTGGACATGGCGCTGAGCGAAGGCGTTTTATCAGCAGATTGGGCGCAAGGGCGGAGAAGCAAGGGCCGATAACCTGAACGGTTAAGCCGCCCGGCTTCCACGCCGCAATGACGATCCCCTGCCGGGAGCCGGCAGGGGATCGTCATTGTTAATCGAGCGCTCCAAGCTGCGCTACTTCACGACAAGCACCGGTATTTTCGCATACTGCACGACATGCTGGCTTACGCTGCCGAGGACGAACTCCCGCAGCTTGCCAAGCCCCCTGCTGCCGAGCACGATCAGATCGCAGCCGTGCTCCTCGGCCAGGCTGAGCACCATTTTCGCCGGCGTGCCGAGGTGCATCTCGACCGTCGCCCGCACAACCGGGGCCGTCTTCAGCTTGGCCTCCGCCACCACCGCCTCGGCCCGCTCGACAGCCAGCGTCTCCATCGCCGCCGTCGGCGCGAACAGCATGTCGCCCGTCATAATGGGGGCCAGATTCAGAATATGAACTACCGTCAGCTTCGTGCCGCCGCCGCAAGCCTCCACCAGGCCTACAGCTTTCTCGAGCGCTTTCACCGCCTGCTTCGAACCGTCGTACGCGACCAGAATATGCCGAAAAAGCATGACGTCGCCCCCCATTATCGTTCTCTCTCTCTATTATAATCGCAATTGCGAGAAGGTGTGCGCTTTTCGCACGATCCGCCGGTTGTCGATTCCAGAACATAACATTCGGTTAATAAAGACAGAAAAAGCGCAGGAAAGGTGACACGACTCTAATGACATTCCGCGATCCCTTGCTATCCTCTATACCGCGCGACAGGCAGACCGTTAACCCCGGGATTCACCGTGAAAATCCCGCCCGCAAGCGGCTGCTTGTCCGCCTCCTCGGCACGGAGGCCAGTCCGCGCCGTCGTGATGTAGAGCTCATCCAGCCCCTCTCCGCCAAACGCGCAGGAGGTCACGTTCGCCGCCGGAACGCGGACGGCCGCCAGCTTCTCCCCGGTGGTCGGATTCCAACGGGACACTTGCCAGCCGCCCCAGTGCGCCACCCACAGCATTCCTTCTGCGTCGATCGCCATGCCGTCGGGACTGCCTTCCCCTTCCGGTATCGACACAACCGTCCGCCGATTGGTTAATTCCCCCGTCAAGCCGTTAAAATCGAACGCACTGACGACCCGGGTCGGCGTGTCGATGTAATACATAGCATTGCCGTCCGCGGTCCAGGCCAGCCCGTTCGAGCAGACGACGCCCGATAAACGCTTCGTGACGCGGCCTTGCGGGTCAAGCGTGAACAAAGCGGCGAGCCGGTTGTTGTCGGCGTTCATAGTACCCGCCCAGAAACGGCCTTGAGGATCGCACTTGCCGTCATTCATGCGCATCGGCTGCGGGGCATCCGAATCGTCCGTCTTGCGGGCGATAAGCGCAGGGTTGAGCGAGGTTTCCCAATCGAAACGGTAGAAGCCGTCCTCCAAGGCGAGAATCCATGAACCGTCCTCGGCCGGGACGGCCGCGCCCGCTTTCAGCGGCAGCTCGTACTGCCGCCGCCTTCCGTCCGACGGCCGGTAGCGGTGAAGATGATACCCCTCGATATCGATCCAGATCAGCTCGTTCAACCGTTCATCCCATACAGGGCCTTCCGCCAACGCGGCTTTTGCGTCGATGACGCAGGCGGCTTCGAATATTCTCAAATCATTTCCTCCCCACTGTCGTAGCTAAACGCGACGCTTCCGCTTCCGCCTTTCCGTATCGCAGACCCGGCGTGCAGCGGAGGCCTATACCATCTTTAACCGCAAACCGGACCAAACAACAAGGTCGGTCCTAAGGTTCGAATCCACCTTGAGACCGACCCGGCCAAACCGGCTATACCTTGAACTTCCCGATCATCGTTTGCAACTCTTCCGAAAGGATGTTCAAGGCATCGATGTCGGCCGTCATCTCCTGAACGCCGGCATGCTGCTCCTCCGTGTGCGCATATACGTTGCGCGATCCGGCGGCCGTCTGCTGCGCGACCCGCTCGATGGAGCGGATGGCGCTCACCGCCGAATCGGATTGCGCCGCCAGTCGGCCGGCCTGCT
>NZ_KK082215.1:56983-65833 GCF_000598065.1 Paenibacillus darwinianus | reverse complement strand
TGATTTGCTAATCAGCCATACTACGATTGTCTTTTCCCGTTACATATTGCTGGCATGGCAACATCGACAGAGTACTGATAACCGTACATTAGGCGGCTTATTTCATTTGCTCTGCGATGAAGTTAGCCAATTAGATTGGGCAATTGCTTTAAGACAACTCATTGAATTGATCGAGGATGTCGCCAAGAAAACCAGTAAGAAGATCACAACGCTCATTCAGACACAACTCCAGCAGTGGATTGCCGGTCTGCCCAGCTACATCAAGGCTTATCTGCCAATTTCAGGATGCGAAAGTTGAGTTATATTATTATCATGTCAACAGGAAAATGGCGGAAAAGGTCGAATAAAGTAAGCAAGGGTTTTTGTGTACAGGGTGAATTATACAAGATATGGGGTTCAGCTTATCATGAAAGAAGCGGTGGAGTTTTTATTCGGGGCGGACGACAGCGATATAGGCATTGCGATTGTGGCTCCCGATCTCAGCATTGTTTTTACTAACGAGAAAGCGAATAGCTTGTACACCTTGGCGAAAGGCGATCCATTTCCCGCCGATACCAAAGCCGGGCAAATGCTGCAGTTTTGTTTGCGGAATGAGAAAAGGGTTGCGGGATTCCCCATCCAGGAAATGGTGAATGGGGCGTCTGTGCAGCTGCTACTATACGTCTACCCTTTGCAGAAGAATGAAAGCGTCAGCTCCTGCTTGATTTTGCTGTGCGATCATTCCCTGTTCGGCCAACAATACGAGTCCAAAATCCGCCAGGAGAGAGTGGACCTGATCGGCGATATGGCGGCAGGGACAGCAAATGTCATTTTAAATCCCCTCGCGATTATAAAGGGCACGCTGCAATTGATGGAGAAGAGCATCAAATCCGAAATTACCGCAGCCGCTCCATTCTTTCAATATAAGAATGCTCAATATTTCCAAACGCTGTACGATCAGGTAACGGAAATCAACGCCATTCTCCATCGCTTTCTCCTGTTTAAACCTTCGGACTTGAAATTCACGCCGATTGCGTGGACACCTTTTCTCCAGGATGTCGTCTCCCGCATTCAACTTAAGGCATTGGAGAAAAACATTGGTTTGGTTTGCGAATTTCCGAATCGGTCTGCCCGTGTGTTCGGAAATGAATTTTATTTGCGGGAGGCATGCTACGCCCTGTTCCTCAACGCCTTCGAGGCTACGGAGGCCAACGGCAAGATCGTAATTCGGACTGAAGTGCGGGATGATGCCGTCCTGTTCACGGTCATCGATTACGGTCAAGGCATTCCGCAGGAAGTGCTGCCCAATGTGAAATATCCTTTCTTCACCACGAAGCCCGAATCGCTTGGATTCGGGCTCAGCTTCAGCGATCATGTCATGCAAATGATGGGCGGAAAGCTCGACATTCAGAGCTCACCCGGTGAGACCAAAGTGCAGCTTATGCTGACGGTGATGGATGTCCAGGAATTTGATATCGAAATGCAGTGATCGGCAGCGGTGGTAAAAGCGGCAGCAGGCGATAAGAACGGAGCGGGTCAATGGCCAAGGAGATCGAGCGAAAATTTCTGGTAGAGAATATGTCGTTCAAGAATAATGCCGAGGGGATTTTGTATAGACAAGGCTATATTACGAATTCGCCGGATAAGGTAGTCAGGGTGCGGATAGCGGGAGCTAAAGGCTATTTGACGATCAAGACCAAAAATATCGGTCTCACCCGATCGGAATATGAGTATGAAATCCCGGTGAAGGATGCCGACGAACTGCTTGCAGACGTCTGTGAGGCTCCGTTGATCGAAAAATATCGTTATACATCTCGTTATGAGGGGCACACCTGGGAGATTGATGAATTTCTCGGCGCCAACCGGGGATTGATCATAGCGGAAGTGGAGCTGCAAAGCGAAGAAGAAGCGGTAAGCCTCCCCGACTGGGTCGGCGCGGAGGTATCGGGTGACCCGAAATATTACAATTCGAGCCTGATCAAGCGGCCATACACAGAATGGTCAAAGGTGGAAGGGAGTCCCTGAATCGCAGCTGCGGCTTAGCCGCAGCTACATGTGAACAAGAACGGCGAGCCGAAGGTCAAGCCGTGAGAGGTTGGTTTCGCTTTTTGCAGCGGCTAATGGCCGATATATTTCGCATACAGCGACTTGGCCGTCGTGATGTCCTGGGTGCCTTGCACGACGACGCGGCCGTCCTTGAACAGGACGAGTGTGCAGCCGTCGACCTGAAACCGGAGAAGGAACGGGTTGCGGTCCACCTTGCCGATGCGGGCGAATATTTTTTCCTGTTCCTCAAGATTGACCGCCCTCCCGCCGCGCGGGGTGATCTGGACGGAATCTCTGCCGCACATCGCCGTGTATACTTCTTCCGCCTCCGTTTCCGGATTCAGAAACTCGAGTTCGCCCAGGCCGCAGGCCGGGCAGTCCTCACGCTTGCCATTGCCGATATTCATCTGCATATGCTGATTGTGCCACAGCTCAAACTGCTCAAGGTAAGGATTGTAGTGCTTGTCCGCGCCGACCAGCATTTTAAGAGCTTCGGTCGCCTGATAAGAGGCGATGATATGGATGATCGGCCCGATCACCCCTACGGTATCACATGTATCTCCCCGGCCGGCCGGCGGATTCGGAAACAAGCAGCGGTAGCAGGGAGTCGCGTGGGGCCGGATGGCCGCGAACATGCCGTTGGCGCTTACCGCGCCCCCGTAAACCCATGGAATGCGGTGCTTGACCGCGATATCGTTGATCAGGTAGCGAATTTGAAAATTATCGGTCCCGTCCAAAATCAGGTCGACGTCGGCCAGCAGTTTTTCCGCGTTATAGGCGTGTACGTCCCCGATGACCGGCTCGATCGTGACCGAAGAGTTCACCTTGCGCAGCTTCTCCGCTGCCGCGACCGCCTTGGGCGTATGATTGGCGGCGTCCTCTTCGTCGTACAGCATCTGCCGCTGCAGGTTGCTTTCCTCCACGAAGTCGCGGTCGATTAGTCGGACAAACCCGACACCGCTGCGCACCATATGATTCGCGAGCACGGTGCCGAGTGCGCCCGCGCCGACGATGGCGACCCGGCTGTTGGACAGCTTCTCCTGCCCGGCTGCCCCTATCGGAGAAAACAGTATCTGGCGGGAGTAGCGCGTATTTCGATTGGAGTCCATAAGCTCTTCCTTCCACGGGTTTGATAGACGATTTTCCGCTGATGCGGCGAACAACCCTTCATTTTATATATTGTCGCACGAGCGCTTGAAGAGCAAGCGTTTTTGTTATAGTGTAGAAGGATAACAGGGAGTGATCAGCTATGCAGGAAACGAACCGGCACATATACGACAAGCTTAAGCGTCCACTTCGTGATTTGCGTTTGTCGGTTACCGACCAGTGCAACTTTCGCTGCCGTTATTGCATGCCGGAGGAATTGTTCGGGGCCGATTATCAATTTCTTCCCAGGGAAAAGCTGCTTACGTTCGAGGAACTGACCCGGATCACCCGGATTTTCGTGTCGCTCGGCGTGGAAAAAATACGCATTACGGGCGGCGAACCGCTTATGCGCCGTGAACTGCCGGAGCTTATCCGCATGATCAACGAGGTTGACGGTGTGAAGGATATTGCGATGACGACCAACGGATCACTGCTCGCCAAGCACGCGCAAGCCTTGAAGGCGGCGGGGCTGCGCCGCGTGACGGTGAGTCTCGACAGCCTGGACGATAAAAGGTTCGGAGAAATGAACGGCCGCGGCTTCAAGGCGTCCCATGTGCTGCAAGGAATCGAGGCTGCTTCGGAAGCGGGGCTTGACGTCAAGGTGAACATGGTCGTGCAGAAGGGGGTGAACGATCAGGATGTGCTGCCAATGGCGAAATATTTCCGCGAGCGGGGTCACATTCTGCGGTTCATCGAATATATGGACGTCGGAAATACCAACGGCTGGCGGCTCGATCAGGTCGTGCCGAGCCAGGAGATCGTGAGGCTCATTAACGCGGAAATGCCGCTGGAGCCGGTCTTGCCCAATCATTACGGAGAAGTGGCGTCGCGTTATCGCTATCAAGGGGAGACCGGAGAAATCGGATTGATCTCTTCCGTTACGCAAGCGTTCTGCTCAACGTGCACCCGGATGAGAATTTCTGCGGAGGGCCAGATGTTCGGCTGCCTGTTCGCTGTGGAAGGGGCTGATTTGCGTGAGCCGCTGCGGCAGGGCCGAAGCGATGAGGAGATTCGAGATCGGATCACCGAGTTTTGGAGCGTCCGGGAGGAACGCTATTCGGAACTCCGGCTCTCCAATACGCCCGGGCTGAAGAAAAAGAAGGTCGAGATGTCCCATATCGGAGGTTGACGAGGTTAACGCGAATAGGCGGAGCTGCATGCGGCTCCGCCTTTTTGGCGTTCCCGAATCAGACTAATTACACAAAGAAGGTAATACGACTATGAAAAGCCGTCATACTGACGAACGCGGTTCAATTCAATTCAATCCATTCGGAGGACCACTTTGTAATTTCCCCGAGAATGGGCTCCAGCGCTTTGCCTTTCTCCGTCAGAGAATATTCGATGCGTACCGGCGTCTCCGGATAGACATCCCGCTTCACAATGCCTTCGGTCTCCAGCTCCTTCAACCGTTCGGCCAGCATTTTGCCGCTCAGGTTGGCCAGATCGGCGTCGATCTCGCCGAACCGCCGCGGTCCGGACATCAAGTCGTATACGATCAAGGCTACCCAGCGTTTGCCGAGCAGCTCCGTTGCCTTCTCGAATCGCGGGCAGATGTTCTGTGCGCTCAATGGTATCACCTCTTCCCCAGTATATCATATACTTACTAAAAGTGTTTATACATTTTTAATTTAAATAGTAACTTGACGTATTTTCATAACTACTATATACTTACTTACAAAAAGTAATAAATAATTCACTTATAAGGGGTCTTCTCCATGATCAATACTAATATTGTCGACCTGTTGAAACAACGCATTCAGACGATTCCGAGCGAGGACGGGGTCAACGTGCTGGTTGGGCCGATCAAGCTGCCGGTGAACCTCGGCGGCGAAACCGTTACCTTCCAGTGGTACTGCTGGCTGCCGTTGAAGAGCGATGCGGCGCGGGTCTGCTTGTCGAATCCGGATACCGAGACGCTGATCGAGCAGCTGTCCTCGTATAATCTGGCCGAGAAGCAGCAGTCGAGCGTCCTTGTGTACGGTGATTTTGTCTATTCGGAGGAAGCCTTAATCCGCATGCACAGCATCTGCCACACGGGCGATATTTTCGGAAGCAAGCGCTGCGATTGCGGCTATCAGCTTGAGCAGTCGATGAAAATGGTCGTCGCGCACGGCTCCGGCGCGCTTTTCTACCTGGCGAATCATGAAGGAAGAGGGATCGGCCTGTTCAGCAAAGCGATGGCTTATCTTCTGCAGGAGAACGGCCTTGACACCGTGGAGGCCAACCTTGAGCTCGGCTTTGCCGACGATGCCCGCGATTATTCGGACGCGATCGGCATTCTGCGGCATTTGAGACAAAAGCCGGTTACGCTGATTACGAACAATCCAAAGAAGCTGGAAGCCTTGAAATCCTCGGGCATGAACGTAGCCGGCCGCATGCCGCTGTGGGGCGACCAGTCGGAATTCAACGCGAAATATTTGCGGACAAAAGTGGAGCGTTCCGGTCATTTCGGCGAGCGCGAGAAACGGAGGAACCTATCATGATTTACCGTATGCATCCGGAGATGAAGCTCGGCGAAGTCAAGCTTAAGGTTAGCGATCTGGAGCGTTCCGTACGATTTTACGAGGAGATTGTCGGCTTAAAGACGCTTCAGCGTACGGGGAACGAGGTCGCCTTAACGGCGGACGGGCGGAACGCGCTCGTCGTCCTTGAGGAGATCCCGGGCGCGGTTGTGACGAAACGAAGATCGACGAGCGGGTTATATCATTTTGCGATCCTGCTGCCGACCCGCAAGGATCTCGGTTTGTCTCTGCGCAAACTGATCGAAGCCGGCATTCATATCGGCCAATCCGATCATTATGTCAGCGAAGCGCTGTACATCTCTGATCCTGACAACAACGGCATTGAAATCTACCGGGACCGTCCACGCGAGGAATGGACCTATGATGAACAAGGGCATGTACAAATGGGCGGCGATCCGATCGATTGGGACGGCATGCTGAGGGAGGCCGAGGGCCATCCGTGGAACGGAATGCCGGAAGGTACGACGATCGGGCATGTCCACTTCCATGTGGCGGATCTGGAACAGTCCGAACGTTTCTATTGTGGCCAGCTCGGTCTCGATATGATGGCGGACGCCACCGTGTTCATGGGCGCTTTGTTTGTGGCGGCGGGCGGGTACCACCACCATTTCGGTTTGAATATTTGGGCGGGGGCAGGTGCCCCGGCTGCCCCGAACAATGCCACGGGCATCGCGTACGCGACGATGATTTTGCCGGACCGGGCGGCGTTGGATGCCGTGCTTGCGAATCTGCGCGGCGGCGGCGTCGACACGGTTGAAGAGGACGGGGCAGCTTGGATAACCGACCCGTCGGGCATTCGTCTACGGCTGACGGTCGGTTAAATCGGCCATCACCTGCAAACAAGGCGCACGGCGTTTGGCGTCATGGTTAAGAGGCTTCCGCTTATTCGCTAATTTCCAGCACGATCATGGCGATGCCCTTGATCGTCAATGCCGTTCCTTCAAGCCGCTCAATGTGGGATTGGCCCCAAACGGCTTGCCAGTCTCCAAGCTCCGGCAGCTCGAGATCTACTTGCTCTTCGCTGGCACTGTAGAGCACGTACAGATGTTTTGCCGGATCGCCTCCTGCGTGATTCCGCAGGGTAAAAGAAAGAGTCCGTTCAGGCGACGGTTCGAATACGAGATGGTCGCGGATTTGCCGGGCCGTGTGCAGCCGGAACGCGGGATGCATTTTGCGTAGCGCGATGAGCTCCTTCATATACCAGACGTCATGCTTCCGGTCGGCGGCGCGCCGCCAGTCCATCCAGTTGATGCTGTCGGGAGATATATAGCTGTTCTCGACGCCATATTTGGTCCGCATAAATTCCTGGCCGGCATGAATGAAGGGAATTCCCTGCGCGGTAAGCACGATTGCCGAGCCTAGACGGTGCATCCTGGCGCGGATGTCGTCCGAATCCCATGGGGCCGCAAGCATCAGCTTATCCCACATCGTGTAATTGTCGTGACACTCCGCGTAATTGACGGTCTGGTCCGGTTCGTCCGCGAAAAGGCGGATTTCGTTGTTGTAGGTAATGCCGCCCGCCGCCCCTTTGCGGATATCCTGAGCCATACCGTCGTCGCCGCCGATAAAACCTCTGGAAGCCGGGTCGAAAATCCCGCCTTTGACCGCATCCCGCATATATCCGTTGAAATGAGCGATACGCGGCATGCTCGAAGCATGATGCTGGTTGGCGCGTTTCGCCTCGGGCAGCTCGGTTTCCATATCCCAGCCTTCGCCCAGCGTGACGATCGAAGGATCGAGTTCATCCAGGCGGCGGCGAATTTCCAGCATCGTTCCCACATCGAGCAAGCCCATCAAATCGAAGCGAAAGCCGTCGAAGCCGTAGCTTCGTGCCCAGTACAGGACGGAATCGACGATATATTTGCGCGACATCGCCCGTTCTGAAGCGACGTCGTTGCCGCAGTGGGAGCCGTCGGAAAGCGTGCCGTCCGGCTTGTACCGTAAATAGTAGCCGGGTACAAGCTTCGCCAGATTCATACGATAGCCATCGTAGAAATGGTTGTATACGACGTCCATAATAACGCGCAGTCCCCGGTCGTGAAGCGCTTTTACTGCGGCCTTCAGCTCGCGGATGCGGACAAGAGGATCGTAAGGGTCGGAGGAGTAGGACCCCTCGGGCACGTTGTAGTTTTTAGGGTCGTAACCCCAGTTGTACTTCTCATAGGGACGGGTTTCATCCACGCTCTCCGTGCTGTAATCGTAAACCGGCAGAAGCTGGACATGCGTCACGCCGAGGTCGACGATGTGGTCGACCCCCGTCTTAATGCCGTCGGGACCTTGGGTGCCCGTCTCGGTCAAGCCGAGGTACATCCCCTTATTGACGATGCCGCTTTCGGGATGTGCCGAAAGGTCGCGCACATGCAGCTCGTAAATGACCATATCAAGGGGCGATTCCAGCGGAGGCTTGGCGCCCGGCCAGCCTTCCGGGTCGGCCCGGCCGAAGTCGGCAATATAGCCCTTGTCGCCGTTGACGCCGACCGCACGGGCATAAGGATCGACTGCTTCGTTCCACTGCTCGCCGACCAACACCTTGTAGGTGTAATACTTCCCGTGGAGGTCGCCGTCCGCCTTAAGCAGCCAGGTGCCGCGCTCGCCTCTCTCCATGGCGAGTGTACACGTCGGTTCGCTGTCCCAGCGGTCATACAACACGGTATAAGCCTCCGATGCGGTCGGGGCCCACAGGCGGAATTCGGTATGCTCCTTTGAATACGCCGCGCCCAAATCGTCTCCGTGGTAGGCGAATGCGGTGTCGAAGGCTTCCGAAAAAACGGATATGCCGGAAGTGACCTCCGGATTGCCGTAATCGATTTTGTAATCAATTTCTCTTTGTACCGCCATAACCAGATCTCCTTTTAATCGAAACCCCATGATGATAATCAATCAATTTGTAAGAATCGACTCTAATAATGTTCAAATCAAAACAGGGTTTACGAAACAGGCTTGCCCGAAAAGTGGGGAGTGGTTTATGCTCTTAATCATTATGTTATTCCCCGAGGGCGAATGGGGTACGTGGCGTACCGCTATATACGGCAAAAAGGGACTTTCTTCATCAGCGGAAGAAAGTCCCTCTGCTTTTCGGGCGCTGCTGCCTGCGTGCCCGGCGTCCGTCAGCCTTTCGTTGCTTTCGCAGTCGGCGAAGCGGCGGGAGCGCAGACGC
>NZ_KK082215.1:48838-56883 GCF_000598065.1 Paenibacillus darwinianus | reverse complement strand
CGTCGGCGCAAGCCGCGTCAAGCGCGCCGTCGGCGCCGTCCGCCGGATCGTTCAAGATGGTGAGGGGCTCCTTTTCCTCCCACGCCTTCTGCAGCGCCTGGAGGAAAACCTCGCTCGGCTGGGCGCCGGAAACGGCATACTTGCGGTTGATAACGAAGAAAGGAACGCCGCGAATGCCGAACCGGGCCGCTTCCTGTTCGTCGAAACGCACGTCCACGGCATAATCGCCGCCTGCAAGCATTTCGGCCGCCGCTTGTTTGTCGAGACTGACCTCAGCTGCCAGTTCGGTCAGCGTTTCATGATCGCCGATATGCTTGGAGTCGATGAAATAGGCTTTCAATAAACGTTCCGTCATTTCGTGCGCCTTACCTTGCGCGGCTGCGAAGTGCGAGAGTCGGTGGGCATCGAACGTATTGGTCAGAATCATCGTATCGAAACGGTACGCGAGTCCGACCTCTTGCGCCTGACGGCCGACATCGCCGTTCATCGACATCGCCTGCTCACGGCTCATGCCGTATTTCGATGCCAGCAAGTCATGTACATTATGCTGGACATTCCGCTCGGCGTTCGGGTCAAGCTCAAAGCTGCGGTAGATAACCTCCACGTCCCGCTTGCCGGCAAAACACTCCAGCGCTGCTTCAAACTTGCGTTTCCCGATATAGCAGAACGGACACATATAATCGGACCAAATTTCAACCTTCATAGGGGGCACCTCGTAATATAAATGGACATGTACGTTCCTTCCTTTCGATTCAAATAGGGATGAGGTGCCGGCTCTAAGGGATGCGGCTGTCATCTGTAACAATTATAGTTACAATAAAAAGCAAAGTCAACTTGGCGGCGGAAAGGCCTGACGAAAGCGCAAGCAGGCACAAGGCGGGCTAGTAACGGGGATGAAACAGGCTTGCAGTCGACATTCTGGTTGATGTCGTAATTTCATAGTTTAATTGACGTTTAAATTCATTTATAACATAGCTTTTGCTATGTTATTTTATTTTTGTGTCGTATATTTGTAGTTGGGAGCGTGTGATGATGATTCGAATCGGCATGATCAGTTATTGGCATGTGCATGCGGAGGAATACACCGGCTATGCGGTGAAGCATCCCGAAACCGAACTTGCGGCGATTTGGGATGAGAACCCGGAGCGCGGCAAAGCGATGTCGGAGAAATACGGTGTCCCGTTCGTGGCGTCTTTGGACGACCTGCTGGGCGACGCTTCGATCGATGCGGTTGTGGTCGATACCCCGACGAGCCGGCACCGCGATGTGATGGTGCAGGCGGCGAAGGCCGGCAAACACATTTTTACGGAAAAAGTGGTTGCGCCGACCTTGAAGGAAGTGAACGAGATTCTGGCGGCGGTGAACGAGGCCGGCGTCAAGCTGACCGTGTCTCTGCCGCGTCTTTACGATGACTACACGGTGACGCTGCGCGCGCTGCTCGAGGAACAGCCGCTTGGACAATTGACGATGGCGAGAGTCCGCCTGTCGCATAACGGGGCGACCGCGGGCTGGCTGCCGGAGCATTTCTACTCTTTGGAGCAATGTGGGGGCGGAGCGCTCATCGACCTCGGCTGCCATCCGATGTATCTGGTGCGCCTGCTGCTCGGCATGCCGGAGCGGGTAACCGCCCATTATGGCTATGTGACCGGAAAAGAAGTTGAGGACAACGCGGTGTCGGTGCTTTCTTATCCGGACGGCGCGCTCGGGATCGTCGAGGCCGGATTCGTCAACCGCCACTCGCCGTTCTCGATTGAGATCCACGGCGTCGACGGAACGCTGCTGTTCGGTTTTCCGGAGGCGGAAATCAGAATCAGAAGCGCCGGAAGAACGGGTGAATGGGAAACGGTGCCTTTGCTGAGCCGGCGGCCGATCGCGTTCAACCAGTGGGTCGATCATATCTTGAACGGAACGGCGGCGGACGAAAATATCGCGCTGGCCGTTGACCTGACCAAGCTGATGGAGGCCTCCAACCGCTCGGCGGCGGAAGGCCGTCCGATAGCGGTCGGGGAGCTGGAGGCGTAACGGACCGTTTTACAGGAGGAGGGGCGGCGCGTTGAAGGACAATTCGAGGCGTAACGGATATGAAGGGAAGCCGGCGCGCACGCCTTTTCCTTATGCCCGCATGGAGAGAAGGAAGGAAGCGCTGGACCGTCTCGACCTTCGTTTTCGATGGGGGAATTACGGCATACATGTTTTGCATTGTCATCTGGTTCGTTTTCCGGGCGACAGCACGATCCCTTTTCACCGGCATTCGGAATTCGAGTTTCACTTCATCCCGCAGGGCAAAGGCAAGGTGGTGCTGGAGGAGAGGGAGTTCGAGCTGGGCGAGGGGATGTTTTATTTGACCGGACCGGGCGTGCTGCATCAGCAATGGTCGGATCCGGCGGATCCGATGGCGGAGCTGTGCCTGCACTGCGAGATCGTTCCGCTGGCGGATGCGGCGGCCCCCGAAGGCTGGGGCGGCGATATCGAAGCCCGGGAAGCGGCTGAGATCGTGCGGATTTTGCGGGAGAGCCCGCCCGCTCCGGTCGCGGACCGGTTCAATGCCATGGCCGGCTTCCTGAACGCCTACCGCGTCTGGGAGGAGCAGACGGTCGGCTTCTACACCTCGATCAGGCAGGAAGTGATTCATATTTTATGCAGCGCCGCAAGGGCGTTGGCGCCGGATGAGGAAGCGGGAGCGATCCCGGAGCGGGACATGTCGGTCCACCGTTTTCAGCTTGCGAAACAATACATTGACGATAACGCGTCGCGCCCGATCACGCTGGAGGAGGTGGCGTCGGCCGTCGGCGTCGGTGCGAGGCAGTTGCAGCGCGTTTTTCGCAGGGAAGGCGGCACGACTTTCCACGCGCGGCTCGAGAAAACCCGGCTGGAGCGGATTTGCTACGAGCTCGCTTACGGCACGAGGCCGGTTGAAGATATCGCCTTGCGGAACGGTTATGCGAATCCGAACTATTTATATCCGGTGTTCAAGCAGCGGTTTGGCATGACCCCGGCGGCGTACCGCAACACATACGATAAAACCCTTGAATGGAATTCAAGCAGAGGAGAGGATCGGGTTGAACAAGATTAAAGTCGGCATTATCGGAAGCGGCGGAATCGCAAGGGCGCATGCGGCGGCGTATAAAAAACTGCCCTTTGTGGAGGTGACGGCGGTCGCGGACGTTGTGCCGGGGAAGGCGCTCGAATTCGTGGCGGCGGCAGGGTTGACGGACGCGGCTGCCTTCGACAGCCATACGGAGCTTCTGGCGGAAGGGCTCGACGCCGTCAGCATTTGCACGCCGAACGCCTCCCACCACCGGACGACGGTGGATGCGTTAAGGTCGGGAAAGCATGTGCTGCTCGAGAAGCCGATGGCGGTCTCGCTGGATGAGGCGCTGGATATGGTGCAGGCGCAGCGGGAAACGGGCCGCATGCTGTCGATCGGTTTTCAGCCACGTTACGACCCGAACATGAAGCGGCTGCAGGATATTATCCGGTCAGGCCGCCTGGGGGACGTGTATTATGTGGAAACGGGCGGGGGTCGCCGACGCGGCATGCCGGGCGGAACGTTCATTCGCAAGTCGTTGTCGGGCGCCGGCGCCATGGCCGATATCGGCTGCTATTCGCTCGATATGGCGTTGAATGCGCTAGGCTACCCGCGGCCCGTTTCGGTATCCGCTTTTGCGTCCAGCCATTTCGGCACCAATCCGCTGTACCATGCCGAAGCGATTCATTTCGAGGTGGAGGATTTCGGCGTGGCGATGATCCGCTTCGAGAACGATATGGTGCTGCAGTTCAAAATCGCCTGGGCGATGCACATGGATACGCTTGGGCCGACGATGTTCCTCGGCACGAACGCCGGCTTGAAGGTTCTGCCTTACGGCTCCGGCCCGTGGTCGGGCGTATGGGATGGAAGCATCGGCTCCATGATGCTGTATCATGACGACTTCGGCGGCCTGACGCAGACCGAGGTTCCGCTGATCGAGCACCGTCTCGATCTGTTCTTCGAGAAGGTGCGCGACTTTGCCGAAGCGGTGCGCGACGGCCGCGATGCGCCGATTCCCGGCGAGCAAATTCTGATTCAGCAAGCGATCATCGACGGCGTTTTCCGGTCTGCCGAAGCGAAGCGGGAAGTGTCGGTGGAACTGCCGGTGTACGCGTAAAAATGGTTGGCCCGGCCCCGTGTCTCAATGGAGAGACGCGGGGCTTTTTCTCATGGGTGAGCTGCCACGCCGCTGGTCCTCTCCAAAAATATTTCCTATTTCTCGGGCAATAGCAAAATTCGCTGAATTGTTACAATTGTTAGATTTTTTTGGCTGTGATTTTGTCGAAAATGCGACCCAGTCCTCGTTGTAAATAGCGAGATACGGATTAGCGGCATTCTGAGGCATGGAACACATTTAGGGCGGCCGGTCGGACCGCTTCCCCCAAAAAGTGTTTGTTTATTTTTGATATTATGGTATTCAAACAAAAACAAAAATGGTATACTCGCTATATCAAACAATCAAAACTAAACAAATTTTGATTTCGGAGGCGTTACCATGGTGCAAAGCTTGTGGAACAACGATCAGGCGTCGCAGCTACAGGGCGGCCTGGATGAGCTGATTTACCGTTCGAACATCATCGGAGCGGATCGCCGGGTTTGCAACTGGGGCGGGGGCAACACGTCGAGCAAGACAGTCGTGAAGGATTTCAGAGGCCGTGACGTCGAAGTGATGTATGTAAAAGGAAGCGGCTCCGATCTGGCGTCGATGAAAGCCGGCAATTTTACGGGCCTCCGTATGGAGGACATCCGGCCCTTGTTCGAGCGCGACGAGATGCCGGACGAAGAGATGGTCGCATATCTTGCCAACTGCATGATCGACGCCAAGCATCCGCGAGCTTCCATTGAGGCGCTGCTGCATGCTTTTCTCCCGTTCAAGCACGTAGACCACACGCACCCGGACGCGATTATCAGCCTGTGCTGCGCGGATAACGGACAGGCCGTGGCCCGGGAAATATTCGGCGACCGGTTTGTATGGGTGCCGTATATCCGTCCGGGCTTCAAGCTGTCCAAAATGATCGCCGAGGGCGTGCTTGCCAACCCGAACGCGGAGCTTGTGCTAATGGAGAAGCACGGTCTCGTGACCTGGGGCGAGACAGCGGAAGCCTGCTATGCGCAAACGATCAGGATCATCAGCGAAGCGGAACGCTATATCGAAGCGCGCGTCGATGACGCGAAGCTGTTCGGCGGCGCGAAGCATGCAGCGCTGGCGGCCGATGTGCGCAGAAGCATAGCGGCACAAGTGATGCCGACCGTACGCGGAGCGGTGAGCGACGCGAAAAAAATGCTGCTGACGTTCGACGACGGAGACGACGTCCTGCAATTCGTTGGCGGCATGGATGCGCCGCAGCTGTCGCAGATCGGGGCCGCTTGCCCGGACCACCTCGTGCATACGAAGGTAGTGCCGTTGTTCATCGAGTGGACGCCGGACGCCGAGGATGCGGAAGGACTCAAAGCGAAGCTGAAAGAAAGCATCGCCGCTTATAAAGAACAGTATCAAGCCTATTTCGAACGCAACGGCAATCAAGGCGACATCATGTTCGAGGCCGCGCCGCGCGTCATTCTCATCCCGGGTATAGGGATGATCAATACAGGCAAAAATTGGGCGATGGCCCGGATCAGCGGCGCGCTGTATCACCGTGCGATTGCGGTTATGCGCGGCGCGACGGCGCTCGGCAATTTCGTATCGCTGAGTGAGAACGAGTCGTACAACGTCGAGTACTGGCCGCTTGAGCTTTACAAGCTTTCGCTGGCTCCGGCGGAAGCCGAATTTTCCCGCAAGGTCGCGTTCATCACCGGCGGCGCGGGCGGCATCGGCAGCGAAACGGCCCGCCGGCTCGTATCCGAAGGCGCGCACGTCGTGCTCGCCGATTTAAATCTGGAGGGCGCGCAGAAGGTAGCGGACGAAATCAATGCCCGGCACGGCGACAGCCGAGCGATCGCGGTCAAGATGGACGTGACGAGCGAGGAGCAGATCGCAGATGCCTACGCGGTAACGGCGCTCACCTTCGGCGGCGTGGACATCATCGTCAACAATGCGGGCCTGGCGACCTCGAGCCCGTTCGATGAAACGTCGTTGAAGGAATGGAACCTGAATATGAACGTGCTCGGCACCGGTTATTTTCTCGTGGCGCGAGAGGCGTTCAAGCTGATGAAGCAACAGGGAATCGGCGGCAGCATGGTATTTATCGGCTCCAAAAACGCCATTTACGCCGGCAAGAATGCGACGGCCTACAGCGCGGCCAAAGCGCTTGAAGCCCATTTGGCGCGCTGCATCGCGGCCGAAGGCGGCGAGTTCGGCATCCGCGTCAATACGGTGCTGCCGGATGCGATTCTGCAAGGCTCGGCGATCTGGAACGGCGCTTGGCGCAACGAGCGTGCCGCCGCTTACGGCATCGAACCAGATCAGCTAGAGGAATATTATCGCAAACGCACGACGCTACTCGTCAACATTTATCCGGCGGATATTGCCGAAGGAATCGCTTTTTTTGCATCGTCCAAGGCGGAGAAAACGACCGGCTGCATGCTGACGATTGACGGCGGCGTGCCTGCGGCATTCACCCGATAAAAGGGTGATTGCAAATAACCGGGATAAATAAACGAGTCAAGCCCATGGGAGGGAATAAGATGCAAGAGCCAATCCGTCAAAGCTATGAGGCGGCGAAGGAACTGTACGCGCAGCACGGAATCGATGTGGACCAGGTCCTTCGGGAGCTGGAGAAACTTAAAATCTCGGTTCATTGCTGGCAGGGCGACGATGTACGCGGCTTTCTGTTTCAGGATCAGGCGTTAACCGGCGGTATCTCGGTTACCGGCAATTATCCCGGGGCAGCCCGGACGCCGAACGAATTACGATCCGACCTGGAGAAGGCATTTTCGCTCATTCCGGGCAAGCACAAGGTCAATCTCCATGCAATTTACGCCGACACGGAGGAGAAGCCGGAGCTGGATGAGCTGGAGCCGCGCCATTTTCAGCGGTGGGTCGACTGGGCCCGCGAGCGGGGATTGGGACTGGATTTCAATCCGACCTGCTTCTCGCATGAGATGTCCAAGGACGGCCTGACGCTCAGCCATCCCGATCCGGCCGTTCGCAGGTTTTGGATCGACCACTGCAAGGCGTCTCGCAGAATCGGCGCCTATTTCGGCGAGCAGCTCGGCCAAACTTGCGTGACGAACGTATGGGTGCCGGACGGCTACAAGGATACCCCGGCGGACCGAATGGCGCCGAGAAAACGCCTGAAGGCGTCGCTCGATGAGGTATTTGCCGAGAAGCTGGATCCGAGCCATCATTTGGATGCGGTGGAAAGCAAGCTTTTCGGGCTCGGCTCGGAAGCGTACACGGTCGGCTCACATGAGTTCTATATGGGCTACGCCATTCAGAACCATAAAATGATATGCCTGGACGCGGGGCATTTTCACCCGACGGAGGTGATTTCGAACAAGCTGTCATCGCTTGCCTTGTACACGAGCGGCATCCTCCTCCACGTGAGCCGCCCGATGCGTTGGGACAGCGATCATGTGGTCGTTATGGACGACGAGCTGCTGGACATCGGCCGCGAACTTGTGCGCAGCAGGCTGCTCGACACGACGCATATCGGCCTCGATTTCTTCGATGCCAGCATCAACCGGGTCGCGGCTTGGGTGATCGGCACGCGCAACACGATCAAGGCACTGCTTCGCGCCATGCTCGAGCCGGTTGAAGCATTGAAAAAAGCGGAGCTTGACGGCGATTTCACTACGCGCCTTGCGCTGACCGAAGAGTTCAAGTCCTATCCGTTCGGAGCCGTGTGGGATTACTACTGCGACAAGTCCGGAGTGCCCGTGCGGGAAAACTGGCTGGCGGAAGTGAAGACCTATGAGCAGAATGTGCTGCTGAAGCGCGGTTCACGAGCATCGATTGTTAATTGAGGGCGGTGCCTGCGGATGACGATTATCGCATATGATTTAGGCGCAAGCAGCGGAAGGGCGCTGCTCGGCCGATTGAACGGCGGGAGGATCGAGGCGGAGGAAATCCACCGTT
>NZ_KK082215.1:46644-48738 GCF_000598065.1 Paenibacillus darwinianus | reverse complement strand
CATTGGGATATTTTGCGGCTGCACCATGAAATCAAACAAGGCTTGTTGAAGGCAAAGCATAAAGGCGAAACCCCGCAAAGCCTCGCCATCGACTCGTGGGCCGTCGATTTCGGCCTGATCGGGCGAAACGGGGAGCTGCTCGGCAACCCGTACCATTATAGGGACAGGCACACGGATGGCGTCATGGAGCAGGTCGGCGAACGGCTGACGCGGGACTACATTTTCGGGCGGACGGGCATTCAATTTCTGCCGTTCAATACGATTTATCAGCTGGCGGCGTTGAAGGAGGCTGACTCTCCGCTACTGCGGGAAGCGGACCGGTTCTTGATGATTCCGGATCTGCTCCGTTATTTTTTGACCGGCGAGCTGCTGAATGAATTTTCCAACGCAACGACTACACAGCTTTACAACCCGTCGACAGCCGGTTGGGATCATGAGCTTATCGCAAAAATCGGCATTTCGCCGTCACTGTTCGGCCGCATTGCCGAACCCGGCGAAGCTGCGGGGCTGCTGCTGCCATCGGTCGCTTCCGAGCTTGGTGTCGACAGGATCCCGGTGATCGCCGCAGCCGAGCATGACACCGGATCGGCCGTTGCCGCCGTACCGGCGCTGGACCGCACATTCGCTTATTTAAGCTGCGGCACTTGGTCGCTTATGGGCACGGAGGTTGAACAGCCGGTCATTAACGAGCTGGCACGCGAGCTGAATTTTACGAATGAGGGCGGGGTCGGGGGCACGTACCGGCTGTTGAAAAACATCATGGGCCTGTGGGTTTTGCAGGAAATGAAGCGGGAATGGGATCGGACAGGGCATGCCTATTCCTATCCGGAGCTGGTGAGATTGGCCGAGCAGGCGCCGCGGTTCGGCGCGTTCATCGACCCGGACGATCCGCTGTTCCTGCATCCGGGCGATATGCGCGTCCGCATCCGGCAATATTGTGAGGCGACCGGACAGCATCCGCCTGACGAGCCGGGTGAAATCGTTCGTTGTATTTTGGAAAGTTTAGCCTTAAAATACCGCTATGTGTTTGAGTTGACCGAGCGCTTGTCCGGACATTCGTTCAACGGTCTCCACATGGTCGGGGGCGGCATCCGGAACACGCTTCTATGCCGGTGGTCGGCGAATGCGATCGGCAAGCCCGTATGGGCCGGACCGGCGGAAGGCAGCGCGATCGGCAATCTCGCAGTGCAGTGGATCGCGCAGGGCGCATTCAGCGATATTTGGGAAGCGCGGCAAGCCATTCGCGATTCGTTCCAGGTTACGGTGTACGAGCCGGAGGAGCGGGAAACGTGGGAGCATGCATACGGAACGTTCCGGCGAATCGCGGGACTCGGTAATTAACGGACAGGGAGTGGAACGGCATGCTGGTCGCGGAGCGATATGAGAGAATCGTGCAGCTGGTCAACGAGAGAGGCAGCATTCGGGTTACCGAGCTGAGCGAGCTGTGCAGCGTTACGGAGGAAACGATCCGGCGCGACCTGGATCGTCTCGAGCAGATGGGGAGGCTGCGCCGGTCTCACGGCGGCGCGGTCAGCGTCAAGGACCTGCAGTCGGAGACGCCTTATGCGGAGCGCGAGATCGCAAATGCGGAGGAGAAGCGCCGAATCGCAGCTGAGGCGATCCGGCATATTGCCCCGCGCGATCGGATCCTGCTCGACGCCAGCTCGACGGCGTGGTACATGGCAGCGATAATGCCTGACGATATGCCACTTACCGTGCTGACCAACTCGATTAAGGTAGCCTTGGAGCTAAGCGGCAAGGAGCGGATCGAGGTCATTTCGACGGGGGGAATACTCGCGCAGCGTTCCCTTTCCTATGTCGGCCCGCTTGCCGAGCGGTCGCTTGACGCCTATCACGTCGACAAAGCATTCTTTTCTTGCAAGGGCGTTCATTTGGAGAGGGGAGTCAGCGAGTCGAACGAGCTGCAGGCGAGAGTGAAGCAGAAAATGGTCGGTATGGCCGATCGTGTCTATCTGCTGGCCGACGCAAGCAAATTCGGCGTGCAGGCCTTTACGCATGTCGCGGATTTTCGCGAGATCGACGCCGTAATAACGGACCGCCGCCTGCCGAAGGAATCGTTGGAGCGGCTGCGGG
>NZ_KK082215.1:33597-46544 GCF_000598065.1 Paenibacillus darwinianus | reverse complement strand
AAGTCACGACCGTATAACCTGATAACCCGGAGGACGGATCATGAAAGTTTCCTTATTTATCACTTGTCTGAACGACGCCGTATATCCCCGCGTCGGCGAAGCCATGGTGCGGCTGCTCGCAAGGCACGGCGTGCGGCTCGATTTTCCGAAGGTGCAAACATGCTGCGGCCAGCCGGCGTTCAACAGCGGCTATTGGGACGAGGCGCGCGCTGCCGCGGCGACCATACTGGAGGCATTCGACGACAGCGATTTTGTCATCGCTCCTTCGGGCTCCTGCGCGTATATGATTCATCATTATTCGCAGCTGTTCCGGCACGATCCCGGTTTGCTCGCCAAAGCGGAGGAGCTGCAGCGCAAAACGTATGAGTTCACGCAGTTTTTCGTTCAGGTGCTTGGCGTCACGGACCTCGGGGCCTTTTTTCCGCATAGGGTGACCTATCATCCGTCGTGTCACGGCAGCCGCCTGCTCGGCGTCAAGGAGGAGCCGATGGCACTGCTGAACGGGGTAAAAGGCTTGGAACTCGTTCCTTTGCCGTTTGCGGAGGATTGCTGCGGCTTCGGCGGGACGTTTGCGGTGAAAATGGCCGACATTTCCGGGGCGATGGTCATGGAAAAGACCGATCATGTGAAGGAAACGGCAGCCGAGGTGCTTGTCGGGCTCGATATGGCGTGTCTGATGAACATTGCGGGCAATTTACGGCACCGGAACGAACCTGTGCGGGTCATGCATTTGGCCGAGCTGCTGTACGAAGGCGTGACGGGGGTGATGAAGCGATGAGCGGAACGACTCAACCGGTCGGTTCGACGGCGGCGGGCACAACGGTGAAGGAACGGGCGGAGCTCGCGCTGAACGATGAATTTTTGCGGAAAGCGGTCAAGTTTACGACCGAGCGGCTGCGCGGCGGTAAACTCAAAGCGTCCGAGGAGCACGGCAATTGGGACGATTGGCGCGAGCGGGGACGGCAAATCCGGCTGCATACGATCGCCCATCTCGACTATTATTTGAACCTGTTCGCGGATAATGCGAGGGCGAACGGCGTGCATGTGCATTTTGCCCATACGGCTGCGGAGGCGGTCAAGCTTTCCTTGGCTATTGCGGAACGTAATGATGCGAAATCGGTCGTTAAATCCAAATCGATGGTCACAGAGGAGCTTCACTTGAATCATGCGCTGGAATCGATCGGCGTAGAAGCGGTGGAAACCGACCTGGGCGAGTATATCATCCAGCTTGCCGGGGAAACGCCGTCTCATATCATCATCCCGGCCATTCATAAAAACCGGTACCAGATCGCGGCGCTGCTGTCGGCCGAGGCCGGCGAGACGCTCGCTCCGGACACGACGGTGCTCGCGGGCTTCGTCCGCAAAAAGCTGCGGGAAAAGTTTCTCGAAGCGGACATCGGCATGACCGGCTGCAACTTCGCGATCGCCGAAACTGGGTCGATGGTGCTGTTTGAAAATGAAGGCAACGCCCGTATGGTGACGACGGTGCCGAAAACGCAAATTACGCTGATGGGTATGGAGCGGATCATTCCGTCCTGGTCTGATCTGGAGGTGATGGCGACGCTGCTGCCGCGATCGGCGACGGGGCAGAAGCTGACGGTGTATATGTCAGGCATTACGGGACCGCGGCGCGCGGCTGACGCCGACGGCCCGGAGGAAATGCACATCATTATCGTGGACAACGGGCGCTCCAATCAGCTCGGCGATCCGGAATTCCAGGAGCTCCTCAATTGCATACGCTGCGGCGCCTGCCTGAACGCCTGCCCAGTGTACCGGCATATCGGCGGTCACGCTTATGGCGGCACGTACAGCGGCCCGATCGGCGCCGTATTGACGCCGGCCCTGCAAAAAAACGTAGCGGAATGGGACGACATCGCGAACGCCTCCAGCCTGTGCGGCGCTTGCTACGAGGCCTGCCCGGTTAAAATTCCGCTGCACGACATGCTTGTCTATTTGCGGCGGCGCAAGGTGGAGGCCGGCCATGGCAGCAAGCTGGAATCGCTCGGCATGAAGGGTTTTGCAACCGTGATGGGCAGTGCGGGCCGTTTCGGAGGCGTGTTGAAGCTGGGCAAGCTCGGGCAAAAGCTTGTTGTACGCGGCGGCGTCATCCGCACGAAGCTGGGACCGCTGAAGGGCTGGAACACGTACCGTGTTGCGCCAAGCCTGCCGAAGCAGTCGTTCCGCGACACATGGGCGACGCTGGAGGAAGAAATCCGCGTTGGGCTAAGGGAGACGGCTCCCGATGTGAAACAGCGGCTGGAAGCGGTCATTCGCGAGCGAAAGCAGAAAGAAGGAGGCAGTCTACATGGCTGAGACTGGAATGGGATCGCATCGGGATTGGCTGGCGCAGCTGGAGTCGGAGTCGCGCGCGAAACAACAGGCGTTTATGGACGGCATCGCGACTAAGCTGGGCCGCCCGCGCGTGACGTCCGCACCCGCTCATCCTTTCCGCGGCGCACCGGATTTCTGGAACGGCTTCGAATGGCCGCTGGAGGAGCGGATCGAACGATTTACCGACAATTTCAAATCGGTCGGCGGACATGTCGAACGGCTGGCTGACATGGAGGCGGTCAAGCGGTTCATTGCCGCGAAAGCGGTTGAGCTGAAGGCGCGGTATGCGGTCAGGCAGAATCAGCCGGAGTTGGCGGCGATCGGCCTTGAAGAGGCGATGCCGGAGGTCCGCTTTGCCGTCTGGAACACCGATCGGGAGGAACATTGGATGGCGCGTGCCGCAGAGGCGGATATCGGGGTCATGCTGGTTGACCATGCGGCCGCTTATACGGGCTCGCTCGCCGTGCTGTCCTCGAAGGATACAGGCCGTTCCGTCAGCCTGCTGCCGACCGTACTGATCGCGGTCGTGCCGATTGAGCGGCTGCATACGCGGCTTGGTGAAATATTGGTACCGTTCGACGAAGCCGGCCGGGAAGCGCTGCCCGCAGGCATCCATTTCATATCCGGACCGAGCCGGTCGGCTGATATCGAGAACGATCTTACGATCGGGGTGCACGGGCCGGGTATCGTCTATGCTTTACTGGTTGGCTGATCCTGGCCGATCCGGCAAGTTATTGGACTTCGGAAAACCCGCTTTGACGGGTTTTTCTTTTTGCTTTCGTCGGACGACGCGGTGTAAACTATGACCAATGTTATCGATTGGAGGAATTATTATGGCACGCAACCGAAAGTTGATTACGGATGCAGATTTCCAGGAGGCGATTGATCGACAGAGCGCGATCCGCGTCTTTCAGGACGATCATATTGTCGGCACGGGAGGTGTCGTCGTGCGTTTCGACGATACTTTGGTTGTTATACAGAAAGGAGTTAGCGAAGTCGCTTACCACCAACGCAGAGAATGCGAGTTTTTTGAGATGGCGAAACGATAATTTATCTGATAAATACTTAATATGATTAATTGATGGGCGGAACGGGCTGGGGCACAAAAAATGACTACTGAATGAGGGATAACGAAAGGGATAACGCCCGTACGAACAAACCAACTAACGAAGGGTCGGATCGCGGTGGGAATGCCTTCGGAACAGGACGAACGTACGGCGGACGCCAGGCAACGGGAACGGGTGCCGCTCAAGCGGATACTGGCGTTTTTTGTGCCGCTCGGCTTGTCCGCCAGCCTGGTATCATTATCTCACGTCATCATAAACGGCACACTCGCCCGAACCGGCGAGCCGGAGGCGGTGATCGCCGCTTATGCAATAGCCATGAGCATATTTACGATTACGGAGCGGCCTGCGGTATTCCTGCGGCAAACGTGCTCCGCACTGGCTGCGGACCGCACCGCGTTTCGGGCGGTCGGCAAGGTGACTGCGGTTATTCTCTTCTTTACCATGACGCTCGGGCTGGTTATTTCCTACACGCCGGCAGGCCGGCTGCTGTTTACGACGGTGTTCAATGCCGATGAAACGATGCTGGGACGAGTGCTTGACAGCTACCGTATCCTGATTTTCGTCACGATTTTTTCCGCAGTGCGCTGCTTGTATCACGGCATCATCATCCGCAATATGCATACGAAATGGCTGACGATCGGCATGCTTGTGCGGCTCTGCGTCATGTATTTTATTTCGCTTTGGTTCGTACACGGGCCATACGGCATAGACGGGCGGTCGGGCGCGATTATTTTTCTGGCCGGGATGCTTGTCGAAGCGGTCGTCAGTTTCCTCGAGGGGAGAAGAATTTTGAGGGGGATGCCCGAAAAGCAGCCGCAATCAAACATCCGGAAGGCTGCCGATGTGCTTCCGTTCTATCGGCCGCTCGTCGTTACGTCATTCATTTCGGTCATTATCGGGCCTGCGATCAATGCGATGCTGGGCAAGACGACGGAAATCGAGCTGGCAATCGCCTCCTATGCCGTCGCATTGAGCATCACGAACATCGTTGTGAGCTTTTACACCTACGTGCATCAGATTGTGCTCAATTTTTACAGGGAGGATTCTCGCGCAGTGCGCAAATTCGCGCTGATGTTCAATCTGCTGCCTGCGGCGGCCATTGCCGGAATTGCCTATTCGCCGATCGGACCGGCGCTTGTCGGCGGCATAACCGGCGGCGAAGGCCCGCTGCTGAATGAGAGTCTGCGCGTGCTGCGCGTTTTTGTGCTGTTTGCTTTGCTTTTTCCGTGGGTCGACTACGGGAACGGTCTTGTGATGCTTCACAAGCGAACGAGGTATATGGCCTTCTCCCAGTTGGGGAACGTCGGCATGACGGTGCTTGCGCTTGTCGTTGCGGTTACGATGGCTCCGTCCTGGAACGGACATATCGGTGCGCTGGCGCAGTCTTTCGGCCTGATCGGGGAACTGCTGGTCCTCGTTCTGCTGCTGCGTAGATTTGAAAAGGGGTCGCCGCCGATCGCGACAGGGATCAATCTGTAAGGAGAACAAGGGATGTCCGACGACCGGTATCTATAGACAGAGGAGATGGAAACAGACTTGAGCCTTGCACACCATTCGCATCAGCGTAAAGCCTGACGATGTTAGTTCATGTCACTTTAGTTCACTTTATCATTTTTTTAAAGAGAGCAATAAACAATACGAATCAGTATATTTGGATCCTTTCATTGACTTGCCTCTTCTTGTGTTATAGTATTTAACATGTAGAGGTAGTTATCGTATAAAACGTGTGAAGTTATCTACCCTTTCCCAAACGGAATCGCTAAAGGAGTGAATGAAATGAAATGGTTTTTTACCATCGCTGCATTTCTGACGGTATCCAAGGTGTCTGCCGCCCATGATTGCGTGACTTATATCAACGACTCATTTGAAGGAAACGCAGGCTATTGGAAGCCGTCTCTCCGGTAACGATTCGCATCGAGATCATTTGAGCTTGAAGGATCAGGGGGGCCTGGAGCGGCTCCCCTTTTTCATGCAAATACCGATAGGAACACGGTTGAGGAGTGGAACAAATGAGAAAAAAGCTGGTTCTGATCGGTAACGGCATGGCGGGCGTCAACTGCATCGATCAGCTGCTGCGCCTGGCGCCGGATCGATATGACATTACGATTTTCGGCAGCGAGCCCCATCCGAATTACAACCGGATCTTGTTGTCATCCGTTCTTGCCGGCAATGTGCAGATGGAAGACATCGCGCTTCATTCCTGGGAGTGGTACACCGAGCATGGCATCACGCTGCATGCGGGACATACGGTGACGGCTATCGATACGCAGCATAAGGTCGTCGAAACCGACAGCGGACTGCGGGCCGGGTACGATGAGCTGATCATCGCCACCGGCTCGCGTCCCTTCATGCTGCCGCTTCCGGGTGCCGATAAGGACGGGGTTATCGCCTTTCGGGACATGAAGGATTGTCTGACCATGATGGAGGCTGCCCGCACACACAGGAAAGCGGTCGTCATCGGCGGGGGCTTGCTCGGGCTTGAGGCGGCGAGGGGCCTGTTGAACCTGAATATGGAAGTGACCGTCGTTCATATTCATAAGCACCTGATGGACAGGCAACTGGATATTCCCGCGGCTGTCATGTTGCAAAGAGAGCTTCGACAACAAGGCATGAGGTTTCTGTTCGAGAAGAACACGGAGAGAATTATGGGTAAAAAAAGGGTCTCCGGCATCCGATTCACGGACGGGACGCAGGCAGCGGCCGATCTTGTTGTGATGGCGGTCGGCATCATGCCTAATATCGCGCTTGCCGACAGAAGCGGTATTGAAGTTAACCGGGGCATTCTCGTTAACGATTATATGGAAACCTGCAAGCCCGGTGTATACGCGGTGGGCGAATGCGCTGAGCACCGCGGTATCGTTTACGGGCTCGTCGCCCCGCTGTACGAGCAGGGCGCCGTGTTGGCCAAACGGCTGGCCGGTCTGGAAACGGAAGGATACCAGGGCTCGGTCGTGTCTACGAAGTTGAAGGTTTCCGGCGTTGAAGTGTTCTCGGCGGGCCAATTTCTGGATGGGGACGATACGCGCGCGGTCCGCGTGCAGGACGAGTTTGGCGGCGTCTACAAGAAAGTCGTCATCCGGGAAGGGCGGATCACCGGCGCCGTTCTGTTCGGCGATACGACCGACGGCACGCGGCTGTTCTCGATGATTCGCAGCGGCGAAAATGTAGCCGGCAGGGAAAGGGAAATCCTGCTCGGCGAGAGCGCAGCGACGGGCGCGGACAAAGCGGCGGCGCTGGCGGATCATGAAATGATATGCAGCTGCAACGGGGTAACGAAGGGAACGATCATACGGTCGATTCATGAGAAAGGCCTGCGGACGGTGGAGGATATTAAAGCCTGCACCAAAGCATCCGGTTCCTGCGGCGGGTGCAAACCAATGGTCGGATTCCTGCTGGAGTATGCACAGCGGCAGGGTGCCGGCAAACCGGCAGCGAAAGAAACGATATGCGCCTGTACGATGTTCGATCATGAAGAGGCGATTCAAGCCATCCGCGCGGGACGCTTCCGACATGCTTCCGAAGCGAGAGCCGCCTTGGGCTGGGATTCCGAGGAAGGCTGCGCGGTCTGTGCGCCTGCTCTTCACTACTATGTGAACGTTCACGGTGGTCCTGCCGACGGACGGGCGCCGGCTGTTCCTCGACCGGACCGTTCGTCAGGCGGCACCTATTCGCTTGTGCCTCGCATGCCTGGCGGCGTGACGCACGCCGAACAGCTCAGGCGGATCGCGGATGTCGTCGAAAAATACGAAATTCCGCTGGTGAAGCTGATGAACGGTGCGGAACTCAAGCTGTTCGGCATTCCCGCCGCGGTGATTTCAACAGTACGGAACGAGTTCGGGATGACGGCGGATGCGGCCCTGGACGGCGCCACGGTTCGTACGGTCGTTACCTGCGCCGGGTTGCGCTATGACAAGGATGCCATGCAGGATTCCATTTCTGTGGGTATCGCCCTGGAAGCCAAGCTGGCCGGGCTGCAAATGCCGCGGGAGATCACGGTCGGCGTCTCGGCCAGCCCGCACCATCGCGCCGGCTCGCTCACGAAGGATATCGGAATTGCCGGTGCGCCGGGCGGCTGGGAGTTGTACGCCGGCGGCGGAGAGCGGCAGCCGCAAGCGGGGCGGCTGGTGTGCACGGCGGCGACCGATGAGGAGCTGCTCGCTTATGTGATGGCATTCGTCCAGCAATACAGGGAAACGGCGCGCTTCGCGGAGCGCATCCCGCAGTGGATCGAACGGCTTGGACTTCTGACGATTAGGGAAACGTTATTCGATACGTGGACAGCCTCCTTATTGGTGGGGCGTTTGGAAACGGCGGCCGCAAGGTTAAGACAGCCAGCAGATCAGCAGCCAGAAGCTGCGGGAACCAGGTGAGCGCGATGCGATTACAGGAGGACAACGCCATAAACGAAACATGCGCCGCACAGGCGCTTGAGCAGGAGCGGGTTATGGATACCCAATGCCCGTTCTGCAGCGTGCAGTGCAAGAAGCTCGTCGTGGAGCAGACGGGAGACGGCTGGGCCACCTATACGGCGGTCCCTAAGCCCAATGCGGCATCCGAAGGCCGACTCTGCACAAAAGGCATGCACGCCCACCAGCATGCTCTCGCCAGCGACAGAATCCTGCATCCGATGGCCAAGGTGGACGGTGAATTCGTTCGCATCAGCTGGGAGGAAGCGCACCGGCTGGTTGCCTCGAAGCTCACGGCGATCCAGCGAACGTATGGGGACGATGCCATCGGCGTATACGGCGGAGGATCGCTGACGAATGAATCCGCTTATTTGCTCGGCAAATTCGCCAGGGTGGCGCTGCGCAGCCGTTACATCGATTATAATGGACGGTTCTGCATGTCGGCGGCCGCATCGGCCGGGAACAAGGCATTCGGCATGGACAGGGGCTTGACCAATCCGCTGTCAGACATTGCGCATGCCCGCTGCATCATTCTGGCCGGCACGAACATTGCCGAGTGCCAACCGACGCTTATGCCTTACTTCACGCAAGCCAAGGAGGACGGCGCGTTCATCATCGCGATTGATCCGAGGCGAACGGGAACGACCGAGCTGGCGAACCTGCATTTGAACGTTAAGCCCGGTATGGATGCCGCTTTGGCAAGCGGCATGCTGAAGGTGATCGTGGAGCAGGGCTATACGGATCATGCCTTTATCGAAGCGCGCACGAAAGGATTCAATGAGCTGAAGGAGCATCTGGCGGCTATGGATCTGGAGCAGATCGCCGAGATTACGGGTGTGCCGGCTGGCTTGATCCGGCAGGCAGCCGAGGCTTTCGGCAAGGCATCCACCGGTATGGTGTTCACCGCGCGCGGGGTGGAGCAGCAGACGGACGGTTATTTGGCCGTGCGCAATTTTCTCAATCTGGCTCTCGTTACAGGGAAAATGGGCCGGGAGGGCAGCGGCTACGGCGCCATCACCGGTCAAGGGAATGGACAAGGGGGCAGGGAACATGGGCAGAAGGCCGATCAATTGCCGGGTTACCGTTCGATCGACAACGAGGCTGACCGCGCCTATATAGCCGGGGTATGGGGAATCGACGCGGGCGACCTGCCGGGCAAAGGGGTATCGGCGTATGAGATGATGGAGAAGATCCACGCCGAGGAAATCCGAGCGCTGTTCGTCATGGGCTCCAATCCGGTCGTGTCCAATCCGAATGCCGATTTTGTGGAAGAGGGGCTGCGCAAGCTTGAGTTCCTGGTCGTGTCCGATATGTTCCTGTCCGAAACGGCGCGGATGGCGGATTTGATCCTGCCGACGACCTCCTATTTGGAGAATGAGGGGACTTTGACCAATCTGGAGGGCCGGGTTCTGCTGCGCGAGGCGAACCGGCCTGCCCCCGGAGAAGCGAAGCATGACTGGCAGATCCTTGGGGAGGTGGCGGCACGGCTGGGAAAAGCGGCATACTTCCCGTACAAGAGCGCGGAACAGATTTTCGAGGAGCTGCGGATCGCAAGCCGCGGCGGCATCGCAGATTATTACGGGATCACCTACGAGCGGCTGCGTCGGGAGGAGGGCGTTTACTGGCCCTGCCCGGACCCGGTCCGCCCCGGAGAGAAACGTTTATTCGAGCGATCTTTCGCCCATCCGGACGGCAAGGCGGAGCTGATCGCGGTACCGCACCATTTTCCCGATGAACAGGTGAGCGAGGCTTATCCGCTGCAGTTGACGACCGGCCGCGTCTTGACCCACTACTTGACCGGTGTCCAAACGAGACGCAGCCATTCGTTAGCCGCGCGACAGTTCGAATCGTATCTGGAGATCCACCCCGCGACCGCAAAAAAGCACCGGATCGAGGA
The DNA here is from genome assembly GCF_000598065.1 of Paenibacillus darwinianus. Classification (GTDB taxonomy): domain Bacteria; phylum Bacillota; class Bacilli; order Paenibacillales; family Paenibacillaceae; genus Paenibacillus_I; species Paenibacillus_I darwinianus. The sequence continues at coordinate 36,843 of NZ_KK082215.1, read as the reverse complement.
TGCCGTCTTGATCCGGCTGGAATCGAGACGGGGAAGCATCGTCGTGCGAAGCAAGCTGACCGCCGACATCCGGGAGGATACGGTGTTCGTGCCGATGCATTGGGGCGGCATCCAGAATGTAAACAAAGTAACCAACGAAGCGCTCGATCCGACGTGCAAAATGCCCGGCTTCAAGGTATGCGCCGTGCAGGTCAGGCCGCTTATCGAGTCGGATTAACGTTGGCTTGCGCAAACAAAAATGCGGCGTCCCGATGGGACGGCCGCATTTTGCGTATCAGCGTTCACGTTTCAACTCCTTCAGATGAGATGGACATTGCGTACAGCATGGAAAACAGCAGGGAGGTGGCCGAAATGAAGGCACCGGCAACTGGTAATGGTCCGTCAAACAAGGGTTATGGTACAATGTGTTATAACAACACGGGTGATCGACTTATGGAGAACGGATTGATCCGGCGGCTTGCCGAAACATTGGTTCGTCGTTAGGATGTCACACGGTGCTCCTGTATGGGCTTCTACATTTTGTCACAAGGCGCCATCAGAAAAAAATACATACACGTCGTGCCCGTTTCGCTTACCGCATCGATCTGCGACACTTTTCTGATTCTGGCCGCAGTATTGGGCGTTTCGGCGCTGGTTACGACCCTGGAATGGTTAAAGCTCATCTTGATTGTCGGGGGCGGCATTTTTCTCTTCTATATGGGCATTCAGTCCTGGCGGGCGTCTACGCAGCCGTCGAACGACGTTCTGGCGAACCATACGATCGGCAAAACCGTCGCGTTCACCGTCATGATTTCCGTCCTGAACCCGCATGCTATTCTGGATACGGTCGGCGTGATCGGCACGAGCTCCATACAATACACCGGATGGGACAAGATCGCCTTCACCGCGTCCAGTGTGACGGTATCCTGGATCTGGTTTTTCGGATTGGCGCTGGCAGGCAGGTTGCTGGGACTGAGAGAAAGTCGGGCAAATTGATGAGTATGATGAACCGGATTTCCGCAATCGTCATATGGCTGGCGGCGGTCTATTTGTTGAAAAGCTTGCTCGTCTGACGATCCCGCTGCAAGGGCATCGCGGTCTTGCCAAGCCGTTAAATAATCGTAAGGAAAATCGAAATAGAGCAGGTCATGACGGAATTATACCGGGTGGTCTGGAAGCATCTGAACGGCTGACCGGTACGACATGGAGCGCGGCCCGTTGGACAAGCGCAGCAATTTGGTTTACTGTGATTAGCGACAGCACAATTATGGCTGAGAAACGCGCCTCGGAAGGACTGGGATTGCTATGAGATTCAGACCGTGTATCGATATTCATCAAGGCAAGGTGAAGCAAATCGTCGGAGAAACGCTCAACGCTTCCGGACAAGGGGTCGTGGAAAATTTCGTGTCGGAGCACGACCCGGCTTATTTCGCGAATCTGTTCCAGCAGGACGGGTTGACCGGAGGGCATGTGATCATGCTTGGCGCGGGCAATGAAGCGGCGGCCGAGCAGGCGCTCCGCGCCTATCCCGGCGGGCTGCAGATCGGCGGCGGGATTCGCGCCGACAACGCGGAGAAATTTCTTGAGATGGGGGCCTCGCACGTCATCGTCACGTCGTACGTTTTTCAGGATGGTCGATTGCAGACTGAGAACCTGAACCGCATCGTGGAAGCGGTAGGCAGGGAAAGGCTCGTCATCGATCTGAGCTGCAAAAAACGCGACGGCAAGTGGTACGTCGTCACGAATCAATGGACCACATTCAGCGATTTCGAACTGCATGCGGAAAATATTCATAACCTGGAAGCATATTGCGACGAATTTCTCGTTCATGCCGTGGATGTGGAGGGCAAGCGAACCGGCGTACTGGAGGAGCTGGCCGAACGGCTCGCGGATTGGACGACGATTCCCACAACGTATGCCGGCGGCGCGCGCTCGCTTGAGGATCTCGAGGTGTTCCGGCGGCTGACGGACGGCAGGCTCGACATTACGGTCGGCAGCGCGCTGGATATTTTCGGTGGGGTTCTTCCTTATCGTGGCGTCGTTGCTTTCTGCGAAAAGGACGAGTCTTAAACGCCCTACAGGCATGGCATTTCTCTATTCATGGCGAGGGGGAAATAAGGATGAAGATCGAAAAGGGACAAAAGCTGCTGTTCATCGGCGATTCGATCACCGACTGCGAACGGGCTAGACCGATCGGGGAAGGGCTTTTCGGTGCAAACGGCAAAGGTTATGTCGCACTCGTCGACGCGCTGCTGCAATCGGTATATCCGGAACTCGGAATCCGCGTCGTCAATATGGGCATCAGCGGCAACACGGTGCGCGATCTGAAGGCGCGCTGGCAATCCGATGTCGTCGATCAGAAGCCGGACTGGCTGTCGGTCATGATTGGAATTAACGATGTATGGCGGCAATTCGATACGCCGTTCATCCCTGACGGGCATGTTTACATCGATGAATATGAAGCGACGATGCGCGAGCTCATCTTCGCGACGAAGCCGACGGTAAAGGGGCTCGTGCTGATGACGCCCTTTTATATCGAGAGCAATCCCGACGATGCCATGCGTCGCGCGATGGATGAGTATGGCACGGTTGTAAGACGGATAGCTGGGGAGCATGGGCTGCTCTTTGTCGATACGCAGAAGGCATTCAATCAGGTGTTGAAGGAGCTGTACTCGGCAACCCTGGCGTGGGATCGCGTGCATCCGACGCAGACTGGTCATATGGTGCTTGCGCGCGCTTTCCTCAAGGCCGTCGGCTTCGATTGGAGCAGGCCGTAACCCTAAGCGGTCGGATCATTAGCGGCGGCGAAAAGGGAATCTGTCCGGTCGCCTTATGTTTTGAGCGGAGCAGGGTCCGTCATGCTCTCAGTAACGATCGATTCCGTTGACGGACCGGGTTTCAACGACGTTCAGCACGAAAGCGCCCAATTCCTGAAAGCTCATGGCGTATAATTTGTCTTTGAACGAAGGCGATGTCGGCGCATTGCCCGTTACTTCCGCAACGACCTCCAGGACGGCCTCCACGCGCGCTTCATATTGGTCTTTAGTAACAATCCTCATTGCTGTTATTCTCCTGTTCGATAGGGATAATGAGCGATTCCGACAATAAACGGCATCGTATGTAATAAAGGACGACCTTTCGATTCTAGCACGAGGAGCCGCCAACGGAATACGATTCTTATAATATTGTCATTTTGTTAAAATTTTCTCATCAAATGGCGTTTGTGCAAAAACAAGCCGATGCCGGTTACGATCGGCATCGGCTTGT
>NZ_KK082215.1:30998-33497 GCF_000598065.1 Paenibacillus darwinianus | reverse complement strand
TTGTTGCGTGTGACGATAAGATGGCGCTTATTGCTCGCCGAGCTGCTCGATCGCCGAAGCTTCAAGCGATCCCATATGTCTTTCCATGCATTTGCAGTAATAATCCTTGCGGCAGATCGGGCATGGATTGTTCAGGAGACGGTTCACGTCTTCGAGCTTCCATTTCGGATTTTTGCTCATGAACAAGCGAACCTTCGACTGGTCGGGAAGGGTGGCCACAAATTGGTAGAGGCCGGTTTTCTCGTTTTTGTCTAATGCCTCAAGGTCGACAATAGAGGGGTTAAATGCCATGTTATTTTACCACCTATAATTGTATTTTGGGACTATGTAAGAATATCGGGTACCACGAAAGATGTCAAACTTTTGCGGATACATCATTTTATCATGATTTGACCCGAAAGTGAACGACCGCGCTGTATAACATTTTACCCGCGTTTGGATCGAATACGACATGGTGGCTGACCGCATAAACTTCCAGCATCAGCGCCTTATTGTTGTCGATCTGCACGGCGATTGCGCGCTCGAGCGTCTTGAGGTCGTACGCCTCAAAAAATTCAATCTTGTTCCCCAGCCGATCCAGTGAGAAATTCATAGTCCGCTTCCCCGCCTTCAGTGGTTGTTGTTATCGCGATGCTTGTCGAACCGATTATATCATAGCGCTTGCCGCAGCGGGTAGTTCAGCCCCTCCTGCGCTCTCCTCTCTGAAACGGATGCGGGACACCGGGAGGGGCGATGTGTTATAATTTTGAAGGTTAACGATTCGGAAAGTACATACATTTATTACGGTGAGGTTGAAGGAGGCGCTTATGTTGCGTATCGGCGCGATTGAAGCTGGCGGAACGAAATTCGTATGCGGCATTGGGAATGAGAACGGCGTGATCGAGGATCGCGTGAGTTTCCCGACCGAGTTGCCGGAGACGACACTTCGTCATGTAATCGATTATTTCCAAAACAAACAGGTGGATGCGATTGGCATCGGGACTTTCGGCCCAATTGACATCGATCCTTCCAGTCCGACATACGGCCACGTCACAACGACGCCGAAGCCGGGTTGGGGAGGGTATGATTTCCTGGGAACGCTGCAACGCGCGTTCAACGTGCCTTTCGGCTGGGACACCGACGTGAATGCTGCGGCTTTCGGGGAAGCGAAGTGGGGAGCCGCCCAAGGCTTGGACAGCTGCGTTTACTATACGATCGGCACCGGTGTGGGAGTTGGCGTGTATGCCGAAGGCAAGCTTGTCCATGGGCTGCTGCATCCGGAGGGCGGCCATGTTTTGACAAGGCGCCACCCCGAGGATGCGTTTGCGGGGATTTGCCCGTATCACGGCGATTGCCTGGAGGGCATGGCTGCCGGTCCGGCGATTGAAAAGCGCTGGGGCGTCAGGGGCGGGGAGCTGTCGCCGGATCATCCCGCCTGGGCGATGGAAGCGTTCTATATCGGACAGGCAGTAGCGGGTATTATCGTGCTGCTGTCACCGAAGAAGGTTATCCTGGGCGGGGGGGTTATGCACCAGGAGCAGCTGTTCCCGATGATTCGCGCGGAGGTGCAGCGTAACCTGAACGGCTACGTGGCGCATGGCACGGTCCTCTCCGGCATCGATTCCTATATCGTGCCACCGGGATTGGGCGATAATGCCGGTTTGAGCGGCGCCCTGGCGCTAGGATTGGCAGCTGCCGGCCGTTAAAACGACCAGCCGCTGAAGACGCTTCACACGAAAATCCCTCCCGAAGGCGAAGACGCTTGCGTCCGCTTGCCCGGGAGGGATTTTCGCAGGCGGCGCCGCAGCTTTTTCAACCGGAGAAGGGTGGGAAAGCTAGCATGACAATATGGCGATGGTTCGGAAGAATCAGCCGATCCATCGTCGTGGAGAAACGCAAAATCGATTAAAGGCTGGAGCATTCGATGAGCATTTTGCAAAATTTATATACGGCCGTTACCATCCTTAACTTTTTCTTTGCTGCGGCTGTCGTTTTTCTGGAAAGGCGCAACGTCGGCGTCACATGGGCCTGGGTGATGGTGCTGCTGTTTCTGCCGGGTGTTGGCTTTATCCTCTACCTTATTCTCGGACAAAATTTGAGCCGCCGCAAAATATATCGGATCAGCGCGGAAAATAGACTGCGACTGCAGGCGCTGCAACGGGAGCAGCAGTTCCGGTTCACCGAGAGCCGGATCGTGTTCAACGATCCCGCTATGGCGAAATACCGGGATATGATGTATATGAATCTGATGGGCGGCCATGCTTTTTTTACGCAGGACAATGAGGTGGAGGTCTTCACGGAGGGCCGGACGAAGTTCGATGCGCTGCTTCGAGACATCGAGCGGGCGGAGAATCACGTCCATCTGATGTACTTTATCATTCGCGATGATGTGTGCGGCCGCAGGCTGATCGAGGCGCTCGCCTTCAAAGCGCTCGACGGCGTTGAAGTGCGGCTGCTGTACGATCATATCGGCTGTTCGTCGTTGCCCGAGGGCTTTTTCGAGCCGCTGACGGCGGCGGG
>NZ_KK082215.1:11987-30898 GCF_000598065.1 Paenibacillus darwinianus | reverse complement strand
GTCGCGGCTTTTTTTCCGTCTCGCATCCGTTATTTGAATTTGCGCGTCAACTACCGGAATCACCGGAAGCTCGCGATCATCGACGGGATATACGGCTACATCGGCGGATTGAATGTGGGAGACGAATATATGGGGCTTAACCCGCGGTTTGGTTTTTGGCGGGACACCCATCTGCGCATCAGCGGCAGCGCCGTGCTCGAGATGCAGCGCCAGTTCATGCTCGATTGGAATTTGTCTTACCGGGCGCGCGCCATCGAAGAGGAGCCCCGCTATTTTCCGCAGTATGTCGGCTCCGGCCAGGTTGGCGTACAGGTGGTTGCCAGCGGACCGGATCAGGAGCTGGAGCAAATCAAGAACGGCTACATCAAAATGATTCATGCGGCCAAATCGACCGTGTCGATCCAGACGCCTTATTTTATCCCGGATGAAAGCCTGCTGAATGCGATGCGAATGGCTGCTTTGTCCGGCGTCGATGTTCGGATCATGATTCCGAGCAGGCCCGATCACAAAATGGTGTATTGGGCGACATACTCCTATCTGAGCGATCTGCTGAAGGCCGGCGTGAAGTGTTATTTGTATGAAAAAGGGTTCCTGCACGCCAAATCGGTGATCGTGGACGGCAAAATCGCTTCCGTCGGGACGGCCAATATCGATATCCGCAGCTTCAAGCTCAATTTTGAGGTAAACGCGTTTTTGTTCGATTCCGCGACGGCGGAACGGCTGGAACGCATTTTTGAGGAGGATATGATGGAATGCGCCGAGCTTACGCTCGGCCGGTACAAGGCGAGGCCGGTCCGCATGAAAATATTGGAGTCGTTTGCGCGATTGTTATCACCGATTCTATGACGGATAATCGAAAGAAAAACGAGCGGGAACGGGAGGTGAGCGCATGATGCCGGAACCGCTCCTGACGAAACCAGGACGCAGGAGAACGGTTGCCGACTACGTCGCCGCGCGCGTTGCGGTTACATTCCGCAACGATACCGCGATTTGGCGGGCCGGTTCCTGGGGGATCGGAGCGGCGATGTCAGGTCTCCTCATCTTAACTGCGCTAGGCGTCCCGACCGGTCTGGGTTTTATTGTTGACGTGGCTGCCGCCATTGCGCTGGGAGTCGCGGGATTGTTGCTGGGCGCCGTGCTGATCGCGGTCGTGCTGTCGCTGGCATCTATCCCGGCGCCTCGCTTATTTGCCGGCTGCTGGTTAATCGCCGGGGCGGAAACCTACGCTATCCTTTACTTTGCGGACATGGATGTTTGGCTGTCCGCCGTTATGGCGGGTTTGTATGTCAGCGTCGGCGCGATCGCCGGTATGATAATCGGGTTCCTGTTGCGGCGCCGGCTACATCCGTTGACCAGGACGGCCGTGCTCGCAGGGGCTGCCGCGTTTTTTACCGCCATTCTGTACTGGCGTTTCGACGGCAGCGCCGGCGACAGCGCGATGCGGGACGGCGCGGCGGATATCGCCGTCCCGCTGCTGAATGCCGCGGACCCCGGTTTGCCGGGTGATTACGCATATACCGCATTTACTTACGGGAGCGGGACCGACAAACGCCGCAAGGAGTTCGCGCAAGACGCCCGGCTCGTGACGAAGCCGGTGAATGCATCGGGTTATATAACGAGATGGTCCAAGCTGCGAACCCGCTACTGGGGATTCGACCAGCGCGCGCTGCCGCTGAACGGGCGCGTGTGGATGCCGGAAGGCGACGGGCCGCACCCGATCGCGCTGATTGTGCACGGCAATCATCTGATGGAGGATTGGTCGGACAACGGATATGCCTACTTGGGCGAACTGCTGGCGTCCCGAGGAATTATCGCGGTATCCGTCGATCAGAATTTCCTGAATTATTCCGTCTGGTCGGGCATACCGGATCAGGATATGAAAATGCGGGCTTGGGTGCTGCTGAAGCATCTTCAGCAGATCATGACGTTCAACCTTCAGTCCGGCAACCCGTTCTCCGCCAAGGTCGATTTCGGCAAGGTCGCTCTTGTCGGCCATTCCCGGGGCGGGCAGGCCGCCGCGATGGCTGCGGACCGTGACCGCTGGTTCGGGGGGGATCAGACGCTAACCGGACTGGACCAGGTCCGGATCGAGGCGGTTGTCGCCATTGCCCCGACCGATCGCACCGTCGACAAGCAGTCCGCGTTTCTGCGAGATGTCTATTATTTGACGCTGCAAGGCGCCCGTGACGCCGACGTCACCAACTTCTACGGCGATCAGCAATATACACGCTCGTCATTTTCGGCCGGAACCGGCCGGTTTAAAGCCTCGGTCTATATTCCGGACGCCAATCACAGCCGGTTCAATACAACTTGGGGCACTTACGATCTCAGTATGCCGGGCGGCATCCTGCTTAATGTTCGCGAGCTTATGGACAGGGAAATGCAGCTGGATCTGGCAAAAACGTATATCTCCGCGTTTCTGGAGCTTGCTTTGAACCGTAGGGACGAGTACACCGGCCTGTTCGAGGATGAACGGACCGCGCGGAATTGGTTCAGGGCCCCGGGACTGATTACGCGATACGAGAGCGGACGGATAAAGGTGATCAGCCGGTTCGAGCAGCCAAGCGTCCGCGTGTTGAACACAGGCGTGACCGCCGGGTCGTCAGGGATGGAACGATGGGCGCATGAGGATGCGCTGAATCGCGACAGCAGGCGCAAAGGCACGGACGGCTTGACCTTGCAGTGGGACGGCACGGGAGCGGCGGCCTATCGTATCTCGTTCGACCGGCGCTATTGGAACGCCGCAGGCGGAGCGGATGTGTCCGAATTAGCCTTCTCCCTTGCGAATTTGGGATGGGACCTGCGGGCGGATCCTGATGCCGATACGCCTGCTATTGCCCCACCGTCCATAGACATTGAGCTGGAAGGCGAAGACGGCGCAACGGTCAGGCTGCCGCTGTCTCGCTTCGAGGCAGTTCGGCCTTTGCCGCATATCGCGTTTACGGTGCACCCGCTGCTTGAACGGCAATTCGAGGAGGGCAAATTCAAAAACGCCGTCGAACCGGTATTCCAGACGTTCATCGTGCCGCTGGACGCATTCGTTCAAGTGAACGACACGCTGCTGGATGGAGGCCTCCGCAGCGTCATCTTCCGCATGAAGGGCGGCCCGGGGAAAATCATGCTCGACGATATCGGCTTTTATCCGGCTTCCTAGCGATGTGCCGCCTGTCCCTCACGGACAGGCGTTTTTTTTCGCCGCGGCTTTCCGCGCGCAGGATGAGCTGATGAGCATAGCCTCTCTTTTGAGGGAAACCTGGTATATCGAGCAGCGCGGTTACAAATGTTACGGTTATGACCACGGATTGGAAAGCGGCGCATCAATCGGTACGCGCGCTCGCGGCGTGGAAGCCGGCGAACGCGCTGACCGGTCATGGCCGTCCGGTCGGCGGCTCCGGTCTGGCGGCCGATTTCGAGCGTTTGGCAGTGCCGGAGCAGGGCAGGTTCGTCGACGGGGCGCAGGCGTAAGCATAAAACTCCGCCGTGGCGGCATTTTCGGCACGACGCTACGGTTCGTTCGTTTCAACGGACGTCCTTTCGTCCATACTGGAAAATAAAAGGGGTGTGGACGGTGCCGATACTACCGGTTCACGAACGGTTGGCCGAGCTGTGGGTGCTGCGAAACTGCCGCGGCTTGACGGAGTCGGAGAAGACCGATATGGAGCATTGCCTGGCTGTGAACGCATCCTTCTGCCGGGAGCTCGCCCATTTGAAAAATCTGTCGCTTCTCGCCTCCATGACAGAGGATTCCGATTGGCAGCATGACATATGCAGCCGGATCGAAAAGCTTTCGCGCGTGTGAGCGGAAATTGGAATATTATTGCGTATAGCCCTATAACCGCCGGATATACTAACTTGCGGACGCAGTTCGACCGAATCCGACGATGATCAAGGAGGCTGTACATAATGGCGGCAAATTTAGGCGCGCACGAGGTCATGGAGATTCACGAGACACTGACCTTCACGATTGACGGCATCAACCATTTTCAGCTGTATCGCCCTTATGTGAGGGATCAGCATCTGCTGCAGATGCTCGACCACCAGCTGCAATTCATGACAAACGAATACAACGGGTTGGTTCAGCTTCTGCAGCAGCAGGGGACGGGACAGCAGACGGCGTACCGCAGCGTCAAGAACGTCCAGCCGAAGTACGGCCTGGACAATCCGCCGAATCTAAGTCCCAATATGTCGCCCGATCAGCTGGATGACCGTGACGTGGCGAGCGGGATGCTCAGCTGCCACAAGGCATCGGCGGCGGTAAAAATGAAGGGTGCGCTCGAGTGCGCCGATCCGCAAATCCGCCGAGCCATCCAGCAAAGCGCCGTCAATTGCGCCGAGCAGGCCTATGAAGTGTGGCAGTATATGAACCGTCAGGGCTTTTATCAAGTGCCGACCATGAAGGAAATGACGACGAATACGCTGATGCATCATTACGAGATGGCCGGTGGGGTACAGCAGCAGCAGCCGGTCACAGGCTCAACGCAGCAAAACGCCGCCGGTATGGGAGTTCAGCATACCGCCCAAGGGGCGGGCGCTGGCGCGGCTGCGGGCATGCAACAGCATGGAGGCGGTATGAGCCAGCAGCAAAGCGCTGTCGCTGCCCCGGGCTTGCAGCAAAATGCGTCCGGAGGGGGATCGCAGAACGACTCCCCGAGCGAGCTCAATCAAACCGCGGGTTATACAAGCCCGCTGACTCAATAAAGGAAAGCGGGCGATATGGCCCGCTTTTTCTTAGTGCGGCACACATGACGATTAACTAGGCGGTGAAAGTCCGCTGTGGGGACTGGTAGTGGCCAACCACTAGCCAAGAGCAAGGGTGTCCATCGTGAGATGGAATCTGAAGGAAGCTGGAGGCAAATTTCCGGCCCGAGGAACACGAACATCATCAGGCATCAACGGGATGGGACATGCAGACCGAGCAGAAAAGCTTAGACGCTATATCATGGGGTGGATCAACTCAAGATAGCGGATATGAAGAGTCTGCTCCAAACCACGGACGAGTGGATGAGAAAGAGGCTTCGTGTGAAGACGAGATTCGAGAAGCTACAATCGCTCGGAATCCAGAAGCAGAAGGCATGGGAGTACGCAAACACGAGAAAGGGCTACTGGAGAATCTCCAATAGCCCCATCCTCTCGAAGGCCCTCGGCAACAACATCCTCAAAGGATTAGGCTTCCTCTTCTTCTCAGATTATTATCGACAAATGACTGCGTGAACTAAGGAACCGCCGTGACGCTCAGAGAGACCGGCGATTTTTTGCGTCGGGCGGGCTTTCGCGTCCAGGGCTGCTTACGTTGGGCTGCTCGCGTTTCAGCGGGTCGCATTAACCTGATCCGTATACGCTCTCTCCACATAAAAAGCGCGGAAACGCTCTTTGATCTGTTCTTTGGACATGCCTTGCCCGAAGCGTAGCTCAAAATACAGGTCGGGGCACAGCGCGGCCATAATCGCGTGGGCAACGAACTCGGCTTCGCCGGCGCCGTCCGGGCGGTTTTGCGTTTGCTTGATTTCAAGAATCAAGCGGACGAACACATCATGCATAAATCGATAAGGCGGACTGTGATACACCGTACCCGGACCGGGCCGCTGGTCACCGCCCAGCGTTCGTAACACCGCGAGCAAATCAGCTTTGTCGTCGATATAATCGATGCATTGCCCCAGCACGCCGTCCAAGCGCATGTCGGGGGATTCCGCAGCGGATTGCTCCAGATAAAAGCTGACGCGTTCCTTGAATTTCGTGTAGCTGTCGAAGATCAGGTCCATGCAAAGATCGCCTTTGTTGCCGTATCTGCGGTACAGGGTTCCTTGGCCGACACCGGCCTGTTTGGCAATCCGGTGCATGCTGACCTGCTCTACGCCATGTTCCCGGAACAGTTGAAGGGCGGATTGCAGAATTCTTTGGCGGTGTTCGGCGGCATCCTTCCGTTCTTCACGAAGCTGCATACATACCCCTCCTTCCGTCTTTGTCGGGTGTTCACTTTGTCGGGTGTTCGCTTGACAACTGGACAATTGTCCGGTAATATCCAATAAAAACGGACATTTGTCCGTTTAGTCCGTTCGTAACCGATGACCGTACAATATATTTTATTTTACCCCGGGGACAGCATGGAGGTCAAACGGGGGCGGCAAACGGATAGGAGAGATGGAGGAGAGAGAAAGCAATGTCGAAACCAGCAGTAAATGCGACAGCGGCCGAGTCGATGTCGGTAAGAGACATTCTGGGCCCGCTGATCGCCATTATCGTCGGACTTTTTATGGTTATCCTCGACGGTACGGCAATGAACGTAGCAATCCCTACGTTGCAGGAGGATTTCGGGCGAGGGCTGAATGTTGTGCAGTGGACGGTTACCGGTTATGCCCTGGCCCAGGCGGCGGTCATCCCGCTCGCGGGCTGGCTGTCTGACCGTTTCGGAGCGAAGCGGGTGTTCCTGATTTCCGTCGCCTTGTTCACGATCGGTTCCTTGTTATGCGGATTGGCGACTTCCGTCGAGCAGTTGATCGTGTTCCGCGTGCTTCAAGGCATCGGCGGGGGGATGGTCGGTCCGATCGCGATGGCGTTCACCTATCGGCTGGCTCCTCCCGGGAAGGTCGGCGCCGTCATGGGAATGATGGGCATCCCGATTCTGCTGGCGCCTGCGCTTGGCCCGATTGTGGGCGGCTGGCTGGTTGAGTACGCAACCTGGCACTGGATTTTCTTTATTAATTTGCCGATCGGCGTCATCGGCGTCCTGGTCGGTCTTCGCACGCTGCCGAACATTGAGCGGCAATCCGTTGCGGCGCTCGATCGGCTGGGCATCATTCTGGGACCGATCGCATTCGCGGGACTCGCTTACGGCGTCAGCGAAGGAGCGTTCGGCTGGACCTCCGAGAAGACGATCATCGGCATTTCCGTCGGCATCGTCGCGCTTATCCTGTTCATAATCGTCGAGCTGAAGCACAATAATCCGTTGCTTGAGCTGCGCGTGTTCAAATCGCCGGATTTCACGCGCGGTATCGTCATTCAGTGGATTTCCACAGTCGCGCTGTTCGGAACGATGTTCATGGTGCCGCTGTTCCTGCAGCAAGGCAAAGGATATGAAGCATTCCGGACGGGATTGATTATGCTGCCGCAAGCATTGGCAGCCGGCCTTTTCATGCCGATCGGAGGAAGGCTCTACGACAAAATCGGCGCTCGCCCGGTCGTAGTGTCCGGCATGATTTCCGTGGCGGTTGCGGCATTCCTGTTGTCGAGGGTATCGCTTACGGACGATGTGTCCAGCATTCTGCTGCCGCTCAGCTTGCTTGGAGCCGGAATGGGCTTGTCCATGATGCCGCTCAACACGCATCTGATGCAATCGGCGCCGCAGAATCTTGTCGGCCGTGTCACATCGCTGACGAACGCCGCCCAACAGGTATGGAGCTCGCTTGCGATTGCCGGATTGATCACGATCCTCAGCAGCCGCATGAAGTCCTATATGTCGGAAGGCGCGACCGATATGGCGGCAGTCGGCACGAAAGCGTTCAACGACACCTTTTTCATCCTGGTCGGCATCGCAAGCGTTGGCGTGCTCGTTGCCCTGTTCCTCAAGAAGCCGAAAAACGCTTCTCAGCCGGCTGCCGAACCGGCTCCGATGGCGATGCATTGATCGATTGAACGATAAACGTATACAACAAGCGTACGAAAACCGTCCTGTTAAGAGGGCGGTTTTTGTGCGGTTCAGGAACGCTGCCGCTTGCCGAACGAAAAAAAACCGCCGGCGCACGGGCCAGCGGTTGATACGCATATCGAAATTTGATACAATTAGACGATGGATAAAAGAAAGTCATTTTAAACGAATTATCTCAAAATAACGATAACACAAAATGATGAATCTTGTCAACCATTACCCGGAAAATTCCGGCCAAACAGGATTTGCGCAATCAGTGAGATGGGAGAGATCGGGCCTCATGAACGAAACGGACAGCATTTGGACGGAAGAGCAAAGCCGTGTGTCGCGCGTTGTGGCGAGCGTAGCTCAGAGGATAGAGGCTTTGGAGATGGAGATTGGCAATGTGCGATCGGAGGCTGTGGAGATCCGCAAACATTTCTGGGATGAGATTACCGTAAATTTCAGCTCGTCCGATGACGTGACGGAAACGTATTTCAGCATGAAGCAGCAAGCGGATTTGCTCGCCGAACGGGAACGAACGCAGCGGCATTCAGCCGGCTATTTGAATAAGCTCAGAAGGCTGGCCGGCTCGCCGTATTTCGGGCGGATCGATTTTCGGGGGGAAGGCGAAGCGCAGGGCGAGCCGATCTATCTCGGCATCGCTTCGTATCGGGAGGAAGACGCGGATATGTTTCTCGTGTACGATTGGCGCGCTCCGGTATCCAGCCTGTACTACGACTACCCGCCGGGACCCGCTGTCTACGCGACGCCGGCAGGCGAGGTTAAGGGCGAGCTGCAGCTCAAGCGGCAGTTTGTGATTCGTGAAGGCCGGATCCGCTACCTATTCGACACCGGTATCACAATCGGCGACCAGCTGCTGCAGCAAATGCTGAGCCGTACGTCGGATTCGCAAATGAAAAGCATTGTGGCGACCATTCAGCAGGAGCAGAACCGAATTATCCGCAATGACCGGAGCCGCATGCTCGTCGTTCAAGGAGCGGCGGGCAGCGGCAAAACATCGGCGGCGCTCCAGCGTGTGGCCTACCTTTTGTACCGTTATCGGGGCGTGCTTGCCGCCGATCAAATGGTTCTGTTCTCTCCGAATCCGATGTTCAATAGCTATGTCGCATCCGTTCTTCCCGAACTGGGCGAAGAAAATATGATCCAGACGACGTTCCAGGCTTACCTCGAAAATCGCCTTGGCAAGGAATTCCGGCTGGAGGACTCGTTCGACCAGCTCGAATACGTGCTGTCGGGGGAGCATAGCGCCGCATACGAAGCCCGGCTGCAGGCGATTCGTTTCAAGTCCTCCGCGGCGTACCTACAGGCCGTACAGGCTTATTTGGACAGCCTGCTGACGGAAGGCATGCTGTTCCGGCCGATCAAATTCAACGGAAAAACGATCGTGTCGGGCCGGGAAATCTCCTCCCGTTTCTATGGCATGGAAGCCGGCATAAGGCTGGCAAACCGGATAACGCTTATTCGCGAGTGGCTGACGGAGCGAGTGAACGCTTTTGAGGCGACGCAAATGAATGAATCCTGGGTGGAGGAGGCGATGCAGCTGCTCGACCAGGAAGCCTATCAGAGAGCTTACTATCAACTAAGAGAACGGCAGAAGAGAAAAACGGATTCCTTCGACGATTTCGATGCCGAAAAAGAGCTGTTCGCCGCGATGATCGTAAGAAACGCTTTTAAGCCGATTCGCCGCCGGATCAAGCTGCTGCGTTTCATCGATGTAAAGGGGCTGTACAGACAGCTGTTCGCGGACCCCGCCCGTTTCGAATCGCTGGCCGCAGGCGGCGCGGGGCTCCCTCCGCTCTGGAAGGAGATCGCGTCCCGCACGGTCGAGCAGCTGGATGACGGCCGGCTGTCCTATGAGGATATGACGCCTTACTTGTATGTAAACGAAAGATTAAAGGGTTTCAGGGCGAACACGTCGGTCCGGCACGTGCTGATCGACGAGGCGCAGGATTATACGCCCTTCCAGCTGGAGTTTCTGAAATGGCTGTTCCCGCGCAGCCGTATGACGGCGCTTGGCGATTTGAATCAGGCGATCTATGCTCAAACGTCCGCAATGGCGGAGAGCGATCCGCTGACCCGCCTGTACGGCGCCGATGATACGGAATGGATACGTTTAACGAAAAGCTATCGTTCGACCAGGGAAATCGTGCTGTTCACGCGCGGAATGGTGGCGGGAGGGGAACAGATCGAGCCTTTCAACCGAAGCGGCAATCTGCCGGTCTTTGTGACCGTTCCGGACACGAAGCGCCTGCACGAGCGTCTGAAGGAAGCGATCCAATCGCTGACTGCGGAAGGGTTTGATTCGATCGCCGTCATTTGCCGGACCGCCGCAGAAAGCAAGGAGGCGTTCGAGGCGCTTGAAGAATCGGTCGAGCTTAAGTTGGTGACGAAGGACACGCCGCAATTCGACAAAGGGGTATGCGTCATTCCGGCCTATCTGGCAAAAGGGGTCGAGTTCGACGCGGTTCTGATCTACGACGCTTCCGAGCAGACCTATGGCAATGAAAACGAACGGAAGCTTTTTTACACGGCTTGCACGCGCGCGATGCATGAGCTGTACCTGTTCTCGGTCGGAGAGGCAAGCAGGTTCGTGACGGCTCAGCCGGCCGACACGTACCGGAGGGAGGCTTAGCGCATGATCCTGTTGGGCGTTTATTTGGCTGCTGTCAATTTGCTGCTTTTTGTCCTGATGGGCGCAGACAAGCGGATGGCCAGGCAAGGCCGCCGTCGGATTCCCGAGCGATGGCTGTTTGCTCTCGCTTGGCTCGGGGGAGCAGCGGGAGGCTGGATCGGGATGCGGCTGTGGCGTCATAAAACGAAGCACCGATCGTTCAGCGCGGGTTTTCCGATTCTGACTCTTCTGAACATAGCGCTGATTATAACGGCATTTCGTATCGGCTGGTTCGAATAAATCGAATTCGCTATAAAACGATATTATGTCAGAGAAACTGACAAATACCGCGAAAACCGCATAAAATCTTAGCTGCAAACCAATCGAAATGCGAGTATAATTGAAATTATTCACATAATTATGTGAATTAAGTTCGCAAAAAAATAATAAATTCATTTTTTCCTGCTGTTGAAACGCTTTCTCCTGCACTTCCTATTATTTTTTGCCTTTTTGCATAAAAAGCTGTCGATCACGGAAGGATATTCCCCCTCTGAAAGCGAATGGAAGGACGACAGCGGTCTCAATCGGTCCAAGCCGGAGGATGTAAGCCGCCTCGCAACGGTTAATGGATAGGGGAGCCAAGTCACACCGCTGAGATTCATATTCCGGGCACGGGAGAAGGAGAAATCACGAACGGGGAGTGATGGACATGGTACGCAAGGAAATGGTAGCCATGCTGCTGGCGGGCGGTGAGGGGAAAAGGCTGGGCGTTCTCACGAAGGCGCTGGCCAAGCCCGCCGTTCATTTTGGCGGCAAATACCGCATAATCGATTTCACGCTAAGCAATTGCGTACATTCGGGAATTGACACGGTAGGCGTTTTGACGCAATATCAACCGCTGGTGCTCAATCAATACTTGGGGATCGGCAGTCCTTGGGGACTGGATCGCCGGTACGGCGGCATGGCCGTGCTTCCGCCTTACATGAAGTCGAAGGGCGGCAGCTGGTATAAAGGCACGGCGAATGCGATCTATCAGAATATGGGGTTCATCGATCGCTACGACCCGGAATATGTGCTTGTCATATCAGGCGACCACATCTACAAGATGGATTATGACCTGATGCTCGACCATCACAAGGCGAGCGGCGCGGATGCTACCATTGCCGTCATTGAGGTGGATTGGAGCGAGGCAAGCAGATTCGGCCTCATGGCGACCGATGAGACGGGAAAAATTACGGAATTTCAGGAGAAGCCGAAAATTCCGAAAAGCAATCTGGCTTCGATGGGCGTTTACATTTTCTCATGGCCCGTACTGCAGCAATATTTAATTCGGGACGAAGACAATCTGAAGTCCAGCAATGACTTCGGTAAAGATATTATCCCAGCGATGCTGGCCGACGGCATTTATCTGAATACGTATACATTCCAGGATTACTGGAAGGATGTCGGTACGATTCAAAGTCTGTGGGAAGCGAACATGGATCTTCTCTCCGAGGAATCCCAGCTTGTGCTGAACGACAAGAATTGGCGCATTTATTCGGTCAACCCGAACCAGCCGGCGCATTATATTTCTCCGGCGGGCAACGTCTCTTCGTCGCTTATTACGGAAGGGTGCTTCATTGAGGGCTGCGTCAACCGCTCGGTGCTTTTTTACGGCGTTCACGTCGGCGAAGGCAGCGTGATCCGCGATTCGGTCATTATGCCGAATGCCCAGATCGGCAAGAACGTGACGATTACCCGGGCAATCATCGGGGAAGGCGCGGTTATAGCGGACGGCGTATACATCGAGTCGGCCGAGGGCGAAGACATTCAAGTCGTGGCAAGCGATGAAATGGTGCTTCCCGCGGGAACGGCCAAGGAGGTAGAGGCATGAGCATGGACATGATGGGTGTCGTCAATCTGATTCACGAGCCAGACGAACTGGAAGCTTTAACGGCTCATCGGCCGCTGGCGACGGTGCCTTTCGGCGGCCGCTACCGGCTGGTTGATTTTACGCTGTCGAGCATGGTCAATTCCGGCATTTCCAAGGTCGCCGTAATGGCGCATACGAAGTACCGATCGCTGGTGGATCACGTCGGCTCGGGCAAAAGCTGGGATCTTCATCACCGGCAGGGCGGTCTGTTCGTGCTGCCGCCGATGGCCTCCGATATGAGCGATTTGCGAAAAGGCGACTTATTTCACCTGTATCAGCAGCGTGATTTCTTTACCCGCAGCCAGGGCGATTACGTTCTGATCTGCAGAAGCCATATGGTCTGCAACATCAATTTCAAGGATGTGCTCCGCGATCACCTCGAGAGCGGCGCCGATATTACGGCGGTCTGCAAGCGACAGGGCGATTCGCTCGGCGGCAAGGCGCGCAAGGTGAAGATTGATGCGAGCGGACGGGTGACGGAGATGCAGGACCATTTTGGGCGGCTTCAAACCGATCTCGTATCGATGGAGATGTATGTGATGCGCAAGGATCTGCTGCTCGATCTGGTCGAGACGTCGCTGGCCCAAGGCCAGGACCATCTGGTCCGCCACGGCATCATGTCCCGGCTGGACAGGCTGCGGGTGCACGCCTATCTGTACGACGGTTACCTCGGCATTATCAATACGATTCAAAGCTACTATCTGAACAGCATGCAGCTTCTGCTTCCCGATACGTGGAAAAGCCTGTTCTTCACGCCTGGCCCGATCTATACGAAGGTGAAGGACGAGCCGCCAACCAGCTATCACGAGGGCGCCAAAACCGTAAACTCCCTGATCGCGAACGGCTGCGAAATTGAGGGCACGGTGGTCGGCAGCATCCTTTTCAGAGGCGTGAAGGTGCAAAAAGGGGCGATTGTCCGCAACAGCATCGTCATGCAGAACGGCGTGGTCGGCGAAAACAGCATGCTTGATCATGTTATACTGGATAAAGAAGCATATATTGAACCCGGCCGCGATATACGCGGCGTGACCGATTCACCGTACATTGCCGTGAAGCGCAAGGTCATCTGAGACGGGTCATTTCAGCGGCAGGTGAATGCGAGATGAATATTCTTTTTGCGGCTTCGGAGGCGGTGCCGTTCGCCAAGACCGGCGGTCTCGGCGACGTTGTCGGCGCGCTGCCGAAAGCGTTGGCGGCGCAAGGCATGACGGTGTCCGTCATCATGCCGCATTACGGTGAAATCAAGGATGACGCGATCCGCTCTTTTCGGCGGGTCGCGTCGTTCACCGTCAAGCTCGGGTGGCGCAACCAGGCGTGCAATTTGCTGGAGGGGCATGTTGACGGGATCCGTTATTATCTGATCGTCAACGATTATTACTACAAGCGGGGGACGCTGTACGGCTACGACGACGAGGCGGAACGGTATGCGTTTTTTTGCTTCGCCGTTCTTGAGGGGTTGCGGTACATAGATGAAAGGCCCGCCATCATCCATTGCCACGATTGGCAAACGGGGATTATTCCGTTTCTGTTGAAAACGCGCTATCGCGACATTCCGTTATACCGCGGCATACGGTCGCTTTTTACGATTCATAATTTGCGCTATCAAGGCGTGTTCTCGCAAGAAACCCTCTGCGATTTGCTTGGCGTGGGCCGCGACATGTTCACGCTCGACAAGCTTGAGTTTTACGGCGGCGGCAGTTGCATGAAGGCCGGTATCCTGTATGCCGACAAGCTGACGACAGTCAGCCGCACCTATGCGGAGGAGATACAAACCCCCGTGCATGGGGAGAAGCTGGACGGCGTCCTTCGGCTCCGCAGCCCGGATTTGACGGGAATCGTGAACGGCATTGACACGGATCTGTTCGATCCGATGCGCGACCCGGCGATCGCCTTTCCTTACCGTACATCTATCGCGAAGAAGCGGAAGAACAAAGCTGTTCTGCAGCGGGAACTTGGATTGGACGAGGCGGAAGACGTCCCGGTGCTGGCCATCGTCTCCAGGCTGGTTGAGCAGAAGGGATTGGATCTGCTGGAAGGCGCGCTGGAAGGGCTGCTGGCCGAATCGCTGCAGCTGGTCGTGCTTGGAAGTGGGGAAGCCCGATACGAGGAGCTGTTCGCACGATTGGCATCGGAGCATCCCCGCCGCGTCGCCGTTCGCTTCGGTTTTGACGACGCGCTTGCGAGAAGAATCTATGCGGGCTCCGATATTTATTTGATGCCCTCGCAATTCGAGCCGTGCGGACTCAGCCAGCTGCTTGCTCTGCGCTACGGAACCGTGCCGCTCGTTCGGGAAACGGGCGGGCTGAAGGATACGGTCCAGGCCTATGATGAATATACAGGCAACGGAACCGGCTTCAGCTTTCGGCGTTATCATGCCGCCGATTTTCTGCTTGCAGTGCGCAGAGCGCTGACGCTTTACCGGAATGCTCCCGAGTGGCAGCGCATCGTCGACAACGGCGCTCAACGCAATTACAGCTGGAGCGCCTCCGCGCGCGATTATGCCGCGGTGTACCGCGAGCTCGCCGGAAACGGATAGGAGGAGTGAAATGGCCCGTCACTTGGTGGTCGGAAACGGCAAAATGCTTGTTAACCTGGACAAATCCTGTTACATTCGCGACATTTATTTCCCGTATGTCGGTCAACTGAACCATGTGGGGGGACAGCAATGTCGCTTCGGCGTTTGGGCCGACGGCGCCTTCTCTTGGCTCGACTCTCCGGATTGGCGTTTCGAGCTTGGCTATGTCGAGGATTCCCTGGTAACGAATATTACGGCTCGTAACGACGTGCTGGGACTCGAGCTCTATATTAACGACGGGATTCATCAACGGGAATGCATTTATTTGAAGCGTGTCGTTGTCCGGAGCACGATCGAGAGGGACAGGGAGGTTCGCCTTTTTTTCCACCAGGATTTGATGATCGAAGGGACGGAGGTCGGGGACACGGCGGCCTATTATCCCGAGAACAACACGCTTTTCCATTATAAGAGGTCCAGCTATTTCATGTTCAACGGCTTCTCGGCCGAAGGCGGAATCGCGCAGTATTCGACCGGCATCAAAAGGTTCCACTCGGCCGAAGGCACTTGGCGCGATGCGGAAGACGGCGTGCTGATGGGCAACGCCATCGCGCAGGGCTCCGTCGACAGCACGATCGGATTCGGAACCACCGTGCCGGCGGGCGGGGAGAAGACGGTTTACTACTGGATGTCCGTCGGCCGCGATCTGGAGGAAGTGAAGCGGCTTAATCAATATGTGACGGACAGCCATCCGGAGAAGCTGCTCAGCCGGATCGTCATATACTGGCGCAACTGGCTGCAGCGGACGGTGACCGAATTCGGAGACCTGCCGAAGGACGTCGTCGAATTATATAAGAAGAGCCTGTTGATCGTGCGCACGCAGACGGACGAGAACGGCGCGATTATCGCGGCGAACGATACCGACATTCTTCAATACAACCGGGATCACTACAGCTACATGTGGCCGCGCGACGGCGCGTTGATTGCGGAGGCGATGTCGCTGGCGGGCTACCAGAGCATGATTGCCCCATTCTTTCAATTCTGCGCGGATACGCTGTCGCCCGAGGGGTATTTGTATCACAAGTACAATCCGGACGGCACGGTCGGTTCAAGCTGGCATCCTTACGTGGTGCAGGGTACGAACCGCCTGCCGATCCAGGAGGATGAGACGGCGCTGGTGCTGTATGCGTTATGGAAGGATTACACCTATCATCAGGTGATCGAGCTGCCGCAGTCGCTGTACAGCAGCCTGATCCGCAAGGCGGCGAATTTCCTTGGCGAGTTTATCGAACCCGAGCTGAATCTGCCGAAGCCGAGCTATGATTTGTGGGAGGAGCGCTACGGCATTTGGACGTATACGGCGGCTTCCGTATACGGCGGCCTGATGTCGGCCGCTTATTTCACCGACCTGTTTGGCGATTACGAGCGAAGCGACCATTACCGCAGTACGGCCGAGGCGATCAAGCAGGGCATTCTGGACCATATTTGGGATGAGGAGGCCGGACGCTTCGCACGGGGCCTGATCCACAAGGACGGGGTCTGGGTGAAGGACATGACGCTGGAGAGCAGTATGTTCGGCATTTGGGAGTTCGGCGTGCTGCCGGTCGACGACATCCGGGTCGTCCGCACGATTCGTGCGATCAAGGAAGGGCTTTGGGTGAAAACCGACGTCGGGGGCGTCGCCCGTTATACAAACGATTATTATTTCCAGCAGTCGGGCGATATTGCGAAGGTACCGGGCAATCCATGGATTATTTGTACGCTGTGGATCGCCAACTTCGAGATCGAATCGGCCCAAACGCTGGCGGAGCTGGCCGCGCCGCGTCGCACGCTCGAATGGGTGGCCATGAAGTCGCTCGATTCCGGCGTGCTGCCCGAGCAGCTGCATCCGTTCGACGGATCGCCGCTCGCCGTGGCGCCGTTGACATGGTCGCACGCGACGTTCGTGCAAAGCGTATGCAAGTATGTGCGGAAATACGCGAAGCTGAAGTCTTCCTAATGTTATCCCGAAAAATATCGAAGGCTGGTCTGTGGGCGGTGAAGCTGCTTGCAGGCCGGCCTTTTTTCGCGCCGCAAGGACGGAAAGGGGGTTGAATACGCATGGAATGCACTTGATGCCGCGATCGTTGCCAGAGGAGGAAACGGGATACAATAACAGGAAGTGCCCGTTAAAAAAGGGAACGGGAGGGTAATAAGCCATATACATACCACGACGAAAAGAGCGATGACCAATGGCTTTGCAACTGCTTATGCTCGTGCTGCTGATCCTGTTGACCGCGTTTTTTGTCGCGACGGAATTTGCCATAATCCGCATCCGGCCCAGCCGGGTGGACCAGCTCGTGCTGGAGGGACGTAAAAATGCGGTTGCCCTGCAGCGGGTCACGTCCAACCTGGACGGTTATCTGTCAGCATGCCAGCTTGGCATTACGATTACCGCACTGGGCCTTGGCTGGCTGGGAGAACCGACGGTGGAGGAGCTGCTATATCCGCTTTTTAGCCGGCTGGATATGCCTGAACAAGTGGCCCGAGTAGCTTCATTTCTGATCGCGTTTATCGGTGTGACCTATCTGCATGTCGTCATCGGCGAGATGGCGCCCAAAACCGCCGCCATCCGCAAGGCCGAGCCGATCGCGCTGCTTTTCTCCATGCCCATCATCTGGTTTAACCGGATCATGTACCCGTTTATTTGGCTGCTCAATACGTCGGCCAACCGACTGGTGCGGCTGTTCGGCATGAAGCCGGCGGATGAACATGAGGACGCTCATACAGAGGATGAGATCCGCATTATTTTGTCGGAAAGCTACGAAAGCGGCAAAATCAATAAAACCGAGCTCGGCTACGTGAATCGTATCTTCATATTCGACGATTTGCTGGCCCGGGAAATCATGGTGCCGCGGACGGACATGGTATGCCTTTATACCGACAAATCGCTTGCGGATAATATGAAAATCATCAAACGCGAGCAGTATACCCGCTTTCCGGTCGCGAGCGGCAGCAAGGACAACATTATCGGCTTCATTAATACGAAGCAATTTTTTCTGCGGTATGACAACAATCCCGATTTCGATTTCGCTTCCTTGCTGATTCCCGCCCTTACAGTGCCGGACGTGATGCCCGTGAAGTCGCTGCTGAAAAAAATGCAGGCGGAACAGATGCATATGGCGCTGCTGCTGGATGAATATGGGGGGACGTCGGGTCTCATTACGATTGAGGACATTCTTGAGGAAATTGTCGGGGAAATCCGCGATGAGTTTGACCAGGACGAGCGAAAGCCGATCGATATGGTGGAGCCGGGGCGTTATATGGTGGAGGGCAAGGTGCTGCTGTCCGAGCTCAATGAAATATTGGGAACGCATCTGCCGAACGACGATGTCGACACCATCGGGGGATGGCTGTACAGCGAGAAACCCGACGTCAAAATTGGCGATACGGTGGAGCATGACGATCTGGTGTTTGCAATCAAAGAGATGGACAAGCATCGGATTCGCAAGGTGGAAATCGTGAAGCGCTGCGCGAGATCGAGGAATGGGAGCGGTCACAGCGGGATTTAGGGTTCTGGGGAAAGATCGGCCGCCTGACGGCTGAGCTCGGGCTGTCGCTGATGGTGATTCAGGAGGTTGCCGAATCGGCCAAAATGCTTTACCGTAAGAGGAGGAGAACGTAAAAAAATTAAACGGATGAAGAATGGGAGTGTGCAGGGTTGGGAGATTATTTGATCGCAGTGATTATGGGTATTGTGGAAGGTTTAACGGAGTTCGTGCCGGTCTCTTCGACGGGCCACATGATTCTGACTGCGGATTTGCTTGGCTTTAAGGGTGACGTCGCCAAGACGTTCGAGGTCGTCGTGCAGCTGGGCGCGGTGTTGGCGGTGCTGGTGCTGTATTGGAAAAGGTACATGGGCATATTGAAGGATCTGGTTCGCTTCGACTTCAAGCAAAAGAACAAGCTGAATGCGATCCATATGCTTATCGCTATGTTGCCGGCCGGCATTCTCGGTATCGCGCTGTATCGGTTCATCAAGGATTATTTGTTCGGTCCGGGCCCCGTGCTTGTCGGGCTGATCGTCGGGGGTGTGCTGATGATCGTCGCGGAGAAGGCAAAACGGAAAATAACGTCGGAGACGTCGGACGAAATTACATATAAGCAAGCGCTTGGCATCGGACTGTTCCAATGCCTGGCGTTGTGGCCGGGCTTCTCGCGCTCGGGATCGACGATGGCAGGCGGCCTGTTG
>NZ_KK082215.1:5656-11887 GCF_000598065.1 Paenibacillus darwinianus | reverse complement strand
GAGCCGGCAGGCGGCTGCAGATTTCACTTTTATGATTTCGGTTCCCATTATGCTGGGGGCTACGAGTATCGACCTCTACAAAAGCCGCGAATTTCTAACCGGCAACGACTTGCTGTTGTTCGGGATCGGCCTCGTCACCTCGTTTGTCGTCGCCATGATCGCCGTGGTTACATTCCTGAACCTGATCAAGGGGCTCAGTCTTACCTGGTTCGCCATTTACCGCTTTGTGCTGGCTGCGGTCTTCTATTTCCTGGTCATGTATTGATTCGGGCAACGATCCGCTTGATCCCGCGCTAAATCTTTCTCGGCGCGATTCCGTATTAGAGTTCAAATACGATTATGGAGGAATGGGACTATGATGATTACGACGACACCGACGCTCGAAGGCAGACCGATTCAGGACTACGTGGGCATTGTGAACGGCGAGGCGATTATGGGGGCCAACATCGTACGCGACTTTTTCGCTTCCATCACCGACGTTGTAGGCGGACGCTCCGGCTCCTACGAGAGCAAGCTGAAGGAAGCGCGCGACATCGCGATCGGCGAAATGATCGATCAGGCGCGCCACATGGGTGCCAATGCGATTGTAGGGATCGACATCGATTATGAAGTTGTGCGGGAAGGCATGCTGATGGTAGCGGTCAGCGGAACCGCCGTCAGAGTGTAACAGGCAAGCTTATTTAAGCGGTACAGAGCAATCGGATGGAGCACGAACTGGCGACAGTTCCGGCGCTCCATTTTTTGTGCGCGCATCGGCAATGAAACCTTTTTCCGGTTTGTGTCGTCGTTAACGGTAGTTCACGATGTTATAAAGAGGGGGAAGCTTGTGGGCAACCATTCGAAAAGGACTTTCCGGTCCGCATTATGGGCAGCGGCGCTGCTGCTGGCTGTCGGCGCGGCGGGCGCCTGGCTTGCGTCGAAGCCCGCGGTAGCCGCTGCGGCGGGCGGCATCGAATTCAATGCCGAGGCGGGCTTCAACGGCAAGGTGAGAGACGGCAAATGGACGAGGCTCCGGGTGACGTTGACCAATCGGACCGATGGGGATTTGAAGGGAGAGCTTGCGTTCACGGCCATGCTTCCTAACGGCGGCTATAACGTAACTTATGCCGTCCCGGCGGATCTGCCGGCGGGGACGCCGGTTGTGCTCGATCTGACCGTGCCCGGCATGGCGTTCAGCGAAGACAACAATCGGCTGGCCTTCCATTTGGGCAACGCGCCCGGCGGCAAGACGGTGCCGTTCACGTCGGGCCGGCCTTACGTGAATGCGCCTGCTGACCGGGGAACGCTCATCGGGGTGATTGCCCGGGACCCGAATACGCTTAATTTTATGCCGATTCTGAATACGAAGGGTTATAACCTGAACGTCATACCAATTCAAGCGGACGATGTGCCTGACCGGTCGATGCAGCTGGACGGTCTCGATTACCTCGTGCTCAACGACATTCCGACCGGCAGTTGGAGCGAAACGAAGCGGCAGGCCGTGCGCGCATGGGTGCAGCGCGGCGGTACGCTGATCGTGTCCGGAGGAGCGGGCTACGCGAAAACGGCGGAAGGATTCGCGGATCTCGTGCCGGTTAAGCCGGAAGGCACCGCGAATCTGAAGACGGTCGAAGCTCTCGTGCGGCTTGCGGGGGGAAAGTCTCCGCTGAAATTAACCGCGCCTGTTACAATATCGGCGGGTACGCTGGCCGCAGGCCGTGTGACGTTGGCGGACGGCAAGGTTACGCTGGCCGCGAATCGCTCATACGGCCGCGGACAAGTGGTCTATGCCGCGTTCGACCCGTCGCTCGAACCGTTCGCCTCATGGACGGGCAGCCCCGATTTGTGGGCCCGCGTGCTGAACGGCTCTCTGACACCGCTTATGCCGGGTATGTCGTTGTCGGCCGGTGTGCTGCCGGCAGGGAACATATGGGAAATCGATTCGCTGTTGAACGAGTTCCCGTCCATACAGGCGCCGGAGGTTAATGTGCTGATCGTTTTCTTTTTCGTTTACATATTGGTCGCGGCGCCGCTGCTTTACATTGTGCTGCGAAAGCTGGACCGGCGGGAATGGGCCTGGTGGATCATCCCGCTTTTATCGGTCGTTAGCAGCGTCGCCATTTTCACGGTTGGCGCTTCGGATAAAAACGCGGCGCTTGTGCACAGCCTGCGCACCGTAGAGCTGTCGGGCCGCGGTGACGGCATAAGGTCCGCGTCGGCCGCCGTTTTTGTGCCGCAAGGCGGACGGGTAGAGGCGGTGTTCGAGCCGGGTGCGACTCTGCTACCGTTGAGCGACGGACGCGGCACGATGGGGAGCATAGCCGCCAATCCGACCTATCAGACGGTCCATGACGGCCTGGATGAAACGAGCGTCGTATGGAACGAAGTGCCGTACTGGTCCGTGCGTAAAACATGGATGAGCGATGAAAAGACGGAAGAGCTGGGCCGGTTCGGCATCGGCATGACGCTGGCAGCCGGGAAGCTGACCGTAACGGTTAAGAACGAGACCGGGACCGATCTGACGGGCGTCGGACTGCTGCTTAACGGCACAGCCCATAAGCTGCAGGATCTGAAGCGGGGAGAGTCGGTGAATACGACGGTTCCATACACGGTTCAGAACGCGAAAGGCGGCTCTTACGATTATGGCAGCCAGCTATTCCCATGGCCGTCCAACAATCGGGATACGCGAGCGAGAGAGCGGGGTCTGCTCAATTCCTACATGCTCGCCGAAGAGGGCATGGGGGCGGTCCGTACGCCATATGTGGTCGGCTTCAGCGCGGACCAGGAAGCGTGGTTTACGATCGACGGCGAGCGGGCCAGAACGGATAATCTAACGCTCTGGACTCAAGCGCTGGATCTTAATGAGGCGCAGGGCGCCGAATCGACCGTGGCCCCCGGTACGGTTACGCCGATTCTGACGGTCAACAAGGCCCGGCAGTACTCGTTCGATCCGATATCGGGGAGAATCGATTTCGGTCAGGGATTGCTGGAGTTCGAGTTCGTGCTGCCGGGAGACGGACGTGGCTCCTACGATAAGCTGACGGTCTACGGCTCCGGACAATTGGACGGCCAGCTTCAGACTTCGGTCTGGAATGAGAAGAAGCAAGGCTGGGAGCCGGTTGACTTGACCAATGCGGCGTTCCAGCTGGCCGGTTCGGCCGTCGATTACGTGACCGCAAGCGGCTCCATTCTGATGCGGCTGGAAACTGCGAGCCAGGCAGGCACGTATATGCCGACCGTGGGGCTCGAGGGGAGGGAGAAACCGTAATGAAAACGACGATCCGAACGGATCATGAGGCAAGGGCAGCGGCACCGGCTGCGGCGGAATCGCCGATGATCGAAATTCGCGGGCTTTGCAAGCAGTTCGGCGCCTTTCAAGCGTTGAACTCGATCGACCTGGTCATCCCGAAGGGTACGGTATTCGGCTTCGTCGGGCCGAACGGCGCCGGCAAGTCGACGACGATGTCGATTCTGGCGACGTTGCTGGCGCCGACCTCGGGCACGGCCAAGGTCGGCGGCTGCGACGTAACCCGGCACCCGAAGCAGGTGCGGAAGCTGATCGGCTACATGCCGGATTTCTTCGGCGTCTACGACCAGTTCAAGGCGACGGAATATTTGCATTTTTACGGAGCCAGCTACGGCATTCCGAAGGCCGAACGAGCAAGGCTTATTCCACAGCTTCTGGAGCTCGTGAATCTGACCGACAAGAAGGATGCCTATGTCGATACGCTTTCGCGCGGCATGAAGCAGCGCTTGTGCCTTGCCCGCTGCCTCGTACACGACCCGGAGCTGCTTATTCTTGACGAGCCCGCGTCGGGGCTTGACCCTCGAGCCCGGATCGAGATGCGCGAGATTCTGAAGGAACTGAAGTCGATGGGAAAAACGATTGTCATTTCTTCCCATATTCTTCCGGAGCTGGCGGAAATGGTGGATGAGATCGGCGTCATCGAGCATGGCAGGATGGTTGCGAAGGGCAATGTGCAGGAAATCCAAAGCCGGATGCGCGTAAAGCGGATTCTTCAGATCCGCCTGGCGGGCCGCGAGGAGGAAGCGGAGCAATACCTGGGCGGCCGCCCGTTCGTGAACCGCATCTTGCGCGACGGGCGCGGCGTTCATGTCCATTTCGATGGGCACGACGAGGAGCAGTCTGAGCTGCTTCACGGCTTGATCGAACAAGGCTTCCGGATCATTTCGTTCAGCGAGGCTCAGACGAACCTGGAGGACGTGTTTCTTGAGATTACGAAAGGAGACGGGGAGGGGGAATGAAAGGAACGAATGGTTGTGCGGACAAATGGCGGTCGAGGCTGATTAATCCGGTGCTCGGCAAGGAATTTACGCTGAGGATGCGCACGGTGCGGTCGATGTGGGCGTTGTTCTTTTATCTGCTTGCTATCGGTCTTCTGGCGTTGGGTTATCTGTACGTCACCCGGATGTCGAGCAGCGGCGCGAATGCGTTCAATCCGGATGAGAGCCGGATCATGTTTATATTCATCAGCTTCGTGCAGCTCGGATTGATCGCCTTCATGGCGCCCGGGCTGACGGCGGGCGTCATCAGCGGCGAGCGCGAGAAGCAGACGCTGAATTTGCTGCTGACGACGCAGCAGAGCTCGGCCAGCATCGTGATCAGCAAGCTTGTCTCATCGCTCAGCTTCATGGCGCTGATTACGCTGGCGACGATGCCGGTTTACAGCATCGTGTTCCTGTTCGGCGGCATTTCGCCGGGTCAGCTCGGCATGGTATTTCTGTTTTATTGGTTTACGATGCTGGCGCTTGGCTCGTTCGGCATCCTGTTCTCGACGTTGTTCAAGCGGACGATGCTGGCGGTCATTGTGGCTTACGGCATTACGCTGTTCCTGTTCGGCGGGACGGCGTTCCTGTATCTGATCGTTTCGCAAATCATGGAGGAAATGACCCGCAGCAGCGGCGGAGCGCCCGGCGACTTCGGATGGATCGGCCATTTGCTGGCGTTGAATCCGGGCGCGGCGCTGTACAGCCTATTCGATCCCGAAATGACGCGCTGGGTATTCCGGATGAACATGGGCTCGGGCGGCAGCCTGTCTACCGGGCAGCCGGCACTCCAGCTATGGCAAGAGTTCCTGATTATCTATTCCATATTGATCATCGCCGCAGTGCTGACGGCGATCCGCAGCGTTCGGCCGCGGTTGAATAAGAAAAGCAAGCGGGCTTGATCCTGTTCGGCAATTCGGGAGAAAGGGGGAGCGGGGATGGACGGCGCCTTGGCGGGTTTGCAAGCGAGCGACAACGATTCGTTCAGCAACGCGGCCGGCGGGCTGCAGCTGGGTTCCGGCCTGCTGGAGAAAGGCGGAAGGGTTGTGCTTCTCTCGGACGGAGAAGAGAACGTGGGCGATCTGCTCCTTCAAGGACAACGGCTCAAGGAACGTGGCATCGCGGTCGATGTGCTGCCGTTGCCCCGCGACGAGCAGCCTGACGCCGCGATCGATGCGTTAGATGTTCCTGTCGCGTTGAAACAGGGCGAACGGTTTACGTTCGAATTGAGCGTGACCAGCACATTTGCCGGTGAGGCGGAGCTGCGGTTGTATGAGGACAACACCGAGAAGGCGCGGCAACCGATCGTGTTGGAACGGGGAGAAAACCGGTTTGCGCTGCAAAGCGTGGCGGCGGAGCCGGGTTTTCATCGTTACCGTGCAGAGCTCTATGCGAATGGGGACCGGCGAAGCGAGAATAACACCGCCTATGCGTTCAGACGGATCGACGGCCCCCCGTCGGTGCTTGTCGTGGAAGGAGCTGCGGGATCGTCCGGGAATATCCGGTCCGCGCTGGAGGCGTCGCTTATTCCATATGAGGTGCTGCAGACGGAGCGGCTATCGCTGGAGCTTGCCGACTATGCGCGCTATGACAGCATTGTGCTCAATTACGTGCCGGCCACTGCTGATGGCCGCGTTGATTCTGTGGCTGATCGATATTGCGCAGCGGCGCATATCGATTCCCTGGGGCAGGCTGGCCGCTTGGCTTGCCGGCCTGCGGCCCGGCCGGCGCGCGGCCGGCTCGCCAGCGACCCGCGTCGAAGGCGCGCTTCCGCAACTGCAGCGGCGCTGGCAACGACGGGCCGCCGTCCACCGCCGAGGCGATGCGCACGGACAACGCTGCCCGCGGCGCCCAAGCCGCAGAGCGGGCTGCGGGGCTTGCAACGCCGGGTACAGCCGCCGGCCCCGCACCCGTGCCAGCCGCCGCACCCACGCCCGCGAAGCCGGAGGCGCCGGAGGAAGACGA
>NZ_KK082215.1:0-5556 GCF_000598065.1 Paenibacillus darwinianus | reverse complement strand
AAAACCGCCGCCGCCGGTAGCCTTGCGCCGCCGCGCCCCGCTGGACATGGGGTCGCCGCGGCGGTACAATGCTTGTGTGTGCGTTTCGCAAGCATGGTAAAGGAGGCGCGCGAGATGGTTTTTTTTGCGCGGATCGCCGAGGAGCGAATCAAGGAAGCGTTGGCGCGCGGCGAGCTGAGCCATTTGCCCGGCAAAGGAAAACCGCTGGAGCTGGAGGATCTGTCGCACGTGCCGGAGGATCTGCGAAACGGCTATAGGATGCTGAAGAACGCCGGGCTCGTGCCGGAGGAAGTGCATTTGGCCAAAGAGACGGTGGCGCTGGAGGATTTGATCCGCATGAGCCGCAACGACGGCGAGCGGGGGACCTTGACAAAGCGGCTTACGGAGAAGCAGCTTCGTCTTCGGATGCTGATCGAGCAGCGGGGCATTTCGGACACCCGGGCCTTTATGCAATATGAAGACCGGATCCGGAACAAAATAGAGGAGGAATCGGAAGATGTATGAGGAATGGTCGACACAAGAGCTGAAGGAGCGGCTTGCCCGCGGTGAGAAAATGAATCTGGTGGACGTGCGTGAGCCCGAAGAATGGCAGGAGGGGCATATCGCGGAAGCGCGCCATATTCCGTTGTCGCAGTTTACCGAACGTGTCGGGGAACTTCATGCGGAAGACGAGGATTCGCCTTTGGTGTTCATTTGCCGCAGCGGCAACCGGAGTGGCCGCGTATGCGACTATATGGTCCAGCAGGGATACACCGTAATCAACGTGGCGGGCGGCATGCTGGCCTGGTCGGGCGACGTCCAGACCGGAGACTGAACGCTCGTCTCCGCAGATGTCCCATTATCTCCGCAAGCATCCCGGCTATTTAAATCGAGGGGAGCCTTACACCGATGATTACCCATATCGCAACCGCCGCCGTTTACGTTGAGGACCAGCAGCAAGCAAAAGTGTTCTGGTCGGAGAAGGCGGGCTTTGAAATCAGGGCCGATCATCCGATGGGGCCGTCCGTCAGCTGGCTCGAGGTGGCGCCTCCCGGCGCGGAATCAAGCCTCGTCATCTACCCGCGCGCTATCATGCAGGGGTGGGCGTCGATGAAGCCGTCGATCGTGTTCCAATGCGACGATATCGACGCTACGTACGAGCGGATGAAAGCGAACGGCGTCACGTTTCTGGAGGCGCCGAACAAAATGTCCTGGGGCACCTACGCACGGTTCTCGGACGAGGACGGCAACGAATTTTTGATGAAAGGCTAGTCGATCCCGGCACTCTGACGGAAGCCGCCGCTTCCGCCAGAGTGCCGGTTTTTTTATGCCCGAATGCCGAATGCCCTCTCGAATCCCGTCCCGAATGGATGTCGAATGTCGCCGATGCCGTCGATATAGACAACTTTTACCCGGTAGTGGTATATTTACTCTTGCAATAATTGAATAAGTTTTGATACGGGTGCCGACCGTTCCGCAGGGAACGACAGGCCTAACAGGGAAGTCCGGTGAGAATCCGGCACGGACCCGCCACTGTAAGAAGTTCGGATGGCAAGCAAGCCTTCCGCAAGCAAGCGCCTTTCAAGTCACTGGGAAACCGGGAAGACGGCGCTCGTGAGCTTCGAGTCAGGAGACCTGCCCGCATCGTGAACGCTACCTACGTGGACTTAGGGAGGTGTTGGAATATGGCCCGCAGCAGCTATCCGCACGGTGTACCGCCGGACCGGAACAAGCTGGTCGAATCGTCAACCGGGGGACCATGAGCATTTCCGACACGAATCGGGGATGCTTTTTTTATTGTCCGCAAGGCAAACACACAGGCACGAATATACAACCGAAATGGAGTAGATGAACAAAATGAACGACAGACTGATTCGTAAATTTACAGCCCCGCGGGCACTCCGTCTGCTTATGATCGCTTTGCTGGCGATGTTGCTTACGGTGCTTGCCGCTTGCGGCGCGGGCAGCGACAACGCGGCGAACGGCAACGCAGGTCAATCCGCGAACGGCCCCGCCAATGAGAAGAACGATGGACAAGCTGCGAACAGCGGCGAAGAGCAGCAGGCTGACGACGCGGAGATTGCCCAAACGACCTATCCGCTAACGCTGACCGATGCGACCGGCAAGGAAGTCACGATCGAAAAATCGCCGGCGAAGATCGTGTCGATCACGCCGAGCGAGACCGAAATTCTGTTCGCGATCGGAGCCGGCAGCGTTGTGGCGGGCGTGGACGACAACAGCAACTACCCGGCTGAGACGGCGGAGCTGCCGAAGGTCGGCGGCTTCAAAATGAACGTGGAATCGGTCGCCGGCCTCAACCCCGATCTGGTGATTGCCAATGCGAGCATGAATGGCCAGGTGGTGGAGGAGTTGCGCGCGCTTAACATCGTCGTATTCGCATCTCAGCCGAAAACGATCGACGAGACGATCGCGCACGTCGAGGAAGTCGGCGTAATCACAAATAAGCAGGCCGAAGCGAAAGCGGTAGCGGATAAAATGCGCGCCGACAAGCAGGCTGTCGTCGATGTGGTCAAGGGTGCTGAGCCGAAAAGCGTTTATCTGGAATTCTCGCCGGGCTGGACGGTCGGCAGCGGTGAATTTCTGGACGAAATCGTGACCCTCGCCGGCGGCAAAAACGTCGCGGCCAGCCAGCCGGGCTGGTTCGAAATCGACCCGGAGGCCATCCTCAAGGCGAATCCGCAGGTGATTCTTTATCCGGAAATTGACGGCGACACGTCGATTCCCGATGCGATCAACAGCCGTCCGGGCTGGGATCAGATCGACGCGGTGAAAAACAAGCAGGTGTTCACGGTGCCGAACGATCCGCTCGTGCGCGTAGGACCGCGGCTCACCGACGGGCTTCGGGATGTCGCGAAAGCGATCCACCCCGATCTGTTCAACTAATTCATTATGAAACTGAAAATCGTCACATATGGAGGAGCAGCGATGCTTCTCCTTATCCTTTCCGCCGTCGTGTCCATTTCGATCGGTTCGGCAGGCTATCCGATCTCCAAAGTGTGGGCCATTATTATTCATCAATTGCCATGGAATCGGGGCGAAGCCGTGGAATGGTCGGCACTGGACGAAGCGGTCGTCATTCAGGTGCGTCTGTCCCGGATTTTGATCGGCGTCCTGGTCGGCGCATGTCTCGGACTTGCAGGAGCCGGCTTTCAGGGCGTTCTCCGCAATCCGCTCGCCGACCCTTACACGCTCGGCGTTGCTTCCGGAAGCTCGATCGGCGCGGCCTTCCTGATCCTGTTCGGGCTGCAGACGGCGGTCGGCATATGGACGGTTCCGTTCGTCGCGTTCGTTACTGGCATGGCGACGATATTCGCGGTATTCTGGCTGGCCCGTCAGCAAGGGCAGATGCGCATCGAGACGCTTGTGCTGGCCGGCGTCATCGTACAGGCTTTTCTGGGCGCGTTCGTGTCGTTCATGATCTCGATGTCCGACACCGTCGTCAATGAAATTTTGTATTGGACGATGGGCAGCCTGTCCAAGCGCAACTGGGAGCACGTTACGCTTGTGCTTCCTTTCGCAGCAGTCGGTTTGCCTGCGATAGCGGCGTTCGCGCAGCCGATGAATCTGCTCGTGCTCGGCGAGCGGCAGGCCGCCCATCTGGGCGTTAACGTCGAGCGCACCAAGCTCATCGTGCTGATGATTTCGACGCTGCTCACGGCGGTTGCCGTGTCCGTGTCGGGGGTCATTGGCTTTGTCGGCCTTGTCGTGCCGCATCTGATCCGACTGATCGTCGGACCGGATTATCGGCTTGTCGTGCCGTTGTCGGCGATTTTCGGCGGCATTTATGTGCTGTGGGCGGACACGCTCGCCCGGACCGCGCTGAGCCCGAAGGAGATTCCGCTCGGCGTGCTGACCGCGCTGATCGGCGCGCCGTTCTTTGCGTATTTGCTGAAGCGCCGGAAGGCCGGCTTGAAGGAGGGATGACATGATCGACGTGCGCAATGCTGTAAAGCAAATCGGCGGCAGCCTTGTGCTGGACGGGGTCAGCTTCTCGCTTGCGGAGGGCGGCATGTATGGCATCATCGGCCCAAACGGCGCGGGCAAGTCGACACTGCTGTCGCTGCTCTCCGGGGTGGAGACGGCCGGCGCGGGCGCCGTTGTTCTGCGGGGCAAATCGGTGAGGTCCTATAAACGCAAGGATTTGGCGCGTTGGATCGCCGTGCTTCAGCAGGAGGGGCTGCCGATGACGGCTTTTACCGTCCGCGAGGTGGTCGGAATGGGGCGTTTTCCGCATCAGAATTGGCTGGGGTCGGAGGAGAAAGACGCCGGCGGACTGATCGAGCATGCGCTGGCGACGCTTGGGCTGATGGAGCTTGCCGAGCGACGTCTCAGCGAGCTGAGCGGCGGCGAGCGGCAGCGCGTGGCGCTGGCGAAGGTGATGGTGCAGGAGCCGGAGCTGATTTTGCTGGACGAGCCGACCACTTATCTGGACATCGGCCACCAGCTTCAACTGCTCGATGCGGTGCGCGATTGGCAGAAGCGCAAACAGCTGACGGTCGTCGCGGTGCTGCATGACCTGAACTTGGCGGCGCAATATTGCGACCGACTGCTCGTACTGGCCCGGGGGAAGCTGGAAGCCGAAGGCACGCCCGCCGATGTGCTCACGGAGGAGACGATCTGCCGGGTGTACGGGACGCATCCGATCGTGCTGCGGCATCCCGACAGCAACGCCCCGCAAGTGCTGTTGAGGCCGCGGGGGGCTCCTGCGAACCTGTAGCAAAAGGTCAATTGGACTTCCATCGATAACGGATATCTGTTTCAATAAAATTTCTGTAATCATGAAAGGAGATTAGGTCATGGAGCTTGAAGCGAAGCTGCGGCAAGTGTGCGGGCGGATCGAACCGCTCGACGAGTCCGCGATGGCGCAGGCATCAGCCAGACTGGACAGCCTTACAAAGCCTCTCGGCAGTCTGGGCCGACTGGAGGAAATCGCGATTCGGATCGCCGGAATCAAGGGCGAGGCGCTGCCGACTGCCGGCAAAAAGGCGGTAGTCGTTATGGCGGGCGATCATGGCGTGACCGCCGAAGGCGTCAGCGCTTATCCGGCTGAAGTGACGCCGCAGATGGTGATGAATTTTCTCGGCGGCGGGGCGGCCGTTAATGTGCTGGCGAGGCAGGCGGGAGCGGATGTGTTTTGCGCCGACCTCGGCGTCAATGCGGATCTGGCCCATCCGGGACTGCTCGCCTATAAAGTACGAAAAGGAACCGCTAACCTATGCCGCGGGCCGGCGATGACGCGGGAGGAGGCGCTGCGGTCGGTTGCCGCCGGCATCGAAATCGCAGCGATGCTGGTCGAACAGGGCTACGAGCTGCTGGCGGCGGGCGACATGGGGATCGGCAATACGACGTCGAGCGCGGCGCTGTGCGCGGCGTTCGGGGCTGTGCCCGTCGAGCAGGCCGTCGGACGCGGCACAGGCGTCGACGACGAACGGCTTCGCGGCAAAATGGAGGCCGTCCGCGCCGCGCTCGACGTCAACCGACCGGACCCGCTGGATCCGATCGATGTGCTGTCCAAGGTCGGCGGTCTTGAAATCGGCGGATTGGCCGGGTTCATGA
>NZ_KK082214.1:0-5000 GCF_000598065.1 Paenibacillus darwinianus | reverse complement strand
ACCGGGATGGACGTACCGCTGGTGTACCAGTTGTTCCGCCAGGAGCACCGCTGGGTAGCCAAGTACGGACGGGATAAGCGCTGAAAGCATCTAAGCGTGAAGCCCCCCTCAAGATGAGATTTCCCAATCCGTAAGACCCCTGGTAGACGACCAGGTTGATAGGTTCGGGGTGGAAGCGCAGCAATGCGTGCAGCTGACGAATACTAATCGGTCGAGGGCTTATCCTAAGATACCCCAAAAGTGACGATATGCTTCGTAGCGTATGCCGATTACTTTTCGGGGGCCCCGAATGAGGGGAGTAAGAACAGGCAATCAGCTCACTTTACATTCGCATCCGGTTTTCAACGTGCAATGGCAAACGCACATAAAGAAACCGCTGAATGACGCTGCAGGCTGCAGCGCCGCTCAGCGGTTTTTTGCCGTTACCAAATAACGCTGGAAGCCCGAATAATAGGCGCTTCAAGGCGGAAATCTAAATGAGCGGTTTGAATTCCGTAGCGAAGTCGCCGACACGACGGCAGACTGACGAGGTGAGCATCCGATGAGGTATGTTATGGGGAATGGCTCCTCTCCGTGAAGGGCTAGCCTGCGGAAGAACCCCGAAGTCGTCGGAGCACACATCACATTATCGAGGGAGGTTTTACGGTTGAAGAACAAGGCGCTGTCATTGCTCGGTGTGATCGGCTTGTCCGCGATGCTGGTTGTCGGCTGCGGTACCAATAACGACAACGGGAATAACGGTACAGGCAGCCGCAACGGAAACACGGTCGGCACCCGATCGACCGACGGAGGCCGATACGATGGCCGCAATAACACCATTGGTCAAGCCGTCAATAACGCGCGAGACCGGACAGAAGACGCAAACGACGACGTACGCAGTCGGTTCGTAGCGATGGGCGAGAATGTGCGCAATCGTGTGAACGATATGGGGAACGATGCCCGGGATCGCATGGGTAATCTTGGCAATGATGTGCAGGGACTGGGGGAGTCGGGCTTCGGTCTGAGAGGCTTGGCCGATCAGCTCGGATTAACGGATGATCGTAACCGTAACGGAGGACGTCGCAGCAGCACTTCGCCTAACGGTGACGACGCCGGTGCCCATAACGGCGTAAACGGCTATGGTACGGACAACACAGGTAACTCCTATACGGGCAAGGATGCCGGTTACGGAGGACTGTTCAACCGAGGCGTAAATCGTTCGGGTATCATCGGTTACGGCACCAATGGTACGACTGACCTGTACGGCACAGCTCGCACAGGACTAGGCTCCAGACCGCATGGTGTCGGCGCGAACGTCGGGCTTATGATCGGTAATGCCGTCGTTGTAGCGGACAGCGGTAGTCTTGGCGGCAGGCAATCTAACGGTTCGTCCAGCAGTGAGGCCCGCGTATGGAAGGTCACGGATCAAAACGCCATCAACGCATTGAAGCGTGTGCAACAGAATATGAACGGCATGAATCCCAAAGCCAAGGCAGCCGAGATCGCTCGGGATATCGGGTATATTTTGAAACATGTCAAGGCGGCTGATTAGTGGTGATTAAAATTTTGCTGAAATGGCTGGTCAACGGCGGGATTGTCGTTTCGCTGTTGATCTACTACTCGGACGTCTCGTTCTGGGGCGCGGTGCTCGCGGCCACTGGCCTGACGTTCATCGCCTACATCATGGGGGATCAGATGCTGCTGCGCCATACGAACAACACCGTTGCGACACTGTCGGATTTTATTCTGGCCGCTGTCTATCTAGGTGTCCTGTCTTATTTCCTGGACTGGGGGCTAAACGTTGTTGAAACGTCATTTATATCCGGCATGGTTGCCCTCTCGGAATGGGTGCTTCACCGCTATGTTTTTAACGGCAAGCTCCAGCCTGTATGATCCTTTGACGACATTCTAACAATCATCATGCAAAAACAACCCCGTCCGGGGCTGTTTTTGTGTTCTCCTGAATTATTGTCGTACAAGCCGACGGTTGCGAATGAATTGTTACAAGCCAACTTCCACAACCGACAGGGAGGATGATAGTAGCGATGAGCGTTTGGATCAGTTATTTGTTGTTGGGACTTTCCTTGTCCGCTCCGATCGGGCCGATCAATGCGGCAGTCCAGCACATGGGGAATGGACTTTTATCCGGGTTGAAACGTCGTCCAAGGCACCAGAGTGATGGCGAGCAGGAGGGACGCGCTGTAAACGATCGCGAGCAGCAGCATCATTTTCCCCGTCTTGGGCGCGTCTCTTGGATTGCGGAGCCGAAGGGCCTTCATGCCCATGATCTCGATCCCGCCGAAGGTGTAAAAAGCAAACAGCAGTGACGCCCAAAGCCCTATCGCGCCGTGCGGAACATATTGGCCGATGGATACGGGCAGTGCGGGGTTGCTTCCTCCTTTTCCGAAAACGCCGAACAAAGCCGCCGTGCCGATAATGAGAAACATAACGATCACGGATATTTTGATCAGGGCGCACAGATTCTCGAATCGCTCGAAGGCCCCTGGTACCCAGCAGAACGATGATCAAGCCCAGCGTTCCATAACCGGCGGCGAATATCCATAACGGTACGTCCGGCAATCAGAACCTGGAGAAAAGCGACAGTGCGGTCCTTTGCCGAAAGCGGCAACGGCAAAGGCGATCACCGCGCCCGGTCCGCCGATGCGCAGGGCCAGCCCCGAGCCGAGAAATAACCTGTGCCGATCGTAAACGCAACGCCCAACAGGGAAAGCTGCCACCACTGTAATTTGTCTGTCTCTTTGCCTTGGATAGCGACTCGGTGGAGCGGCTCTGCGCGGAGGTTGCCTTGTTAGAATTCATGTTGTGCCCTCCCGTCTGATGGAATTCGCTAACCGTTAACTTGGGTGGGAGGACCGGCAATTATGTACGAAGGATAAAAACCGCAGGATGAGCTAAAATAAACTCCGACTACAAGGAGGCGATGCAATGAGCAGACTTAACGAATTCGTGGAAAATCACGAGCAGTTGGACACGATTAACGTCATTCTGAAACATTATGGCGTGAGCGCGGAATTCGTCGCCGAGACGCTGACCGAAGGTTTTGGGGAGGATAAGGAACTGCCGAAGGAGCTTGTGGAGGATCTAAAGCAGTTCAATGCGTCCCTTTAGTAATTGGCCGAGTCCGATCGGACAAGATAACGAACGCCTGACCTGACGCAGGGAGAGATGCGACAAAGCAGCCGGATGCGGGTGCAGGCTGTTTTGTCGCCGGCGGCGGGTTTAGCCAGAAGGCTAACGTTGCGTTGAAGATGCGGAACGGACAAACTTGAAATTGGAAATAATTGATGCTTGTCCCGACAGTTGTAATATGTTATTATATAACTCCTGCCGCCGACGAGGTATCAGGAAAAACCACGGATGCTTATCAGCCGAATGGTAACCGCCTTTTCCTGGAAAACATTGGCGCTTGCCAGGTGATAGAGCGGCGTGGTATATTATCAGAGTTGCCCTTTGAAAACTGAACAACGAGCGAAACTGCCCCATTTTCCTGCAAGGGAAGATGGAAAAGCTATACAAGTGATGAGCGATATCGACTCACTTTAATGGAGAGTTTGATCCTGGCTCAGGACGAACGCTGGCGGCGTGCCTAATACATGCAAGTCGAGCGGATTTAGTCGGGAGCTTGCTCCTGACTGAGTTAGCGGCGGACGGGTGAGTAACACGTAGGTAACCTGCCCGTAAGACCGGGATAACATTCGGAAACGGATGCTAATAGCGGATACGCAATACCCTCGCATGGGGGAATTGGGAAAGGCGGAGCAATCTGCCGCTTACGGATGGACCTGCGGCGCATTAGCTAGTTGGTGAGGTAACGGCTCACCAAGGCGACGATGCGTAGCCGACCTGAGAGGGTGATCGGCCACACTGGGACTGAGACACGGCCCAGACTCCTACGGGAGGCAGCAGTAGGGAATCTTCCGCAATGGACGAAAGTCTGACGGAGCAACGCCGCGTGAGTGAGGAAGGCCTTCGGGTCGTAAAGCTCTGTTGCCAGGGAAGAACGGGTAGGAGAGTAACTGCTCTTGCCATGACGGTACCTGAGAAGAAAGCCCCGGCTAACTACGTGCCAGCAGCCGCGGTAATACGTAGGGGGCAAGCGTTGTCCGGAATTATTGGGCGTAAAGCGCGCGCAGGCGGCTTTGTAAGTCTTGTGTTTAAACGTGGGGCTCAACTCCAGGTCGCATGGGAAACTGCAAGGCTTGAGTGCAGAAGAGGAAAGTGGAATTCCACGTGTAGCGGTGAAATGCGTAGAGATGTGGAGGAACACCAGTGGCGAAGGCGACTTTCTGGGCTGTAACTGACGCTGAGGCGCGAAAGCGTGGGGAGCAAACAGGATTAGATACCCTGGTAGTCCACGCCGTAAACGATGAATGCTAGGTGTTAGGGGTTTCGATACCCTTGGTGCCGAAGTTAACACATTAAGCATTCCGCCTGGGGAGTACGGTCGCAAGACTGAAACTCAAAGGAATTGACGGGGACCCGCACAAGCAGTGGAGTATGTGGTTTAATTCGAAGCAACGCGAAGAACCTTACCAGGTCTTGACATCCCCCTGACCGCATCAGAGATGGTGTTTTCCTTCGGGACAGGGGAGACAGGTGGTGCATGGTTGTCGTCAGCTCGTGTCGTGAGATGTTGGGTTAAGTCCCGCAACGAGCGCAACCCTTGATGTTAGTTGCCAGCAGGTAAAGCTGGGCACTCTAAGATGACTGCCGGTGACAAACCGGAGGAAGGTGGGGATGACGTCAAATCATCATGCCCCTTATGACCTGGGCTACACACGTACTACAATGGCCGGTACAACGGGAAGCGAAGTCGCGAGATGGAGCCAATCCTATCAAAGCCGGTCTCAGTTCGGATTGCAGGCTGCAACTCGCCTGCATGAAGTCGGAATTGCTAGTAATCGCGGATCAGCATGCCGCGGTGAATACGTTCCCGGGTCTTGTACACACCGCCCGTCACACCACGAGAGTTTACAACACCCGAAGCCGGTGGGGTAACC
>NZ_KK082213.1:15056-18449 GCF_000598065.1 Paenibacillus darwinianus | reverse complement strand
TCGTTTACCGGGTACGGCTGAGCGAGCTCGAGGATGAACGGTGCCGGTATTATACGCGCGCCTTGACCGCGCTTCGCGGTACGCCGTTATTCGCAATGAGCGAGGCGGTGTCGGGCTTTCCGGTCATGTGGGTCGGCACTGCCGAAGACGGCTGGTTCGGCAGCGCCGGCCTGAACCGGACCTCCGCGCTGCGGGCGGCCTTGGAGCTGGCCTTGCTGAAGGCCCAGAACGGTTCATCCGGTGTCACGCCGTATGCGCTGCAGGCCGAGTCCGTCCTGTACGCCGACGGGCATACGCGAAGCGCGGCGATTGCGGGCGATGTCTCCTCCGCAGACGCGTTGCGAGACGCGTTGCGGGTATTGACACGGAACGGCCAGCGGTTGGTCGTGAGCGAAGTGGCGGCGGAGTCCTTCTGGAAGGAAAGGCCGATTCGCGCCGTTCGCGTATCGCTGCGAGAGGAGGAGGTGCGTTGAGCGCGAAGGTCGTCGTTTATGGAAATGGGCTGCTGACCGAGCAGGTCTGCAGAGAATTGTCCGGCGAATACGGGCTTATTCGCGCAGGAATTGACGCGGAGACCGATCCGGTCGACGCGGATATCGGCCTCGTGCTCGACGATGGTTGGCATCCCCGCATGCAGGAGACGGCGGAGGCGGCTATGCGCCAGGCGGGCATTCCTTGGCTGCGGGGATTCGCATCGTTCGGTGAATATGTGATCGGTCCGTTTGCCCGGCCCGGCTTGAAGGGCTGTCCGCGCTGCGCGGATTGGCGCCGGTTGATGGCAGGCGGCGACCGCAAGGAGATGTGGACGCTTCAGCAGAGAGCGGCGGATGCCGGCGGCATCGGGCCCGATGCCTGGTGCTCCCGCAGCGGGCTCCGGCAGA
Source organism: Paenibacillus darwinianus (assembly GCF_000598065.1). Classification (GTDB taxonomy): domain Bacteria; phylum Bacillota; class Bacilli; order Paenibacillales; family Paenibacillaceae; genus Paenibacillus_I; species Paenibacillus_I darwinianus. The sequence goes on along the minus strand of NZ_KK082213.1, from coordinate 17,568 downwards.
CCGCGCTTCTGCTGGCGGCTATAACGAGGGAAGCATTGAACGGCTGCGGAAGCGCACTTCCGCAGCAGCATCTGCTGCTGGTGAATCTGCAGACGCTTAGCGTTTCGCGCCACTTTTTTCTGCCGGATCCGCTGTGTCCCGTGTGCGGCGGACTGCCCGACGATTCGCCGTCGGCGGCCGTCGGATCCCTGCAGCCCAGCCTGAAAGTCCATCCGGGAAGCTATCGCAGCCGTTCGATGGACGAATTGAAGCCGTTGCTGTCCCGGGACTATCTGGATTACCGCACGGGCTTCCTTAACGGCACAATGCGCGATTTGGTGTCTCCATTTGCCGATGTCAGTGTGAATCTGCCGTTGTTCGGCGGAGATGAAGCGACTGCGGGAAGAACCCATTCCTACGAGGTGAGCGAGGCGACGGCTATTCTCGAAGGGCTGGAACGATACTGCGGCATGTCGCCGCGCGGCAAGCGCACGGTTGTGCGAGGGAGCTACCGCAAGCTGGAGAAGGACGCCTTGAATCCGACTCGTGTCGGCCTCCATGCGCAGGAGCAGTACGACAAGCCGGGCTTTCCATTCCAGCCGTTTGATGCGGACCGTCCCCTGGATTGGGTGTGGGGGTATTCGTTTCTGCAATTGCGTCCGATCCTGGTGCCCGAGCTGCTCGCGTATTACAGTATGGGCTGCGGGAGCGGCTTCGTCTATGAGTCTTCCAACGGCTGCGCATTGGGTGGAAGCCTGGAGGAGGCCGTGTTTTACGGCATCCTGGAGGTGGTGGAGAGGGATGCGTTTCTGATGACGTGGTACGCGCGGCTTCCGCTTCCGCAGCTCGATCCGCATGCTGCGGGCGATCCGGAATTAACGCTGATGCTCGACCGCTTGCAGACGGTATCCGGGTACGAGACGCTGCTGTTCAACGCTACGATGGAGCACGGCATTCCCAGCATATGGGCGATGGCGAAAAATAAAAAGTCCCGCGGCGTGAATCTGGTATGCGCGGCCGGGGCTCACCTCGATCCGGTGCGGGCGGTGAAAAGCGCCGTCCATGAGCTGGCGGGCATGCTGATGACGCTCGGCGACAAATTCGAGGCGCAGCGGGACGAATATGCGCGGATGCTGGACGATCCGTCGCGGGTCCGGCATATGGAGGACCATTCGATGCTGTATGCCTTGCCCCAGGCGGAGCCGCGGCTCGGCTTCCTGCTGGAGGGGAGCGGCCGCCGCGCGCCGCAGACGTTTCGGGAAGCATTCGGACCGCAGTCGAAGCACGCCGATCTGACTGAGGATTTAAAGGAATGGATGGAGGTGTTCCGTCGGCTCGGGCTTGAGATAATCGTGGTCGATCAGTCCACACCGGAAACGCTTCGCAACGGGCTGTATTGCGTGAAGGTGCTCATACCGGGCATGCTGCCGATGACCTTCGGCCACCACTTGACGCGTCTTGCCGGACTGGATCGGGTGCTCAGGGTTCCGGCGCAGCTCGGCTTTGCCGAAAAGCCGTTGAAGCCGGAGGAGCTGAATCCTCATCCGCATCCGTTTCCATAAATTTATATTGCGGGGAGGGGTTCGGTTGAGGCCGGAAGAGTTCATTCGTTGCTTGCATTTTGAAACCGAGCGGGCGAGACCCGCGAACTGGGAGACGGACTGGGATAACGCGCCATTGCCGTATAAGCTTTACCGCCGTTTGCCCATGTTCCCCTTTACTTCGGGGATTCCGCTGAAGCTTGGGGAGACGGAAGCGCTGATGAAGCCGGATTTGGCGGCAGTCGGCCATTTGTTATGGTACGCCTACGGACTCGCGCGGGTTTCCCAATCCGTTCCGGAGGCGGAGGTGCTGCGGGCGGGAGGCGCGCCGGCGCACCTATTCCGGCGCTTCGCGGCATCCGGGGGCGGGCTGTATCCGAACGAATTGTACATCTACCTCCGGACCGGCGGGTGGCCGCGTGGGATCTACCATTATGACGCCGCGCACCATCGGCTTGCGCTGCTGCGCGAGGGCGACTTCGACGGCTACGCCGGCAGAGCGCTGGGCGGCCGCTTCGATCTCACGGGCTGCTTCGGCATCGTCTTCGCATCGGTGATGTTCCGCAAAAATTTCTATAAATATCACAATTTCTCCTACCGGCTGCAGGGACTGGACACCGGACTGCTGATCGGCCAGCTGCTGGAGACGGCGCGGCGGCTCGGGTACTCGGCCAAGGTCTGCTTTCAATTTCTCGATCGGGCGGTGAATCATCTGCTCGGGTTGGCCGAGCGGGAGGAAAGCGTGTATGCGGTTATCCCGCTGTCGGAAAAACCGTTGCCGCTCAGCTTGGGCGGAGTGGACGCGACGGCTGCCGTCGAGCTGTGCAGGGAGCTGCCCGCCGTCTCGCATGACTATGCTGTCGGGCCGGGCCGTTCGCCCGAATATCCGGTGCTGCTGCGAATGAACGAGGCCTGCATGCAGCATTTCGCCCGCGATTTCCGGCAGCTTGAAGCGGCGCCGCGCCCGGCCGCCGACCGGGAATCGCCGGCGC
>NZ_KK082213.1:2082-14956 GCF_000598065.1 Paenibacillus darwinianus | reverse complement strand
TGATTTCGCGGCGATATGCCGAAGCCGCTACTCGCCAGAGCATGAGTTTGTGCTCAAGCAGGTAAGCCGGCAGCAGCTTGCCGCGTTAGTGAAAGATACGATGTCCGCACCCGCCTATGACCACGATCTGTCGCCGCCGAGCCTTAACGCCGCCGAGCCGGAGCCCCGACTTGTATTGTACGGCTGCTTTTATAATGTAGAGGGCGTTCCGGCCGGCGCATACCGCTATGATGCGGCCGCGCACGGGTTGAGCCCGGTAAGCGCCGGCGATCACCGCCACCGTCTGCAGCGGGCGATGACGCTGGACAACGTGAATTTGTCGCAGCTTCCTCTTTGCTTCCATCTTGCCGGAGCTGCGGATCACCTTCGCGGGGAGCTTGGCTTCAGAGGATATCGTATCCAGCAGATGGAAGCCGGCATCGCGGTCCAGCGATTATTGCTGGCGGCCTCGGCCGCCGGCTTCGGAGGCCGTCCGCTGCTCGGCTATCAGGCGGCCATGTGCGATGCCGTCTATTCGCTGCCCGTGCTCGGCCAAACGAGCCTGATCCAAATAGCGGTTGGTCCCTATCGTCCGCGCGTCAGGCAGGAGGCGGGGCTGCACGGATAATGAAGGGAACGGCTTTTACTTAAATCCGTAAAAGCCTAATCGTTTTATAACAATCTTTCTGTAAAATGGACGACAAACATGATATAACAAGAGTAGTTCAAAAGGTACGTGCAACGGGAGTCGGCCGTTTAAGGGAAAGAGGGGAACGCATGCGTATTTTGGTTACAGGGGGCGCTGGCTTTATCGCCTCGCATATCGTCGACGCGCTGATTGAGCAAAGGCACACGGTTGCCGTCGTGGACAAGCTCTCAACCGGGTTCGTGGAAAATATCAATAAGCGCGCGCGTTTTTACCCGATCGATATTTTGGATGATGCGCTGGAGGATGTATTCGCCGTATTCCGGCCTGAAGTTGTCATTCATCATGCCGCCCAGATCGACGGTCAGATGTCCCTGCGCCAGCCGAGGTTTGACGCCGAGACCAATATTATCGGCACGTTAAACGTACTGGAACGCTGCATTGAGCACAAGACGCGCAAAATCATCTGCGCCTCGTCCGCAGCCGTCTATGGACCGCCGGCCGCGCCGGTCATCCGGGAGGATCATCCGATCCGGCCTTTGACCGGGTATGGCATTTCCAAATATACGTCCGAGACTTACATCCGCATGTATGGGGAGCAACATAACCTCGATTTTACGATTTTACGCTATGCCAACGTCTATGGGGAGCGGCAAGGCGCCAAAGGCGAAGCCGGCGTCGTATCGATTTTCGCCGACCGGCTGTTGGCTGGGGAAGCGCCGATCATCTACGGAGATGGGGAGCAGGTCCGGGATTTCATTTATGTGAAGGATGTCGTCGCCGCCAATCTGCAGGCATTAAGCCTGGGGCACTGCTGCACCGTAAACATCGGCACGGGCGAGCGCACAAGCGTCAATCGGTTGTTCGGGTTTCTGCGGGATTTGACGGGCAGCGGGACGCAGCCGGTCTACCAAGCGGAAAGGACCGGGGATATCAAGCACAGCTGCCTGGACAATACGCTTGCGGCCTCCGTTCTGGCGTGGAGGCCGGTTCATACGCTGGAGAGCGGGCTCGCGAGCACTGTTCGCGACCGTGCCGGACTGGCCGTCACGGCGCGCAATCAGACCACGTTGTAGCCGTTCGGCTTGGCGAGGTGGAGGAAGCCGAGCTTGTTCGCCTCGCGCTGGTGGATGTCGTCGGCGCCGGCCGATAAGGTGAAAATGCGCAGGCCTTGGCGCTGAAGCCGCCGCACCTTTCGGACGTTGGCGATCATCCAGTCGTTGCCGCGCCAATTGCCGTCCCAGTCCTCCCAGAGCAAGCCGTCCAACCAAGGATAACCCTCTGCGGCGGCTGTAAAGCCCCGGTTCTGAATGATGCCAAGCTGCGGATGCCGTTCTTTGATCCTCCTCAGCAATGTTAGGTACCCATGCATCATCGCAGCCTGGCGGTCCGGTTCGCGGACATGCTCCTCCAGGTCGCCGACCGTGTCCAGGAAGATCCCGTCCAGTCCTTTTTCCACGATTTGCTGACAAATTTCCTCCAGCAGCAGCGAGACATAGTGCTCGCTGGACAGGTCCATTAGATACGAATCCCATTCGGCAAAATGAAGCTTCCCGCCTCCGGACACGAAGTAATAGTCGGTTTCTGCCAGCCGCTCGAACCGGAGGCGGTTCCATCGCGGCGTCTCCATGACGCTGAGGTAGCCCGCCAGGCGGGTGCCGGCCGATCGAACGGCTGCAGCTTGCTCCCTGCTGAGATCGTGAGGTTCGATAATGGCGAGGTCATGCGCTTTCCACTGTTCGAGCGCCTGCCTGGTCGGATAGCCGTAATAAAGCGTGTAATTTCCGACCGTCGCGAAATGCGGCTTCGTTCGCCGCAACGCAAACGGGAATCGCTGGATCATGCTGCTCCGCCTTTCCAAATAGTGAAGGTTCCGGTGAATGCTACGGTCTGGTACGATCTTATCATAATCGAATTTCGGCGAAGAGGTAAGGCATGGAGACAAAAAGGGTGTTCATTACCGGCGTGACCGGTGCCATCGGAGGCGCGTTGGCCTCCTATTTTCGCGAGCGGGGGTATGAGGTTTGGGGGGCGGTCAGGCGTTCGGCCGACGGCGCCTCCCTGCCGGTTGCGCCCGCCCGCACGGTGACGATCGATATGGCCGGGGACGGCGGCTTCCGGCTGCCGGAACGGCTCGACGCCGTCATTCATTGTGCGGCGGCTACCTCCGAGCGCGCGTTCGACTCGGCCTTGTGCCGTCAAATCAATGTGGAAGGCACGGCCCGTTTGGCCGAGGCATCCGTGCGTGCGGGAGCAAAGCGATTCATATACCTGTCGACGATGTCGGCGAATGCCGGCAATCCTTCCGACTATGCGCAAACGAAGCTTGCCGCGGAGACGGTCGTGCTGGAGAAGGCCGGATCGGCGATGGAAGCGGTGATTCTGAGGCCTGGCCTCGTGATTTCCACGGCGCCGCGCGGCATTTTCCATAAAATGCGCAGGTTTGTCGAGAAGCTTCCGGTTGTCCCGGTCATCGGCACGAATGCCAATCTGGCTACCGTCTCGATAACCGATTTATGCCGGAGCGTCGAGTCGGCGGTTGACGCTCCCGGAGCGTCAGGGCTGCGGATCGATGTGTGCGCGGCGGAAGCGGTGAGCCTGCGGACGATCGTCAATCACTTGGCCGCCGCCTCGGGCAGGCGCGTATGCTGTGTCACCGTGCCTTATTTCGCAGCCCTCTGGCTGGCGAAGCTTGCGAAGGCGCTGCGGCTGCCGCTGCTGACGGAGGACAACGTGTACGGACTGAAATACGCCAGAAGGGCGGATACGGCTCCGCTCAAGCAGGTGCTCGGCATGGAGGCCGACAAGCTGGATCGGACGATCGCCCTTACGCTCGGTGGCGAAGGGAGGCGATTGCGTTGAGAATCGCCGTAATCGGCTCGGGACCGGCGGCCGCCGGCACCNGCCGGCACCTGTCTGGGCTTGACGGCGGCCGGCAGGCAGGACGACATCGTCGTGTTCGATATCGGCAGGAAGCTGGGAGGCATGTCCGCCGTACTGGAGGGCCGCAAACCGCTGTGGGACAGGCCGGTGTACCGGTCGCTGCATAAGGGCATCCGGGCGGCAGGCCAAGGATGGGTGCCCGCAAAATCGTTCATGGGCGATACCGCGCGCAGCTATTCGTCCCATCCGATCTATCGCAGCGATATGTACGGAGGGCTAAGCAAGCTCTGGGGAGCGAGCTTCCTGCCGTTCACCGCGGAGGATTTGGCGGACTGGCCCATATCCGGGCCCGAGCTCGCCCCTTACTACGACAAGCTGCTCTCCCGTATTCGGGTGACCGGCGCGGACGACGCGTTAAGCGGGTATTTCGGCGGTACGGCCTACAATGAAAGAGCGCTCGACAGGCCCGAGGTGTTCCGGCGTCTGGAGCAGGCGATTAACGCCAGGTCCGGCGAGACCTCGTTCATCGCGGGCAATCCGCGGCTCGCGGTCGCCAATTCCGGGCCGGACGGCTGCACCTATTGCGGCCACTGCTTCTACGGCTGTTATAACCGTTCGATCTACAGCGCGGACATGACGATTGGAGCACTGGAGGCCGAGGGCAAGCTTCGGTACGTTCCGGGCAAAAGGATGCTCCGCTTTAAACGGCTGGCGTCCGGGCGGGTGGAGATCGACTGGGAGGAACCGGAATCGGCGGGAAGCAAGCGGGGGACGGATGTGTTCGACCGCATATACGTAGCTGCCGGCTGTATCGAATCGACGCGGATCGTATCCGCTTCTCTAGGCGTCGCCACGTTCCCGATCCGCGAGAATCCGATGTACCAGGTGCCGATCGTGTACACGGGCGGCGTCAGGGCTGAAGATTTCGGGCGCCATATTGCGCTGATCAATGTGCTGGCGGGCCGGCTGCCTGGGGCCGGCATCGAACGTTATGCGCACATACAGATTTACCCGATCAATGTGTATCTATGGAACCACGCGCTGTCGAAGGCGTTCGGGAGCACCGGTCTGCGGCTAAGCGGGCTAGCCCAGCGCACGGCGGGGAAACACGTCTATATGATGCTTTTCTATCTTCACGGCGATTATTCGAAGGATAGCTCCCTTACGTTCGGTGATGGGGGCGAGCGGTTAAGCTTCGTGTATCGGGACGGCACGCAAGAGCAGATGCGGCTGCTGGTGGATGGCTTTGCTCAAGCGCTGAAGGGAACCGGCTTCCATGTGCTGCGCCATTTTGTGGAGCCGCTGGCTCCGGGCGGAAGCTATCATTACGGCGGGACGATGCCGATGGGGCGGTCCGGGCTCATCCGGGATTCGGGTTGCAGCGTGACGGACGGCATATACGTGACGGACTCCGCCGTTTTTCCGTCCATACCGGCGCAGAACCATTCTTTCACCATTATGGCCAATGCTTACAGGGTCGCGGAGAGGTCTCTGGCACTCTGACACAAAGTTCAATCCGCCAGCAGAATGAGGGCCAGGAAACTTGCTCGTTTGTCGAAGGTAGAAACAGGATATAGGGCTGCAGAACCATAATACTCTTTTAACCGTGCTATGAATCTCTTATAATAGAAATACCGGAAAGAGGGTGATGGGGATCAAGGATAAAATGGTCGTGATGCTTTCAACGGAGGGGACCTACCCTTTTCACCAAGGCGGCGTCAGCACGTGGTGCGACATTCTGGTGAAGGAATTGAAAGATGTCGAATTCGTCATTTACAGCATCCTCATGGACCCGTTCGTGACCCAGAAATTCCAGCTGCCCGAGAGCACCGGCCTGATCAAGATGCCGCTGTGGGGAACGGAGGAGCCGAGCGAGCATTTGTCGACCCCGTTCTCAGCCAACTATCTGGCCAAAAAGCGCACGACCAAAAAGGTCGTGAGGGAGCAGTTTATTCCGCTGTTCAGCGAGATGATCGAAGAGATCATGACGCCCGACAAGGACCCGCACCGGTTCGCGCGCGTTCTGCTGGAGCTGCATCTCTATTTTCAACATTATGAATACAAGTCGAGCTTCAAAACCGAGGAAGCCTGGGATGTCTATAAAAAAATCGTATTCCGCCGCTACAACGAGGGCGGCGGGAAGCTTGCCAGACCCGACCTGTACTGCATGATCCAAAGCCTGGGCTGGGTCTACCGTTTCATGAACATTCTGAACACCCCGGTTCCCGATGCGCATGTCACCCACTCGTCGGCCGCCGCCTTTTGCGGCATTCCCTGCGTGCTGGCCAAGCTGAAGAATAAAACGCCGTTCATGCTGACCGAGCACGGCATCTATTTGAGAGAGCAATACTTATCGCTGGGCAAGCGGGAATACTCAACCTTTCTTAATACTTTTCTGATGCGGTTGATCCATTCCGTAACCGGCCTTAACTACGCCTATGCCGATCAGGTATCACCGGTGTGCGAATACAACACGCGCTGGGAGCTGAAGTTCGACGTGCCCCGCGAGCGCATTCAGGTTATCTATAACGGTGTGGACAAGAATGTGTTCAAGGAGGCGCCCCCGGTTGACAGGGAAAGCCCGACGGTGGTAACCGTTGCGCGGATCGATCCCCTGAAGGACATTGTGACCCTGGTCAAATCGGCGGCGCTTGTCAAGGCGAAGGTGCCGGACGTCAAATTTATCGTCTACGGGTCGGTTTCTGTGCCCGTTTATTATGAGGAATGCCTCGCGCTGGCCGAGAAACTGGAACTGAACGACACGATTCATTTCGCCGGGCATGTGACGAACATGGCTTCCGCCTACCATAACGGCGACGTCATTGCGCTCTCCAGCATCTCCGAAGCATTCCCCTATTCGGTCGTCGAGGCGATGATGACCGGCAAGCCGTGCATTTCCACCGATGTCGGCGGCATTCGCGAGGCGGTAGGGGACGCCGGCGTCCTGGTCGATCCCCGGGATTACCATGCGCTGGCCGAAGGCATCGTGAAGCTGCTCAGCGACGGCGAGCTGCGGCGGACGATTGGCGAGGAAGGCCGGGAGCGGGCTTTAAGCTATTTCACGTTGGAGCGCGTGCTTGAATTGCATCTCAAAAGCTATATGAAGCTCGGACTGGGGATCGAAGAGCGCGTCGACCGCACGGTGGCGCAATCGCCCGCGATGTCGCGGTCTGCCCGTCTGGCGCGGAAGCGGCTCCTCACCGAGCGCGCCTATACTTTTCAGTCGAACGGTCTGTACAAGGACGCGATTCGTCACTTCCAGCTGGCCGTGATGGAGGAACCGGATTCCCTGGCCGCTCCGGTGCTGCTGATGGAGGTGGCCGAGTGCTACAACCGGCTGGGTGAATACGATAAGGCGTTCGCTGCGCTGGAGAAGCAGGAGGCGCTCGCCCTGCTCGTTAAGCTGGAGCATCAATCCGCTTGATGCGCATATATTTTTATGGAAAGGAGGTTGGCTGGGATGCCTGTACGCTGGAAACGATCTCTCGTTGGACTGGATACCGGTAAGGTTGCGCAATATGAAGCTCTGCTGCAAAGCCGGTTCGCGGCCTGCAAGGCCGCTTTGATTTCTGAAAGGAATGAAATGGAAGCTGATATTGCGCGATTCAGATATGCAGCGGAGCGGCAGGAGCGGACGGCAGCAGCTGCCGAACGCCCGGCTGGCGGTTCAGCGGCTGTCCAGGAGGCGCGCCTGGAGTGGAGCGAAACGGCCGGTTCGCTGCAATCGCTGAAACGCAGCCCCGTGCTGTTCGGCTACCGTAAACGATCCGTTATGCACGACCTCCGCCTGACGATCCGGATGCAAACCGCCGAGATCGACGAATTGCTGCAGCGGCATGCAGCGTGCTCTGCGGAACTGAAGCATTGGGCGGAGCAAGCCGGCGGATTGACGGTCACCGCAGACGCATCCATAACCGCGGAACGGCTGGCAGCGGTGCAACAAACGGCGTCCGCCGTTATGGAAGTGCCTGCGGCAGAAGCAGAAACTGGCGATTTCTCGACCGCGCCGTTAGAGCAGGCGGCTTCAGCGGAAGCGGCCGCTGTATCCTCCAACGTGTTGAATTTCCCGATCCGCGCAGCGATTTCTCAGCCGTCCGAGGCCAAGCCGAAGGCGATCGGCCGCGGCTTCTGGGACGATGCGGACGACTATATGGAGCAAATAATTGAGCGTACCGTTTACGAACAGATTGCCGCTGCGGCCGCGCTGCCGGCCGTCATCGGCGATGTCTCGGCTCATCCGCGGCGCAGAAGCACGGACGTGCCGCATCCACAGCCGGCCCTGCAGGAACGGCACGTCTCCGCGGAGCAGCTCGAGCGCCAGGCGGGGCTCGCGCCTGCNNNGCCGCGCCTGCGGCTGCGACCCCGCCGCAGGCTTCGCCTGCCGGGCTTCCGGCGGAGGTGCCAACGGAAGCCGGGAGCCCGGCGGTACGCGAGGAGATCAGACATCTGCGCAGGCGGTACATGGTCGGGAAAATCGCCGGCGAGGATTTGACCGACCGCTCCGGCCGGCTCATCGTCGGCAAAGGGCAGCCGATCACCGAGACGGTCATGGACGCCGCCGATCGCGAAGGCAAGCTGGCCGAGCTGATCGTCCATATGGTCATCCAAGGATTGGGGGAATAAGCCCTTGGCATCCTTAACCATAACGGGTTCCGAAACGGACAACATCGAGCGCCTTGACCGGCTGCTCGATGAGGTGCTTGAACGGCGCAAGCAGCCGGAGGACCAGTACGAAATCGCCGCCATTCTGGAATCGCTGGGCTGGAACGACAGCAGGGTTTCCCGGACGTTCGGCTTCGAGGACGTCTTCGAGCTTGCCTCGGACTTATGGCACCGAAGCCGGTCGAGGGTGCTGTACTCGCCGTTTGCCAAGGCCGAGGCCATGACCTTTTGGCAGCTGTTCACGCAGTTGATCAGAACTTTTCTGCGCGGCGTCATTTTTGCTTTTCCGATGGCGGTATCGGTGTTTTCCATGCTGACGCTGAAATTTTCGCTCTGGTCTTACGAGAACTTGTCCGTCGAGCTGGCGACTGCGATTGCGATCGGCACCATATTCAGCTTCGTGACGGTCGGCGGGTTCACCCAGGCGATCGCGCGAAGAGGGTTTTTCTATATGATCCAGGGCTACTACAATATGGCGAGGCGCGTCACGTTTCGCTTTATCGGCCTCGGCTTCATCGTCTGCGTACTGTTGTCCGCCGGATTTTTTATGCTCAACATGATCATTCAGATGTTCCCCTTCCGGATGGTGGCGATCATCATTCTGTATTTCTTTTTCTTGAACACGATCTGGCTTTCCGTTACCGTCATGTATATTCTGAAGAAGGAACTGCTGTTTACCGGACTCATCATTTTCGGCGTCGGCGTCGTTTACGTGCTGTTTAAGCTGCTCGGCATCAATATTATGTTCGCGCAGCTTGTTTCGTTGTCGTTGGTGTCGATCGTCAGCATTCTGTCCGTCGTCTGGCTGTTCAAGCGGGCCGAGAAGAGGGCGGAGAGAGGCATCCAGCCGCAGCTGCCCAAAATGTCCGTCACGCTCTACTCCACGATGCCTTATTTCATTTACGGCCTGCTGTATTTCGCGCTGCTCTACGCGGACCGAGTCATGGCCTGGTCGACGAACAACGAATATACGATGCCGTACCTGATCTGGTTCCGAGGCGAGTATGAGCTTGGCCTCGACTTCGCCCTGCTTGTCCTGATCGTGCCGATGGGCATCGCCGAGGTCGTGCTGACCAAGCTCATGATGGACATCGAGGTCAGTCAAAAAAGCTACTGGGGCGATGAGACGGACAAAATGAACCGGACGTTCGAGCGGCTCTATTACCGCCGTCTGCTCGTGATCGGCGGGATTGCGGCCGCCAGCGCGGCAGGGCTCTATTATTCGCTCTATGCGCTGCTGAATTTCCTGCAAATTCCGCTCGGCAGGACGCTTTTTGCGGCCGGCCCGGATGGAGGAATCGGGCTGACGCACCTGGTGTTTCTGCTGGCGCTTGCCGCATACGTGTTTTTGTCTGTGGCGCTAATGAACGCGGTTATCCTGTTCTCGCTTTCCCAGCCTTTTCTGGTGCTGCGCGATATTTGGCCGTCTTTTCTCGTCAATGTCGTCACCGGCTTCCTGATGAGCCGCTGGTTCGGATATGAATATGCGGCGGTGGGCCTCCTGCTCGGCTCGGTTCTGTTCATGATCCTGTCGACCCGCAGCGTCCGCAAAGTGTTTCGCCATTTGGATTTCTATCTTTACGCCGCGTCTTAGAACGGAGGGACATCGTGTACGCCAGCTTCGCCAATCATTTAGAGCAGGGACTGCGCTATATATTGGCTTTCGGTTTGCTTCTGTGGCTCTGGCCGAAGGTGCTGTTTCCGCGCGTCGACGGCGATGCGACCGAGCGGGCGGCGGCGAACTATTTGCGGATGGTGCCGGCCCTCATCACGCTCGGCTATTTGCTGGTTATCACCAAGTTGTACGAATTGCTGACTATCGCCGCGATCCTCTCGCTGTGGGCCGCCTACCGCTGGCTGACCCGCTATTCGCGGGAGCACCGCATGGAGAAGTTGACGGCGCTTGCGACATTGTTTTTCGACTATTTCGATAAAAAGTACTCGCTGCGCGAGATTGCCCTCCAATGGGTTGCCGGGCAATGGCGCGAGGTACGCAAGGAATGGCGCCAGCGCATGCTGATGAAGGGCTCGTTCGCGGAAACTGCGCTGCTGGTTGCGGTGCTTGCAGGCGCGGGCTACGTCCGCTTTTACGACCCGTTCATGTTCGCCGCTCCGGGCATGTCCGACGGCAACGTGACACTGCTGTGGATGAAATATATCGACCAACGGCTGCTGTTCGAGGGCGGCATCTATCCGCAAGGCTTTCACATTTATTTGGCGACGCTGTATAAATTCGCCGCGATCGATGCGCTCTACATTCTGAAATATACGGGGCCGCTCAATTCAATGGTGACGCTGCTCGGTTTCCATTTCATCGTGTCGAGGCTGACGGGCAACCGGCTGGCCGGCGTGGCCGCCGCTGCGGTCTATGGCTGGCTGGGATTTATGATCGGCAACGGCTGGGAGCGTCAGGCGGCCACGAACTCCCAGGAATTCGCGATGACCTTTCTGTTTCCGTCGCTGTATTTCTACCATCGCTATTTGTCAACCGGGAACCGCCGCTGGCTGTGGCCGGGCGCTGCGGGTTTAACGGCGATCGGACTGGTTCATACGCTGGTGTTTGCTTATTTAGGCTTCGGAATCGTCGCATTGACCGCCGCGCACTGGCTTTCCGGCATTCGCTCGCGCTTCCCGCAAACGCTGTGGGTGGCCGGAAGCGGCTTGGCGGCGACGGTCGTTTCCGTCATACCGGCGGGCGTCGGACTGTTGCTGGGGAAAAAGTTCCAGTCCGCGGCAACCGCCTATGCGGCAAGCTCCAGCAAAAGCGGCGAATGGCCTTTGCCGGAGATGTGGCCTATCGACTATGCAGGCTTGGCGGCGATCGGCCTGATGCTGGCCGGCGGGCTTGCCGGCTGGCGGGACAAGCAATGGCGGACTGTGTTCATGTTCGGTTTTCTCATGACGGGGAGCACGTTTGTGCTTCATTTCTTCGGTCCGCTGCTAACAACCAATGTCGTGCTGCTGAGCCGTTCCGGCGAGCTGTGGAGCCTCGCTCTGCCGCTGGCCGCAGGCATGGGCTGGGCCGTCCTTTTCGCGCCGTCGATCAAGCTCCGCTTTCAGCGGTTCGCCGCGCCGCTTCTGTTGGCCGCATCGCTTGTAACAGTAGGCATCCGATATCCGCTGGAGCCGATCGTCCCTTACAAAATGGAATGGGAGAGCGGCGTGCAGCAATATTTGCGGATCTCCCAGCTGTACCGTCCGAAAACATGGAACGTTTTCTCCCAGAGGGAGGGTTACGCGATGGTGCAGGGCAAAGGCCATCACCAATACATCACGTATTTGCTCGACAACTACGATCCGAGATTCAAATTTTTAACCAGGTACGGCGCGATGAGCTACGACCGCAATATTTCCAATGACGTGTTCATCTACGAGGAGAAGAACGTATTCCGCGTGCCGCGCGACAACGCCATCTATCGGCTGGAAGAACCCGAATACGAACGTCGCGAGCTGGAGATGGACCGGCTTCGCGAGTGGATCGCAGCCTACAAGCAGGCGAACGGCGGCATCGACATTTTTTACGAGGACGCCAACCTGCGCATTTATCACATTAACCGGCCGGTTACGCGCGAAGAGATGATGGACCGGATATGGAACAGCGGTGGGGAGGGGCGGTAGCCTGATGGATTGGATGTCTGTTATCATGCTTGCACAAGTAATGCTCTCCTTTCTGCTGCTGTTCGTCGTCCTGCCCTCCCTGTTCATCCGTTTCGACGAAGGCGATGACACGCTGCTGGACAGGCTGTTCATTCCGCTCATTCACTCATCGGTTTTCGTGAGTTTGACCGTTTACCTGCTGGCGTCGGTGAAGCTGCTGGAGACCTTGTCGATGATCGGTGTCAGTATGCTCGCGGCGCTCGTTCTGGTGCGACGGCGGTTGACCCGCTCGACCGGCTCGACCGGCGGAGCCTGGACCAGCCTGCTGACTGCCATCTACGACTTGGCGGACAGCCGGGCAGGCTTCAAGCGGAACCTGGTGCAGCCGCGTGCCGGCGTTATCAAAGCGCTGCGCCTTCGCGCCGCTTCGATCGTCCGCCCTATCAAAAGTAATCCGATTGCACTGACGGCGATACTGCTCGCTCTGGCAGGCGCCGCTTACGTCCGGTTCCGTCATGCGCTGACGCATTATTATTTCGGCGCTTCCGATGCGTACGTGCATTTGAAATGGACGAAATCCGTGCTGAAAAACACGCTGTTCGTCGACGGGGTCTATGCTTACGGCTACCAGACCTTGCTCGCGGGCTTGAGCCGGTTTTTCATGCTTGACGTGTACAACATCTTCCGGTTCATTGGCGCGATAGGCGGCCTGCTGATTGTGCTGTCGGTCGCCTATGCGGTGCGCAAGTTCGGCTCGAATCTGTATGGCGTCTTTGCGGCGGTATTCGCTTACGGGACAATCGATCTGCTTCCGACGATGGTATGGCGTCAGCTGTCGGCGCTGCCGATGGAGTACGCCATGATCTTTTTCCTGCCGGGCATCGCATTCTGGACGCTGTACTGCCGCCATGGCCAAAAAAACCATCTGCTGCTCGCCGCGGAGTGTCTGCTGCTTACCGTGCTGATCCATCCTTTCACCGCCATCTCCCATGCCATTGCGATAATCGTCATCGGGCTTGCGCATCTGCCGGGTCTGTGGAAGCGCAAAGGGCTGGTCAGCGCGTCCCTGTATCTGTTCGTGGCGGGCGATATTTTCATCTCTGTTGG
>NZ_KK082213.1:0-1982 GCF_000598065.1 Paenibacillus darwinianus | reverse complement strand
CTCGGGGTGAAGTTGTTCGGCGGGGAATATGTGAAGCAAAGCGTGCTGTCTTCCGGCACCGGAAGCGCAGGCGGCATATCCGGGCTGATCGGCGGCCTGGATCGATGGGATTACGCCATTCTCGGTTTTATCGGCCTGTCGGCCGTGCTGGTGGTCACGCTGTTTGTTCGCAGACGGTCCCGGCTGCAGCAGCCGTCCGTCGGTTTTCCAACCGTACTCGTTCTGGCGGTTTCATTCTGGGTGCTGTACAAAGCCGAGAAGCTCGGATTGCCTGCCGTCCTTCCTGCGGCTCGTCTCGGCGCGTTCTATTCGCTTGTCGCCGCTTTGCTCATCGGGGTTGCGCTGCTCACGGTTGGCCGGGTGGTCGACCGCAGTCCCCGCAAGCCGCTGATTACGGGCATGATCGGGCTGTTGGCCGCAGCGCTGCTGCTCGCCGGCGGATTCACGCTGCCGAAGCCCGAGGGAAACCGCTATCAGTACGATGAGGCGGTCCAAACGTATTTGAGAATACGAGGCGAGATCGTGACCGGTGACTGGACGATTGTATCGCCGGTCGACGAGTTTCCGCTTGTTGAAGCGTACGGGTGGCATATGAATCTGTGGGAATTCGTCCGCGATGCCGAGCCGGGAAGCGGGACGGCGCCAGGCTTGCCGACCTCGAACGTATTTTTCTACGTGGAAACGATCCCGTTGGAAGAGAATACGCCGATCGTAGCGGCCGATGCGAGGAAACCTTTTCCCGTATTCACGAAGGGAGATCTGTCGGCTTTCTATTACAAGGGCGAGAACCGCCGCATTCTTGAAGCGAAGATGTACCGCTGGGTGCAGTGGTATATGCGGAAATACCCGGACAAGATGACTTTATATGCCGATACGCCGAATTTGAAGGTTTATCGGCTCAAGCAGGAGGCGAGGATTCCTCCCGTGAAGCTGCCGGTTCTGCCCAGGGAAACGGAGGGGGTCTGGTAAAATGGCGCTTCTGCTTACGGACGGCATGCTGCGCATGACACTGGCTGCTGCACGATCGGTCGGCGCTGCGGGCGTGCCCGTCGGGGTCGGTGAGACCAGCTTGATCAACACGGCCGCCTTCTCAAAATATTGTGGGGAACGGTGGCGCTACCCCGACCCGAGGGCGTTCCCCGGCGCCTTCCGCGAATCGCTTGCCGACCGGCTGGAACGGGGCAAATATCGCACGGTGTTTGCGATGGACGAACCCGCTCTGGACATTGTGGTCGCCAACCGGCGCGCGCTCGGGGAGCTCTGCGAGCTGCCGGTTCCGCCAACGGAAAGCTACCGGATCGCGCGCGATAAAGGCCTTTCCGCATGGGCCGCAGCGGCCGCCGGAGTGGAAGCGCCCGCGACGGAACAGCCCGCTTCCCTGGAGGACGTATTGCCGATGGCGCGAAAGTTGTCGTTCCCGGTCGTCGTCAAGCCGAGAAACAGCTCGGGCTCCCGCGGCATTCGCGTCGTGTATGCCGAGGAGGAGCTGCCCGCCGTGTATGAGGCCGTTCACTGCGAGTTCCCGTTTCCCGTGCTGCAGGCGTATATTCCGGCCGGCATCCGTTACGACGTCTGCCTGCTTTACGACCGGGAAGGGCGGTTGAAGGCGTCCTTCGTCCAGAAGGAACTGCGGCATTTTCCGCATCCGGCGGGACCGAGCACGATGCAGCAAAGCGTATGGATGCCGGAGCTGCTGGAGCGGGCCAAAGCGGTCATGAGCCGGCTGCCGTGGTACGGGGTGGCCGAGCTGGAATTTATGGTCGATCCCCGCGACGGTATTCCGAAGTTTATGGAAATCAACCCTCGCTTCTGGGGCTCGCTCCATCTGGCGGTCCGGTCGGGCGTCGATTTTCCCCGGCTGCTGTACAGAATTGCGCTCGGTGAGAGGGTTAAGGAGGTCACGGCGTACGAGGTTGGCCGGTTGTGCCGCAACTTGTTTCCCGGCGAGGCTTTGCAGGTTCTGGTCCGGCCGGACCGGATGC
>NZ_KK082212.1 GCF_000598065.1 Paenibacillus darwinianus | reverse complement strand
CTGTCTCCGGCGGTAGCCGGTTTGAGCGGAGCGGGAGTGATGGTGCCGGCTGCGCTGACGTTATTTTTCGGTTATATGGGTCTGCGGATCGGGCTCGGCAAAAAAGAAGAATTGGCGGCGGCCGCAGAGTCATTCTGGACCGTGCGCAAGCCGCAGCCGGCGGAGGAAACCGGCCGCGGATTCGAGGAACATAAAATTCTGGATACGAGCGTCATCATAGACGGCCGCATTGCGGATATCTGCAAAACCGGTTTTATTGAAGGCACCTTGGTCATTCCCGAATTCGTTCTGGAGGAACTGCAGCACATCGCGGACTCGTCCGATTTACTCAAGCGCAACCGTGGCCGGCGGGGTCTGGACATTTTGAACAAAATTCAGAAGGAGCTTGACGTGAAGGTGCTGATCTACGAAGGTGATTTTGAGGAAATCGGAGAGGTGGACAGCAAGCTGGTCAAGCTGGCCAAAGCTTTGCGGGGCAAGGTCGTGACGAACGATTTCAACCTCAACAAGGTGTGCGAGCTGCAGGGCGTGTCGGTGCTCAACATCAACGATCTGGCCAACGCGGTGAAGCCGGTCGTGCTGCCGGGCGAGGAGATCGTCGTGCAGGTAATCAAGGACGGCAAGGAGCACGGCCAAGGCGTCGCTTATCTGGATGACGGGACGATGATCGTCGTGGAGGGCGGACGCGATTTCATCGGCACGACGATGGAGGTGCTGGTTACAAGCGTGCTCCAGACGTCGGCGGGCCGCATGATTTTCGCGAAGCCGAAGCTGCTCGAGAAGGCGCAGTGAGCAATAGGGGAAGCAAGGCGGCGTCGGCCGCCCGCTCCGCGGATGAATGAATCCGCCGGCGGGAGGCCGGCGCCGTTTGCCGCTTCCTGACGGTGCGGACCTGCCTTGGAGGCAGACGGCAGCGGGCCGCAGGGCAGCCGCTTATTGAACACGGCGGAAAAGCTGGTGTATGATAAGAATATTCTATCGCGCAGCGAGGCAGGGTTGGGAATGAAAGGATCAATGGCAGAGCCGGCGGTCGCGGACGGCGCAGAGTGGAGCGCGGTCATCGTCGCCGCCGGTCGCGGCACGCGCATGGGCACTGCGGAGAGCAAGCAGTATTTACCGCTTAGGGGCAAGCCGGTGCTTGTGCATACTTTGGCTATTTTCGAACGGATGCGTGAAATCCGCGATGTCGTCCTCGTCACGGGAGTCGAAGACGTGGAGCGCTGCCGCAGACTTGCGGCGGAGCACGGGCTGCGGAAAGTGGCGGCGGTCGTTCCGGGCGGCGGCGAGCGTCAACATTCGGTCAGGCTGGGGCTGGCGGCGGCAAGCTCGCCGTGGGTGATGGTGCATGACGGCGTGCGGCCGCTTGTGACGCCGGAATCGGTGCGGCGCTGTATCGCCGCCGCCTATCGTCACGGAGCTGCGGTGCTGGCCGTTCCGGTGAAGGACACGATCAAGAAGGTCGACGCAGCGGGCATTATCGAGTCGACCCCCGACCGGCGCAGCCTGTGGGCGATCCAGACGCCTCAGGCGTTTCGCCGCGAGCTGCTGGAGGCGTGCCATGGCCGCGCGGAGGGCGAAGGTTTTATCGGCACCGACGATGCAATGGTCGTGGAGCGGTACGGCCATCCGGTGGCGGTCGCGGAGGGCGATTATACCAATATTAAAATAACGACGCCGGACGATTTGCCATATGCGGCGTTCCTGCTGTCCGGACGCGGCGTTGGGCATGCGCGGTCCGGTGGGCCTGGATGAGAAAGGAGAACGGGACGAGATGATCCGAATCGGACAAGGATTTGACGTGCACCAATTGACGGAAGGGCGGCCGTGCATCATCGGCGGCGTGACGATTCCTTATGAGAAAGGGTTGCTTGGCCATTCCGACGCGGATGTGCTGCTGCATGCGGTGGCCGACGCGGCGCTCGGCGCGCTGGCGCTCGGCGACATCGGGCAACATTTTCCGGATACGGATCCCGCCTTCAAGGATGCAGACAGCGTGAAGCTGCTTGAGCATGTATGGGGTCTGGTGAAGGAGCGGGGGTATAAGCTTGGCAACATCGACTCGACCATTATTGCGCAGCAGCCCAAGATGGCGCCTTACATTCCGCAAATGGTCGAGGTGATCGCGCGGGTGCTTGAGGCGAACGCCGATCAGGTGAATGTGAAAGCGACGACGACCGAGAGGCTCGGGTTCCCCGGACGGGGCGAGGGGATCGCGGCGCAGTCGGTGGTCTGTCTGGTGCGGGATGAGCGGTAGGCTTTACAATTTGACGGGAGGTTACGATTTATGACGACGAACGACGTGCGTGTCCGTTATGCGCCATCGCCGACGGGGCACTTACATATCGGCAATGCAAGAACGGCCTTGTTCAATTATTTATACGCGCGCAGCTTGGGCGGCGCCTTCATTATCCGGATCGAGGATACGGACCTGAAGCGCAACATCGCCGGCGGCGAGGAGAGCCAGCTGACCTATTTGAAATGGCTTGGCATCGACTGGGACGAAAGCGTGGATATCGGCGGCGGCTACGGGCCTTACCGGCAGACGGAGCGTCTGGATCTATACCGCGCGCATTGGCAAGAGCTGCTGGACAAGGGTCTGGCTTACCGGTGCTATTGCACGGAGGAAGAGCTGGAGCGCGACCGCGAGGAGCAGTCCGCCCGTGGGGAAATGCCGCGTTATTCGGGCCGCTGCCGTCATTTGACGAACGAGCAGCACCAGGCTTTTACCGCGGAAGGCCGGGTACCGAGCGTGCGTTTCCGCGTGCCGGAGGGGAAAACCTATACGTTCGACGATATGGTCAAGGGCACGATCAGCTTTGAGTCCGACGGTATCGGCGATTTCGTTATCGTGAAAAAGGACGGCATCCCGACGTACAACTACGCCGTAGCGCTGGACGACCATCTGATGAAGATCAGCCACGTGCTGCGCGGCGAGGATCATATCTCCAACACGCCCCGCCAGCTGATGGTTTACGAGGCGCATGGCTGGGAGCCGCCGGTGTTCGCCCATATGACGTTGATCGTGAACGAGAGCCGGAAGAAGCTGAGCAAGCGGGACGAGTCGATCATCCAGTTCATCGAGCAGTACGATGCGCTCGGTTACCTGCCTGAAGCGATGTTCAACTTCATCGCGCTGCTCGGCTGGTCGCCGGAGGGCGAGCAGGAGATGTTCACCCGCGAGGAGCTGATCGGCGTGTTTAACGCGGCGCGCCTGAGCAAAAGCCCGGCGGTGTTCGATGCGCAGAAGCTGGCCTGGATGAACAACGAATATATCAAAAAGGCCAATGTGCAGCGGGTTGTAGGGCTGTGTCTGCCGCATCTGCGGAAGGCGCGGCGCGTGGCGGACGAGCTCGACGAGGCCGGGCATGCCTGGGTCACCGAGCTGGTCTCGCTGTATCAGGACAAGCTGCGGTTCGCAGCGGACATCTTGCCGTTGACCGAGCTCTTTTTCCGCGATGCGGTAGAGGACGAGGAGGAGGCGGCTGCCGTGCTGGCCGAGGAGCAGGTGCCGACGGTTCTGCGCGCGTTCCTGACGGCGGTGAGCGGCTGCCCGGACGATGCGTTCACCGAGGAAGCCGTGAAGGCGATCGTCAAAGGCGTCCAGCAGGAAACCGGCTTCAAGGGCAAGCAATTGTTCATGCCGATCCGTGCGGCGGTAACCGGACAGACGCACGGACCCGATCTGAACCGGACGATCGCGCTGCTGGGCAAGGACAAGGTGGCGCGGACGGTAGAGGGACGCCTGTAAGCGGGGTCCGCGGCTCCGTGCGGCTTGTGCGCGATGCGGACCGATGCGGACCGATGGCCGTAGCCGGACTTTCACGGATTGTCCGCCTTGTCAGGTTGCGGCGCGAGAGGTATACTACTTACAAGCTATATTCATTATGATGTTACATGTGCAAAGGCTTGGAACAGGAAAAGTACGTTTCCCTCAGGAACCCGCAGAGAGGACGACCGGCATGCAGACAGCGCTTCGGCGCGCTCGGCCAGGGTGGAAGTCGTCCGGTTCCGGAAACCGAACATGCGCCTGGGAGCCTTGTCCCGAACCGGTCCGACCGGCCGAATGCGTAGGCTCCGCCGATACGCAGCGGCCGTCGCAGGTGTAGGCGGCAACGGGTCGTACCCGTTATCAACGCAAGAGTGGGGAGGGCGAATCGGTCCTCCCCAGCAGAGTGGAACCGCGGTATATACGCCTCTGCAGCTTCGGCTGCAGAGGCTTTATTTGTTTGGACAGAGAGAGGGGGATTGTCGGTGCTTCGCCATTTACGCTCCGATATTCAGGCCGTCTTCGAGAATGACCCGGCGGCGCGCAGCAGGTTCGAAGTCGTGTTCACTTATTCCGGCCTGCACGCCATATGGGCGCATCGCATCGCGAACGTTTTTTATAAGCGCCGTTTGTTTACGCTGGCGCGCATCATTTCGCAGGCGAGCCGTTTTATGACAGGCATTGAGATTCATCCCGGCGCGACGATCGGCAACCGGTTTTTCATCGATCACGGCATGGGGGTCGTCATCGGGGAAACATGCGAGATCGGCGACGATGTCGTGATTTATCAAGGTGTCACGCTAGGTGGCACGGGGAAGGAAAAGGGAAAGCGTCATCCGACCATCGGCAATAACGTCGTCATCGGCTCCGGCGCCAAAGTGTTGGGATCGTTCAAAGTCGGGGATAATTCGAGTATAGGCGCCAACTCGGTGGTCGTGCGCGAGGTTCCTGCGAACAGCACGGTCGTCGGCATCCCGGGCAAAATCGTCAAGTCCAACGGCGAGCGTGTCGGCGCAGGCAAGCTGGATCACGCGCAGCTGCCCGACCCGGTGATCGAGATGTTTCGGTCGATGTACAAGGAAATGCACGAATTGCAGGCGGAGCTTGAAAAATTGAAGAAGAACAGTAAAGGCGACGGAGGCGAGGCGGAATCATGATACGCATGTATAATACCCTAACGCGCGCCAAGGAGGCGTTCGAGCCACTCGAGGCGGGCAAAGTGAAAATGTATGTCTGCGGCCCTACCGTCTATGACTATATCCATATCGGAAACGCCCGGCCCGTTATTTTCTTCGACGTCGTGCGCCGTTACATGGAGGCGGCCGGCTATGAGGTGACGTATATTGTCAACTTCACGGATGTCGACGACAAGCTGATCCGCAAGGCCGAGCAGCTCGGTACGACCGTGCCGGAAGTGGCCGACCGTTTCATTGCCGCTTTTAATGAGGACATCGAGGCGCTGGGCGTCCGCAAGGCGACGCTCAACCCGCGGGTGACCGACCATATCGGCGAAATTATTGCTTTTATCGAAGGGTTGATTGCGGAGGATTACGCCTATGAGAGCGGCGGTGACGTATACTTTCGGACGAGCCGGTTCGCGGAATACGGCAAGCTGTCCCATCAGAATTTGGAGGAGCTGCAGTTCGGCATTCGAATCGAGGTCGGCGATAAAAAGGAAAATCCGCAGGATTTCGTGCTGTGGAAAGGCGCGAAGCCGGGCGAAATTTTCTGGGACAGTCCCTGGGGGCCCGGGCGGCCGGGATGGCATATCGAATGCTCGGCGATGGCCCGTAAGTATCTAGGCGATACGCTCGATATCCATGGGGGCGGGCACGATCTGCAGTTCCCGCACCATGAGTGCGAGGTGGCGCAATCGGAGTCGCTGACGGGCAAACCGCTGGCGCGCTATTGGCTGCACAACGGATATATTCATATCAATAATGAGAAAATGTCCAAGTCGCTCGGCAATGGCATCACCGTTCAGGAGCTGCTTAAAAGAACGAAGCCGAACGCGGTGCGCTACTTCATGCTGTCGACGCATTACCGCAGCCCGCTTAACTTCAACGAGGAGACGATCGCGCAGGCGGAGAACAGCATCGAGCGGATCGCGAATTGCGCGGCGAATCTGGAGCACAGGCTGAAGGCGCTCGGCTCGCTGGCAGGCAAGGCGGTGGAAGCGGGAGAAACGGCATGCTCTCCGGCAGGCGGGCTGCGGACAGGCGACGCAGAACTCGATGCCCGGCTGACGGAAATCGTGGAGCGGTTTCATGTCAAGATGAGCGACGACTTCAATACGCCGGACGCGGTGACCGCGATGTTCGATCTGGTCAGCGAAGCAAATCATTATTTGAAGCGGGAAATCGTGCACGGAGCCGCGCTGCGGACGTTTATCGGGCTGATCGCATACCTCGACGGCGTGCTTGGCTTCCTGCCGGGCAGCGGCGCCGTCGAAGGGCTTCACGACGGGCAGATCGATCGACTGATCGAGGAACGGAACGAAGCGCGCCGGGCGAAAAATTGGGCGCGGGCCGACGAGATCCGGGACCTGCTTGCCGGAGAGGGCGTCGTACTCGAGGATACGCCGCAAGGCATCCGGTGGCGGCGCAAATGACGGACACATTTTATCTGCATCCGCCATCCAAGCCGCCGAACCTGATCAATCCGGTGGTGCTCGCCTATGTCGGCGACGCCGTGTTCGAGCTGTTCGTCCGGCAGTATCTGGTCTCGCTGCCGAACCATAAATCCGATCATCTCCACCGGAGCGCGACCCGTTTCGTCTCTGCGCGGGCGCAGCGGGAGCTGCTGGAGCAGTGGATGCCGCTGCTGTCCGAAGAGGAAGCCGATATTGTGCGCCGCGGGCGCAACGCCAAGTCGGGCGCGCCGCCCAAAAATGCGGATCATCAGGATTACCGGCAAGCAACCGCATTGGAATGTCTGGTGGGCTATTTATATTACATGGGAAGACTGGACCGTTTGAACACACTGCTTGCAGTCGCGTTCGGGCAAGGTGAAGAGCGGCCGGCTTTGCCGGAACGCAAGGAGGATGAGAACATT
Source organism: Paenibacillus darwinianus (assembly GCF_000598065.1). Lineage (GTDB taxonomy): Bacteria > Bacillota > Bacilli > Paenibacillales > Paenibacillaceae > Paenibacillus_I > Paenibacillus_I darwinianus. The sequence continues at coordinate 966 of NZ_KK082212.1, read as the reverse complement.
GACAGAGCGTGAGGAACGGAGCGGCGGCGAAGAGCAGGCGGAATGGATCGCCGGCAAGCATCCCGTCATGGAAGCGCTGAAGGCGGGCAGGGAAATCAACAAGATATGGATCGCCGAAGGGGCGCAGCGCAGCTTGACGCAGCCGATCTATGCGGAGGCGAAGCGGCTGGGCATTATCGTCCAATCGGCGGACAAGCGCAAGCTCGACCAGCTCGCGCAAGGCGTCCCTCATCAGGGCGTCGTCGCCCAGGCCGCCGCTTACCGGTATTTCGAGGTCGACGAGCTGATCGCCGCGGCGGAGGCGAAGGGCGAGGAGCCTTTTCTGCTGCTGTTGGATGAAATCGAAGACCCCCATAATCTCGGTTCCATCCTGCGGACTGCGGAATGCACGGGCGTGCACGGCATCATTATTCCGAAACGCCGGTCGGTCGGTTTGACCGCCGCCGTCTCCAAAACGTCGGCGGGCGCTGTCGAATATGTGCCGGTTGCGCGGGTGACGAATTTGGCGCAGACGATCGACCGGCTGAAGGAACGCGGCATCTGGATCGCCGGCACGGATGTGAACGACGCCGAGGAGGTTTACCGTGCGAATTTCAATATGCCGCTTGCCGTCGTGATCGGCAACGAAGGCAAAGGGATCGGCCGGCTTATCCGCGACAAATGCGATTTTCTCGTCAAGCTGCCCATGTCCGGCCGTTTGAATTCGCTTAACGCATCGGTCGCGGCGGGTGTGCTGATGTACGAGGTCGTCCGCCAGCGGCTGAACGCCTCGCGCTCGACCGCAGCCGGCGAAGGCGGCGCCGGCGCGCGGCGGAAGGGCTGACGGTGGCCGGGGGACCGGGCGATGTGCTTCTGGTTGACGGCTATAACATGATCGGCGCATGGCCCGAGCTCGAGAAGCTGAAGGACACGGATTTTGAGGAAGCGAGAGACCGGCTGCTGGACAAGCTGGCCGATTATCAAGGG
>NZ_KK082211.1:3469-8301 GCF_000598065.1 Paenibacillus darwinianus | reverse complement strand
CCCTGCCGAAATCGTCGGCACGACGCTAGCGGCTACAGCCGTTGCCACGGCCGCAGCGCTGCTGGCGGACCGATGGTTTCGGCGAAGGGCTTCGAAGCCGCCGGTTTCCTCCGGGCCGCCACGCCGGACGGGGAGCGGAGCCGCCTCAGAGCCCGGAGCAAACGCGCCCCATCCGGTTATAACGGAAGGCGGGTGAAGGATTCGTGTATGAGCTGATAACCGCCGTATCCGCCTGGACGATCCCGGCGCTGATCGCTTTTATACCGCTCTATGCCGCCTTCCGCAAAGTTCCCGTTTACGAATCGTTCGTGGACGGCGCGAAGGAGGGCTTCGGCACAGCGGTCTCGCTCATTCCCCATCTTGTGGGCATGATGGTCGCGATCGCGATGTTCCGCGCCTCGGGGGCAATGGACTGGCTGGTGGAGGCCGTGAGGCCGCTATCCGACAGCCTGGGCGTACCGGGCGAGGTGCTGCCGCTCGGGCTGCTGCGGCCGATTACAGGCGCGGGTTCGCTGGCCTTTACGGCCGATCTGATCAAAGCGTACGGGCCTGACTCGATGATCGGACGGATCGCATCGACGATTCAGGGCAGCACCGATACGACTCTTTATGTACTCACCGTCTACTTCGGCGCCGTCGGTATCCGGAAAACCCGGTATGCCTTGAAGGTCGGCCTATTCTCCGACCTGGTCGGCTTTCTCGCCGCAGTGTTCGTTTCCCTTCTGGTATTCGGATGACCGAACCCCCACATGCATGCTTGCAACCCGCATCCGCCGGTCCTTTCAGGGGCCGGTTTTGTCGTTCTGCTTGTGATTTCTATAACGGATGGTTATGATGAATAGAGAGGTGAAATCGATTGGAACGTTTACAAAAGCTGCTGGCGCAGGCCGGCATAGCCTCGCGGCGCAAGTGCGAGGAGCTCATTTTGGAGGGCCGGGTGCAGGTGAACGGTGAAACCGTCACGACGCTCGGCGTGAAAGCCGATCCGGCGGCGGATGTCATTACGGTGAACGGCAAGCCGATCCGCCATGAATCGAAGCTGTATTTGATGCTGCACAAGCCGAAGGGTGTCATTACAAGCGCATCGGACGACAAGGGACGCAAGGTCGTCAAAGATTATTTGCCGGGCATCAAGGAACGGGTCTACCCGGTGGGACGACTGGATTACGACACGGAAGGGTTGCTGCTGCTGACCAACGACGGCGAATTTGCCAACCTGCTCACCCATCCGCGCCATCATGTGGCGAAGACGTACATGGCGACGGTGAAGGGCGTGCCCCATGGCTCGGCGCTGGAGCAGCTGCAGATAGGAATCATGCTGGACGACGGCATGACGGCCCCGGCCGAGGTCGAATACCAGGACGTCGATCCGGACAACAAGAAGTCGACGATCCGGATAACGATATATGAAGGCCGCAACCGTCAGGTCAGGCGCATGTTCGAGGCGATCGGCCATCCCGTCACCCTGCTGAAGCGGGTAAAGTTCGGCGAATTGACGCTGCAGGGGCTGGCGCGCGGCAAATACCGGCATTTGAAACCGCAAGAGGTCAAGGAACTGCAGGATGAAGCGAGAAAGACACATAAAGTTCATAAAAAGTGAACGGTGTCGAAATCCACGCGTTGCCCAAGTTCGCTATAATGGACGTATTACCGCGTATATGCGCAGTCCGTTACAGGTGGTGAACGAGGCTAATGACAGGGTCAAAGCGTAAAATCGTACAAATTGCAATCCTGATCGGCGTCTTGCTGCTGGGCGGTTATGCCATCGGCAAGACGTTGTTTTCGTCCGATGGGACCCCGCAAGTCGGCGGCAAGCCTCCCGAGTTCGAGCTGGCCGCAATGGATGGCAGCGTACAGAAGCTGTCCGACTACAAGGGCCGGCCGCTTGTCATCAATTTCTGGGGAACGTTCTGTCCGCCGTGTGTGAAGGAAATGCCGGAATTTCAGCGACAGTATGTGAAATGGAAAGGGGAAGGACTGGAGATTCTCGCGATCAATTTGAGTGAGGACGATATTACCGTGACGAATTTTTTGAAGCGATTTAATCTGGATTATCAGATTTTGCGCGACCGTGACCGGCAGACTGAAAAAGCTTACGGCGTTCGCCAGTACCCTACGACCTTCTTCGTCAAGCCGAACGGCGAAATCAAGGAAATATTTATCGGCGGAATGACGGAGGCCGCGATCGACGAGCGGATAACCGAACTGTTCCGGAATTAAATGTAAAGCGTCGGAGGGATTAAGCGCCGGCGCTTTCGTCAGGTCAAAAAAGAAGGAGGTTCCCCTCGTTGTTTCAGAATACGAAGTGCGAGTGCGGTCATCAAAATTCCGTAGGAACCGTGCTCTGCGAATCATGCGGCAAGCCGCTGGGGGAAGAAGCGCTCTCCGATTTGCCGCTGGAGATGCGGTACGACGGAGTTGCCAGACGGTCGCAAAAGGCGAACCCGGGACCGATCGACCGGATATGGAGTTTTTTCTCCTCGGTCAAAATCGCCGTGTGGCTCATCGTGCTGACGCTGCTCGCCTCGACGCTCGGCACGATCTATCCGCAGGAGGGATCGTTCGTCAACTTCAGCGATCCGACCTATTACGAGAAAACTTATGGTTTGCCGGGCAAAATTTATTACGCGCTGGGCTTGTCCCACACGTATGAATCCTGGTGGTTTATCGGTCTGCTCGTGATGATCGGCACATCGCTCGTGATCTGCAGCCTTGACCGCGTGCTGCCCCTGTACAGGGCGCTGAACAAGCAGCAAATACGCAAGCATGACCGGTTCATCTCCAGGCAGAAGGTCGTTTACGCCACACGGATCGACGGCGATCCGGAGGAATGGACGCAGCGGTTCGAAGGCGCTTTGCAGCGCCGCGGCTTTCGCGTGCACCGGGACGGAACGGCGCTGCTCGCGGAGAAAAACAGGTTCAGCCGCTGGGGACCTTATATCAATCATATCGGACTAATCATCTTTCTGCTTGCGGTATTGGCCCGCAGTATTCCCGGATGGTATCTCGACGATTACGTGGGGGTTACAGAAGGGGACACGGTCCGGCTGCAGGGGACGAATTATTTTATTAAAAATGTCGCCTTTACCGTCGATTTTTATACGGATAGCGAGATGCCGGATCGATTGAAGGGTACGGCGCGAGCCAAAAAATATGAGACGAAAGCGGAGCTATACCAATGCACCGCGAACTGCGGCGCGGTCGGCGAGCCACAGCTGACCAAGCTGACGGCGCACGATATTATCGTGAACGATCCGTTGTCCTACAATGGCGTCAAGGTGTATCAATTCGACTTCAACATGACGCCGAAGCTAAAGGCGGTTAATCCGGTGCTGATCGATAAGGTAACAGGCGAGAAATATGGTCCGTTCCGGTTGTCGATCGCCGATCCCGAACCGTTCTACGAGCTTGGGCCTTATTCATTGGAACTTATAACGCGGTTTATGGATTTCAAGCTGGATGAGAACGGCGTGCCGACCAACAATTCGCGGGAACCGGACGCGCCGGCATTTCTGTTCCTGATAAAGGGTCCCGGTCTTCCGGCGGACGGAGAGACGTTCATGTATTTCCCGAAGCAAAAGGACAAGCAGCGGTTTAGCCAGGATATGATCAACCGCGCACTGGCCGACCGGTTCGATATCGTTGTGGGCTCGATGGAGGGCGTCGAGTTTACCGGCCCAGAGAGCTTTTTGAATGTCCGTATCGACCGCGCAATGCCGTTCATCTGGATCGGCGCCGCGATATCGATGATCGGCCTCACGCTCGGCTTCTATTGGAATCATAGGCGGATATGGATGCGTATTGACGACGGCGTGTTGTCGCTCGGCGCGCATACGAACAAGAACTGGTATGGTATGCGGGGCGACGTGGCAGCCGCTCTGCGCAAAATGAGTATCGAGATAGATCCGAAATCGCTCGATAACGGAGGGAACAAGACGTGAGTTGGTTGAATGTAAGCAGCGACGCCTTTATTATCGCCTTCTTCTTGTACTGCTTCGCTTTTCTGTTTTTTGCCATCGCGGTAGCGGGGCGCAAGTGGAGCAACCGGGAGCCGGCCGCCCATATGCGCAAATGGTCGCGTATCGCCTTCAGCGTGTCGACGCTTGGCCTTGCGGCCCAGCTCACCTTTTTCTTCACCAGGTGGGCGGGCGCCGGACATATTCCGACGAGCAATATGTACGAATTCATCTCGTTTCTGGGGATGGCGATCATGATCGCCTTCACGATCGTCTATCTCATTTATCGCTCGGCGCTGCTCGGCATGTTCACCTTGCCGCTTACGGTCATCATCATCGCCTATGCGGCCGTCTTCCCGCAAGAGGTGCAGCCGCTCGTGCCGGCGCTTCAATCGAACTGGCTGAAGGTGCATGTGACGACGGCCGCATTGGGAGAAGCCTTTTTCGCCGTAGGCTTTGCCGCCGGTCTCATGTATTTGCTGCGCGTCGTCGACTTCACGCAGACGCATAAGGCAGCAAGGCGGGCACAGCGTTGGCTGGAGTTCACGCTGTACGTGATCCTCGTCGTGATCGCGTTTATCCTCACCGTATTTGCCTTCCGCGGGATGGATTATACGGCTTCATTCGCGCGGGAAGATCTTTCTATCGATCAGAAAGGCGTACAGAATCAAATGACGATGAGGGTAAAATACACAATGCCGCCGATCGTCAAGCCTTATAACAGTGAAGTGGTGGAGATGGATTCATTCCTCGGCATGAAGGAGCCGCTGTTCGAAGCGCCTTCTTGGATGAATGGCGTCAACGCCGGCCGCAAGCTGAATACGGTCGTATGGTCGATTCTGGCCGGTGCGCTGCTGTACGGTCTTGTGCGGCTGC
>NZ_KK082211.1:0-3369 GCF_000598065.1 Paenibacillus darwinianus | reverse complement strand
ATGAAATTACGTACCGGTCGATCGCCATCGGCTTTCCCGTGTTCACGCTTGGCGCGCTTATCTTCGCGATGATTTGGGCCGAGCAGGCATGGGGTCGATTCTGGGGATGGGACCCAAAGGAAGTATGGGCGCTCATCACCTGGCTGTTCTACAGCGCATATTTGCATTTGCGGTTGTCGCGCGGCTGGCAGGGGATGCGGTCCGCTTGGCTCGCGGTGATCGGTTTTATCGTGGTCATGTTTACGCTTGTCGGGGTTAACCTTATTATCGCCGGTCTGCATTCGTACGCCGGGGTATAACGATTTAGACGGGATGCAAAAGGAGAGTTGGTGCGCAATGTCCGAGCATATTCACCGCATACTGGTTGTCGATGACGAGGAACGGATTCGCCGTCTCCTGAAAATGTATTTGGAGAAGGAAGGTTATGTGATCGAGGAAGCGGAGGACGGCGAACAGGCGCTCCGGCTGGCCACGGTCATCGACTATGATCTTATTCTGCTGGATCTCATGCTTCCCGGCATCGACGGGATCGAGGTATGCGCAAGGCTGAGACAGTTCAAGGCAACGCCGGTCATCATGCTGACGGCCAAGGGTGAGGAAATGAACCGGGTACAGGGCTTTGAAGTCGGGGCCGATGATTACGTCGTTAAGCCATTCAGCCCCCGCGAGGTCATTTATCGGGTCAAAGCGATTCTGAGACGCTCTTCGGCGACGGCGTTCCTTACTAAAGAAGCGAATTCCAGCAACAACATCGTTTTTCCTCATCTGGTCATCGAGCATGACGCGCACCGCGTCAGCGCCGGTGGGCAAGAAGTGAGCCTGACGCCAAAGGAGTATGAGCTGCTGCATTATTTGGCCGTTTCTCCGGACAAGGTGTTCTCCCGCGAGGATCTGCTGAAGGATGTGTGGAATTACGAGTTTTTTGGCGACCTCCGGACGGTGGACACGCATGTGAAGCGGCTGCGCGAGAAGCTGAACAAGGTGTCGGCAGAGGCGGCTTCGATGATTACAACCGTTTGGGGCGTCGGCTACAAGCTAGAGGTCCCGAAATAAATGATGTTCCGTTTTCTGCGCAGCGTCGTTGGCAAGCTTTGGGCGACTATCATGGTGCTGGTCGCCGTCGTTCTGGTCATCGTCGGCATTTTCCTGATGCATTATATCGATGTTACCTTCAACAACTCCCAGTATCAGGTCAAGGTGCTGTTCATCATCACGGGGATCACCGGGTTTTCGCTGACGACATTTTTCGCTTTTTTCCTGTCGTTCAAAATTACCCAGCCGCTGATTCAGCTGAAGAAGGCGGCCGATTTGATCGCGCAGGGCGAATACCGGACGCGGGTGCCGATCCGCTCGACCGATGAGATCGGCGAGCTGGCTGGCACGTTCAACCATATGGCCGGCGAGGTCGATAAGCTGATCCGCGATCTCCAGCATGAGAAAGACCATCTTTCCAGCGTCCTCCGCAGCATGGCCGATGCGGTTGTCACGTTCGACGCATCGGGCAGCGTTATCCTGACGAATCCGGAGGGCGACGGCATTATGGAACGGTGGGGCGGTCTGGAGTGGGAGCGGGACGGCATGTTGACGAGCAAGCCTTACGGGGCCGTGCCCGGGCCGCTCTATGAGCAATTCCGCACGGTTCTGCGGCAAGGCCGCGACCAGCATGGGAAAGTTCATGTGTTGAATGAGGTTTGGTCGGTGGCGATGGCTCCGCTGAAGTCGAAGGAGAGCATCCGCGGAGCGGTGGCGGTGCTGCGGAACGTGACGGAAGAGTCGCGGCTGGAGAAGCTGCGCCGGGATTTTGTCGCCAACGTGTCGCACGAAATACGCACGCCGCTGTCGATGCTGCAGGGCTACAGCGAAGCGCTCATGGATGATATCGCAGCGTCGCCGGAAGAGCGGAACGAGCTTGTGCAGGTCATCCATGACGAATCGCTCCGCATGGGCAGGCTGGTGAAGGATCTGCTGGATTTGGCGCGGATGGAGGCCGGTCACCTGGAGATGAAGCATGACCGGGTTGATGTGGCGGCGATCGTCAAACGCGTCCACCGGAAATTTTCCGTGTACGCGAAGGAGAGGGGGATCCGGTTCCGGTACGGGCTGCCTCCGACGGCGGTCGACCTGGAGGACGCCGACGAGGACCGGCTGGAGCAGGTACTGACCAATCTGCTGGACAATGCGCTGCGCCACACCTCCGAGGGCGCCGAAATTGTAGTGGAAGCCGCACTCGTTTCGCTCAAAGGCAGGCCGTTCGTCAAGCTGACCGTTCATGATGAAGGGCAGGGCATCCCGGCCGAGGACATCCCGTATATTTTCGAACGGTTTTATAAGGCCGACAAGGCCCGCACGCGCGGCGGAAGCTCGGGCACAGGCCTGGGACTCGCCATCGTCAAAAACATCGTTGAGTCGCACCGCGGCTCGATCGAGGCGTCAAGCATCGTGGGGAAAGGGACGACCTTTACGCTGCTGCTTCCTGTCGAAGCGCCGAAGGCGCTGTCCAAGCCCCCCGAATGATCGCATTTATTCTTGTTGGTCGTGAAACAATTTATAACGCCAATTCGCTTAAGGCGCACCCCCAGGGTGTGCTTTTTTTAGTGCGGCGTGCCCAGAGGCACGCATCTTCTAGCCGGTGAAAGTCCGGTCACAGGAGGGGCCAAGCCCCTGTGTAGCGAGGATACCTGCGGACACTAGTACCGTATCAATCCTTAAATCGTGGGTACCCAAACATTGGCTTGTCATGACGCTGAGTTCGATCTCTGCGATGTTCAACCAGCTGCCGTGTTTCGGCGTATAATGAATCTCCAACCGTTTGGCTAAGCGACGAGCCGTTTCCGGATCAAAAGCCTGATAGAGAGAGGCGACGGAATGCGTATTCAGGTTGTCCATGACCAGCTTTATTTTCGGAACTGCAGGGTAGTGGACCTCCAACCATTCCTTCACTTGCTCCGCCCAGTCGATCCGAGTCCGTTGTTCGCGTACCGCCACATGGCGCCAACCCATCAAGGGCTCCGTGAAGATGAAAATACTGCAGGTTCCGTTCCGGACATACTCGCTATCCTCACGTCGTGGTTTCGCAAGTTTCATGGGGATCGGCTGTCTGGCCTCGTCCAGTAATTGATAGGGCTCTTCGTCCATACAAATGACCGGACAATCGGCATCGTAGGGCTGCTGGTACACATCCAGAACATCTTCCATAGCTGCAAAAAACGCAGCATTCTGCTCGGGTGGAATACACCAGCATTTACGAAGATGAGGTTTGAGTTCGTTTTTTTAAGACTTGTCTGACGCTCTCGTGAGAGATGCTGTCGATGTATTTCAGTTCCACCGCCCGCTCGGCCAGTAGTTCCAGTGTCCACCGGCTTCTACCGT
>NZ_KK082210.1 GCF_000598065.1 Paenibacillus darwinianus | reverse complement strand
GCGGCTCTCCTTCCGGTATATCCGCGATTCGCGACAGATAAGACCCCGTGCGGGAGACGACATGGGCGTAATAGGCATGGGTCGCCTCTTCATTAAGCGCGTAAAAGCAAGCCCCATGAGCCATCAGCTCGACAGCCGCCTCCAGCCCGCTCCTCACCTCGGCAGGCGTCGCACCGCCGATGATGCCGATGAACTCACCCGACAGCGGCCCGGAGGCGTGCCCCGAGCCGGCGTAGAACGAACGGGCATAGACGACCTCCACTGCCGATCTTTTCGTCGCCTCGTCAATTGCCGTGTAGCCGACGTCATCGATGCTGGACGTCAGCAGCCCCAGGCTGCGGATACCCGGCTTCAATTCCAACTGCCGCGCCAAGCCGGCGTCGACGTTGGGAATGACCCGAACGGCAAGCGGCACCGCCCGAATCGGTTGCTGTCTCACTGGAGTCCCCCCTCCCAATCGCGCTGAAAACAAAAAGATGCCAGGACTCCGGTAACGGCTCGCCGTCCCGTAAGCCTAGGCATCATTGCCTTTGCCTCTATGCTTTTTTGATTGACACCTCTAATTTATACGAAAATTCTGATTTTTGCAAGCAGAAACAAAATGAATGGTATAATCGAAGCAATTGGACGATTAATCGAAGCTGGCGCACTGGCCAAAATCCAGTAACGCAAGGAGCACAATCGCATCGCACGATAAGGAGGCTGACGGGTATGATCGTCTCGGAAAAGCTTTTGGCCTTATACGGCTTGGATCGGGATGCCTTTATCAAGCAAATGGAGGTGCGCAGGCAAGGCACCGCCATGGAAGCATTGGACATCGAATATGTCGAGCTTGATCCGGACCGCGTCGTCATGACGATGCCGGTCGGCCCGAAAACCCGGCAACCTGCAGGATTGCTGCACGGCGGCGCATCCGTCTTATTGGCGGAAACGGCCGCCTCGATCGCGGCAGCTTTGAATATCGACATGCGGAAATCCACCGCCGTCGGACTCGAAATCAACGCCAACCACGTCCGCAGCAAGAAGAACGGACTGGTCACCGCCGTCGCGACCCCGCTGCACAAGGGAAGAACAACGATGGTTTGGGATGTGAAAATTACCGGTGAGGACGGGAAGCTGATCTGCGTCTCCCGCTGCACGGTAGCGATCGTCGGGCTGCGCTGATCGGTATAGAGGCAAGAGGCCCCCGTTAAGTCATTCGGGATGACTTAACGGGGGCCCTTCATTTTAACGCCGGCTTCTCTTATCAGGATTTTTTGTTGGTACGCTTGTCGGAGCGCTCGTCGGACTCATCGTTGTCGTCATCCTCGTCGTCGTTTTCGAACTCAATCTCGATTTTCTCGCCGTTGGAAAATTTGATTTCAAGCTTCAATTCCCGGACTTGGTCAAGCTCCAGCTCCTGCGCTGCCAGCACCTGCCCGGTAATCTCTTCTTCCGTCATGTCGGGCGTGATGGCGCTTGCCTCGAGAAGCCCCCCGACGACCGCTGCCGCTTCGTCACCTTTGAGCTTTTTCTTCTTCCCGTCTGCTTTCATCACGATTTCCGCCGAAACCCGGCCTTTTTCGTTTTTATATTCGATTGATGTGTCGGCGCCGTCGGTCGATTTCAGTTCCAATTCAAACTTGGTTATGCCGGCCGTCGACTCGTCCACCAGGGCTTTGTCAATGAAACTGGCCTCCACCACCACATCGCCGTCTGCCGTAACGGATACCGCGTCACCGACCAGCAGTTGGGAGGCCGGAATGAAGCGCTTCTGGAAGGGAACCGCCAGAGCGGCCGCGATTTTGTAAGTGAACGAATCGCCGTTGTAGCTTTCGACGGTAATTGTGCCATAGCTCTCTTCGCTTCCGCCATTACCCGCATACACGGCATCCGTCACCGTCGTCGCCGGATTGCTGGTCCCGTTGAAATCGATCGCGGTTATAGTTCCCGTTACGGTGATTGCGCCTGCCTGCTCGAGCAACTGATCGCCTGTTCTGACGAGCAGCGCGGCCATCTCCGCGCGGGTGACGTTTTTGCCTGGCTTGAAGGAGCCGTCGGGATAGCCGCTGACGATGCCGTTCTCAACCGCCAGGTTAACGTAACCGACCGAGCCTGCGGCGATATCGTCGGCATCTTTAAAGTCCGGCACAACGGTCATGGTAGCCAGCGCCTCTTTTTCCAAACCGAGCGCTTTCACCAAGAGACCTGCAACCCAAAGCCGGGTGGCCGGCTTATCGGGCTGAAGCACGGAATCCGAAGTATCGAACAAGCCCTGCTCCAACGCAACCATAATGTATCCTTTGGCCCATTTGAAATTTTTCTCGATGGACGCCGCATCCTTGAATTGCAGCTTTGCGCTGACGGGCTTCGTCTTGGCTTCTTCCTCCAGGCCCATCAAGCGTACTGCGGTCACGACCGCCTCTACGCGGGTGACTGCCTGGTTCGGCCGAAAGCTGCCGTCCGCATAACCGGCCAATACGTTTCTCGACTTCATCTTGCCGATCGATTCAACCGCCCATGCCGCTTCGTCGGAATCCTCGAATTCGAGCTTCAGCTCTTCCCGATCTTCCTCTGAGCCGGAAGCGACGTGCTCCGCCGCAAAGCTTTGGCCCGCAAAGCCGAATAACATCACAGCGATTAGCAATCCGTTTCTGTACACATGACGCAGTTTTTTGTTCATGTTCATGAAATCTGCCCCTCTCCACTCGTTAATTCAATCTCGATATAATGCCGTCTTTAATAAATTGCTGCAACGTATTGACCGGTATATCCGTCTTCTGACAGGCTTCCATCAGGCTCGGCTTGGGGTGCGTCATGATGTAATGCTTCACCTTGTCGATGTCCTCGCTGTAATTGGACGTACATTCGGCACAGAACATCGACCTGCTGTTGAGCATCACCTGCCCGCATTTCGTGCAATTCGAAAGCGCCATCCGCTCCCTCCCTTCCTGCAAGAATCTGGCCGTGAAACAAACAAAAAGCTTAGCCATGTTGCACATAGATAAGCTTCGCTTCTATTTGCAACTGGCTGGCATAGTCAAAAACCTTAGCCCCTGTAGTTTTGCGTCATCATCTTTCAATGATTTTGCCAAAGTATGAAGTTAAATTTAGGAAAAGCATACTCCCTTCATTATATCAATATATTTACATTTGACAAGTCTCGACAGCATCGCTGATACCTCGCCGCATAGACGCCATCCTTGCCCGTCGTGCTAACCGAATATATGACTGATATAAACCATGATCAATAGCCCGACAATGAATGAATAAGTGGAAGGCCGCTCATGACCGTGCCCGTGACTTTCCGGGATCAGTTCCTTATACACAATAAACATCATTGCGCCTGCGGCAAAAGCCAATCCTAACCCGACTAGGCCTTGAATGTAATTGGCTGAAAAATAACCTGCGGCCGCAGCCGCCATTTCCATTAAACCGGTCAGTGCCACAATCAGCACCGATTTTATTCGGGAAACGTTCGAATGGATCAGAAAAACGGCCAGCACCAGACCTTCCGGCATATTCTGCGCCCCGATCGCAATCGCCACCATCGGTCCCAGACCTTCATTCTGGCTCGCATAGCTGAACCCGGTGCTCAAGCCTTCCGGGATATTATGCAGAAACAATGCGATGATGACGAGCAGCGACTTCGAATCGAGCGATGCATTCTCGGTTTCCACATGAATGTGCGGGATGTTTCTCTCAATCAAGTCGAGCACAAAGATGCCGATGAGAAATCCGACCGTCAAATAAAAAATATTGGATTCTTCGATGGCTTGCGGCATCAGCCCCATCGTGGAGGCCGAGACCATAATTCCCGCCGTGAAGGCAATCAGTATATCCTTCCATTTCTCCGACAGCTTGCGGATAAATAACATGGGAGCTGCGCCCAGAACTGTGGCCATTGCAGAAATAAAGCTTCCGATAAGTGCTGTCTCCACGTGTCACTTCCCCTTTGCGGCCGAAAGCGCGCATATCGTTCTGAATCAGAATTATACCGGACTGCTGACGGTAAAATCAAACCGGGAACAAGGATTGAAATGGCTGATGACCGGCGCGGTCAGTGCCATGCTGGTGCTCGGGCGACGGCGGAGCTGTTGCAACGCCGTAAGCCGGAGGCATTGGCCTGCCGACTCTTGTGCGCACACGCCAAAAACCATGGCATTTGCAGGGAGAAACGCCGCTGCGCCATGGTTTTTTTTGCGTGTGCGGGCAACGAACCGCGCATTGGCATTTCTCAGCGTGGGTGCCGTCCTTCCATCGCGTTCAACCAGTCCGTTCCCAGCTCGGAAATGAATTGTTCCTGAAACAACTTATAGCCGCCGGCATTCATGTCGTCTGCCAACCGGGCATCCCATAACGCCTTGAACTTCCCTAATCTTGCTCGTTCCTCCCCGCTCAAGGAAAGCCTGCGCTCGGTCGCCTTAACCCCTTGCGCATACGTCCCTGCGCCGAAACGCCACGCCGCAAAATGTTCACGGTAACGAGCTGCCAGCACATTGCCGATTTCCAAACCTTTAACATCGAAATCACCGGAGTAAAAAAGCCGCCCCGACCACGGGCCCTGCTCGACAAGCCGATCGATCAGCCGCAAGGCGGCGGCGCTCGCAGGCCCGCTCACACAGAGTAAGAGCGGGCGATGCGCACATACGGGAAGCTCCGCTCGCATACCCAGCCTCGCCTCCGCCAAATCCACCAGCGTGGAGAAGACGGGCGGGTTCTCCACCACATATACGTCGGAAAACGGTTCAAACCGCTCGGCGGCCTCGATTTGTCTAAGTGTTAACACGCCGGGCGGCGTCGAACGCTGTCCGAGCGGATCGTAAAAATGTACAATTGAGGAGATATCGTCGTCCGCGATGCCCGCGGCGCGGTAAATCTCTCTGACAAGCAGGCTGTTCAACCCCGCCGCCGCATCGGTTGGCGCGTTATACGGCGATTCCTCAAACGTGAAGTCCCCGGCTTTATTTCCGCCCGCTCTTTCTTTAAGTGCTTGGAAGAACAGCCTGCCTGCCGGCCTCGTCCGGTCGAGCGCATGTGCATCTCCCGACACTTGAGCCGCGAGCACCGGCAGCCGTATCGAAGGAAGCTGCAACGAACCGCTCCCGAAGCCGGCCTCACTCGTCAGGATAACGTTGAAGGCACGCGAAGCGGCAGTCAAGGACCGCACTGCCGCAGCAGGCGACTCCCGCATCAATTCCTTCAACGTCCGGTAGCCTCCCGCAGCTCCTTGCATTAACCGTTCCAGCCAATTATTCAGCTGCGGATGAATGTCGCCCCCGTCTCCAAGCAGCACTTCCCGGACTTCGCGAAATATCGCCGACCATGCATCTCGCGCAAGCAGCTCACGGTCCGTCTTGGTCAGCAGCGGCTTGCCCGACAGCACGACATGCAGCTCGGTAATCGAGTACGGGAACGACGAACTTGCCAATTCCCGCTCAAAGAGCGGCAGCGGCACCTTGATTGTATCCCCGGGCTTCACGTTCCAGCCAAAAAACGTGTTTACCGCCTCGCACTCCTCGGCTGACGCGGCAGCAATCACCGCATGTCCGCCCACCTTTTCGAGCCCCTCGTATCTCCGCCACACCTCCGCAAGCATTCGGCGAAATCCCGGCTTCAGAAAATAACCCCGCGCATTGTCTTCGCGCGTCTTCTCCCTCTCCCTCATATCACTGGGCGCCTCCGTATAACGATCGGCCCTTATCGATCGGCCTCAGCTTGCACATATTCCTTAACCTTTCCGTTCCAGCGATAGCGGAACAGCGTGACGAAATCGACGTCCTTCGGCCGGTAAATTTCATAAATCGCCAGCTTCGGCACCGAATCAAAGCAACCCCAAAGCACCTGGGATGTCATCATGTAATCGAAGCCCATGTCGGTCAACAATTTAAACATATCGCGCATATTCTCATCGTCGACACCGGCGAACGCCTCATCGAGCGAGATCAGGCGCGGGGCCTCGGGACGGGCGTCGGAATAACGCGACCAGGTGGCGGCGAACAGCGGGATATACATCGCCATCGCTTTCTCTCCGCCGCTCAACACATTGAACCGGGCGTCGGTAAGCGGCCGGTAGCCCGCTTGCTCGCCTTTGCGGTATTTCAGCCCGAATTCGAACCAGTTCCGGTAATCCAACGCCTCATACAGATGCTTGCGCAGCGACTCCTGCTCTTCTTGCGCGTTCTGCTTGGCGTAGCCGATTTTGTCTCGAAAATGTTGAATCATTGCATCAATCTCATCTTCGCGAAGCCGATGGGAATCGCGCTTCAACAATTCCACAAGCTGTGCGGTATCAAGTTGATTCTCGGTGACGGCAGGCTTCGGCTCCCACTCCAGCTTCAGGCGCAGCCCGCTTGACGTGTTCCGCTCCTCCATCAGCTTGTTCATGTCGCGCACCCACTGCTCCGCGCGGTGAATCCGTTGACGGATCGCTTTGCCTACGCTGCGCAAAATAATTTCCTCATAAAGCTCACGATCCTTCTCGCTAAGCAACGCGCCCTGCTCCTCTTCCAGCCGCTCCAGCTCCTCTACGAGCGCGAACGGCGGCTGTGGACGCGTATGGTCCCGCATCGACAGCACCAGAATGCGTCCCGTCGCTTCCTCGACCACCGTCTGCAAAATATACTCGGTCAGCAGCATGCGGGCGGCGTTAAACTGCTCCAACAGCTGGTTTTTCACATTCTCCACATTGCGCCCGGCAAAAAGCCCCTCGTACTGCTGCCGCAGCTCCTTGGCAGCCTTATGCGCGCGCTCGGGCATGTCGCTGCTTGCCGTGTCCGGCTTATCGCGCCATTCCGCCACCAAGCCGCGCTTCAGCTCGTTCCGCCATTCGTCCATCGTCCGGTCCAGCCGGAACCGGAGCGCCTCCACTTGCTTACTGAGCAGCTTGAGCTGCTCGTCGGCCCTCGAAGCCTTATCGCTGGCGAGTTCCAGCTCGTCCTCCACAGCCTTGCGCCTGGCGACCAATATGCCTTCTTCCGCGCGCAGCTCCCCCAGACGCCTGGCGACATCGGCCAATCCAAGATCTTCGATAAGCCGGCGGAGCGTCTCCACCTGCGCCCTGAACGAACGCCGGCGCTCATCCAGCTCATCCGCCAGCGCCTCCTCGTCCTCCAGCTCAACGCGCAAGTTTGCCAGCTCCGCATCAATCCGCTCCAGGGAAGCCCCGGCATCCCGGTATTGCCGCCATGCCGAATGCAAATCCCCGATGGCGCTCTCGTAATCCCGGATGACGATCAACGCCTCCTGCAGCTCACGCTCCCGCTTGAGCCGCGACCACCCTGCCGTAAGCTCCACCAGCTCCCGCTGCAGTTCGCGCCATTCGGCCGACTTGGCCTTGAAGCGCTCGAGCGCCCGCTCTTCCTGCATCATGGCCGCTTCCAGACGATAGCCGGCCTCCTGCAGCAGTCGCAAATCATGCTGCAATTGAGCTCCATCCGGGAAAGCGTCGCGCTCCTCTTGAAGCGTCCGTTCCCGTGCTTGCAGCTCCCCGATTTCCCGCTCAACCGTCGCCGCCGCCAACTCAACCTCTGCAATGGCGTCCGCCAACCGGGCAATCTCGAGCATTCTGGTGCGCTTGCGGGTTTCCTTCCCGATATATTCCGCCCGGGGTTTCAGACCGGCCTTGCCGGCAAGCGGCCCCAGCCTGAATTCGCCGTTGCCGGCCAATACGCCGCTCCACTCCCCGTACTCCAAACCGCTGCCCCCTTCCTCCCACAGGAACGTCCGCAGCACCGCGTCGATCGTTGCGGCGGTCAACCCGCTTTCCTCCGAAGGAGACGGGACGAGCACATCCGCCAGCGTGAACCCGAATTCAATCGGGTTCGGCATAATCCACGCCTCTTCCTGCCAATCGTTCAGCCCGCCGTATCGCCCGTCCGGCGAGATCCAGGCATCCAGCAGCCCCGACCGCTCAAGCGCTTCCTCGACGCGGGCCCGCGCTTCCTCCGCTGCATGCGGCTGAAAGTCGCAAACCGCGTAGAGCGGCGCCCCGGACCGGTCAAGCTTCTCCGTACGCGCGCTGATGCGCGCCTCGCTTCGCTTCGGCTCGGGCTCCCGGCTCTGCTCCCAGCCTTTTTTCTCCTCGAGCAGCCGTTCCCGTTCGCCGAGCAGCTCCGCTTTCCTCTGCTCTGCGGCCAGCCTCAGCCTGACCGCTTCATCCCGATTATCCGCATAGCTCTGTTGAAGCGCAGCGCGAACAGGCTCCAGTACGCCTTGATTCGGGCCATAGGCGCGGATAGCCGCGAACGTCGCGCGGACCGCTTCGTCGCCGAACGTCAGCCTTCGCAACCGTTTCTGCCAGACGAGCACTTCCTCCTTCATCGCCTCCTTGCTCTGCTCGAAGCGCTGTTCAAGCCCGGCGCGCTCGCGTTCCGCCTCATCCCGCAGCCGGCTCGCTTCGCCGAGCTCCGTCTCCCGCTCCCG
>NZ_KK082209.1 GCF_000598065.1 Paenibacillus darwinianus | reverse complement strand
CCATGGTGTATGTGCTGGCGGGCAAATTGAACTTTGCCCTGAAATAAGAAAAGAATTGGCAACAGCATGGAGCCACGCATCGCTCGCACCTGGACCAATTCCCTTGTCCAGCAACCAGTATACCCTTTCGGAGCTCTGATTATGCTGCAACAGAAGGTGAACGCGGAGCGATGCATCTATACCAATTCCCTTGTCCGATTTTCAAAGATTTTCTGGAAATTGATAGAGCAGTTTTGATCCGAAAACATTGCTAGCGGCGAAGAGCCTAAAAAGTCGTAACATGTATGTTTTTCATAGAATAGATTAAGAAAGGTTTACCAGCTCGAGCTTAGCGGAATAACAATACATAATTCGATAAATTTCGACTCTTCTTTTTTTCATTTTTTTAACCTGACGGACTGTTACGACTGATAATCTATCCATTCCTTCATCTTGGAATTAATCAAAAGGAGTCAGTATTAAGCCTTCCGATTGTAATAAAAAAAAGTGTTAATAGGAGTCAATTTCAATAAAAAAAATTCAGCGAGATAAAGCTTAGATGGTCCAAATTTACGAATAGATTTTTCGAAAATCGTAGCTATTATCCTGTTGATTGTGGATAAACAGACTTATCCCTATTTTCATTTTCTGATTTGGGATGAAACCGGTTCTGGTCATTGTGAAAACCTATGCCGTCTTTTTCATCTAGGGCGGTCGATTCACTAAACTCTCTTTTTATGTGACGGATTGTAAAATGGTTGGCGACAGCTAATAGGAAGGTCAATGGAAGATTCGTGTAAAGCTGGATATGCCTGAAGACGTTAGCGGAGTAAACGAGAAAAACGGGTAGAAAGGGCGGTTAGCCCCCTTGCCCGTTTTTTATTAGGTAGACAGTGGATGGGATAACGTAAGGGTTAAAATTGCTTTCTTTTCTCCTCCACGCAACGGTAAAGGTCACCCTCACTCTGAATCGGATTGAAATAATTCAGCCTGAGAACTGCTCGAATAAAGAAAGTCACGATCATTGTTGCTAATGAGTGTCTCATCGGCCCGCAAGGATGGATTATAACCCCGCGGAGCTTTTACGGTATTGCATCGGCGGCAAGCCGACGACCTTCTTGAACGACGTGCTGAAATAGTGCTGCGATTCGTAGCCGACGCGCTCCGCGATCTCATTCATTGACAACTCCGTCTCGCCCAACAGGCGGATCGCGGCTTTGATTCTCGTGTGAGTCAGCAGGCTGACGAACGAAGCGCCCGATTCCTGTTTGAATATGCGGCTTAAATAAACGGCGGACACGTTGAGCTCATTCGCCACGCCTTCGAGCGTAAGCTCCGGATCGCCGAACCGCGCCTCGATGATTTCCTTCGCTCTGCGCACAAAGGGCGACAGCCTCGAATCCTTGCTGACGCCGGATTTTGCTTCAGCATAAACCGCTGGTACGGCTTCCAAGCCGCCCGAATGAGGCAGGAAGCTGGCGACAACGGCAATCTTCAAATAATTGTCGATGGACGACTCGATCCGTTCGAAGACGCTTTCTGCCGGTTCACCCCATATCAACAGCACAATCATGCCCACCTGGTCGCGAAAATGAACATGGACATACCCCTGCAGACATTCCTCCACGATGTTCTCGATCGCAAACAAAAGCAACTGCCTGTCTTTTTCCGAAAAAAACGCTTTGCCCTTCGACTGCTCCGGCCATCGAATCACACCTACCACATCGGGCGCTTGTTCGGGCATGCGAAGGAAAGCAAGCTGTTCTTCAATCTCTTCTCCGGTAAGTTCCCCTTCCATCCATTCCAGACAAAACCGTTCGCGAAGCAGGGCAAAGTTTTTTTCAATTTGCTTGGCGGCCATTTGAAGCAACTCTTCCTTGGCGGCCGTCGCTTCGATTTTCTTTGCGACACGTTCCAATACTTCCGACAGCTGTGCGGGGTTGACCGGCTTCAGAATATAATCGTCCACCTCCAGCTTGATCGCTTCCTGCGCGTAGCTGAACTCGTCGTGTCCGGTAATAATAATGATCTTGCACAGCGGGAGGCGCTCGCGAATATGTCCGATCAAGGTTAATCCGTTCATGATCGGCATACTCAGATCGACCAAAAGAATAGCCGCTTGCTCTTGTAAAGCCTTCTCCAAAGCTTCCTCGCCGTCTTCGGCCTCGCCCGCCACCTCAAGCCCAAGCCGTTCCCATTCAACCGAACCGCGTATGCCTTCGCGAATGATGGCTTCATCGTCCGCAATCACGACTTTCCAAGTGCGCTTCATGTTCCGCTCCGCCCTTTTTGGAGGATGACGGGATGACTGAGCTCCACCGTCGTCCCTAGTTGTTCCCGGCTCTCAATCGTAATGCCGTAAGGCGCTCCGAAGCTAAGCCGAATTCGTTCCTGCACATTGCGCAAGCCGTAGCTCCCCGTATCGGCCCCTCGCGGCAGCTCCCCGCCCGTCTCCGGCAATGGCGTTTCTCCCTTGGATGCTCTGGCTGCATCCTTCGACACGCCGGCTGCTTCCAGCGTCGCCCGCAACCACGACAGCCTGTCCTCCGTCATTCCCGCTCCGTTGTCTTCAATCGTGAAAGTCAGGATGCCGCCGCTTGCCGCCGTACGGATCGCGATCATACCGGGACCTCTCCGTTCTTTAATGCCGTGATAAATCGCATTTTCGACGAGCGGCTGAAGCACCAGCTTGAGCACAATCATATCCTCCAGACCCGGCTCGATCTCGATCGAATAGTTCAATTTATCTCTATACCGGGTTTTCTGGATTTTTAAATAGCTGCGGATATGATCAAGCTCGTCCGATAAAGGAATCATCTCTTGCCCTTTGCTGAGCCCGATCCGGAACAGCCTGGAGAGAGCTTCCACCATTTCCGCCGCCGCGGTCGCGCCGTCTTTGCGGGCGAGCCATTGGATGGTATCCAGCGTGTTGTACAGAAAATGCGGCTGAATATGCGCCTGCAGGCTCCGCAGCTCCGCCTCCCGCTTCAGCCGCTGCTCCTCTCCGACCTGAGAGAGAAGCCGTGTAATTTGTGCCAGCATCTTGTTGAAGCTCCGGCCCAGCATCCCGACCTCGTCCCGCCGCTCGCCCGCCACGCGTATATTCAGGTTTCCTTCCTCCACCTTGCGCATCGACGAAGCCAGCTGCGAGATGGGACGCGAGATCGAATGCGACAAATAATAAGACGCCGCAATACCGAGCAGGCACACGATAAACACAAAGGTAACGAGATACAGGTTAATATCCTTGATTTCCTGTACCGTATCCTGCATGGCGAACACGCCTACGGTCGTCCAGTTCGTAAACGGCGATTTCTGGTAGATGAACTGCACGCGCCGGCCATCGATCTCTTGGGAAAAAGTGCCCGACGCCTGATCCGCAAGCTTGGCTTGGTCAATCCGGCCGACCAGCGAATTGCGCGGCGCATAGATGCTGCCGCCCTTGTCGTCGACCACCATCAGATAGCCGGATTTGCCGAGCCTCACGTCGCGCACGGTTTCCGAGATGACCCGAAGCTTCAGGTCGATCAGCACGACACCCTCGGTTTGCTGCGTATCCGGATCCAGAATCGCCCTGACCACGGACACGACCTCGCTGTCTTTATAGTTTGCGTGCGTCGTCACGTTCCGCTGCGAGGGGTGGCCGACCAGCTTGAAAATCCCTTTCGCTTTCACCGCCTCCCGGTACCAGCCCTCTTCAGTCAGGTTGCGAGGACTGCGCGCATACATATCGTTGCTGAAATACTCGCCATCCGCATTGACGACCATAATGCCCGCTACCTCGGAATAAAGCGTCGTAAACCCTTGCAGAAACTTGGCCGTGCGGTACCGAACCTGCTCGTCGGCAAGCGCCGCCGGACCCTCCTTCAGAAACCGCCCGATTTCGGGATTCATGGCAATGAAGTAGGAGATATTCTGAATATTGCCCGCATAAAAATCCAACGACTTGTTCACATTGCCGATCAACTGAGCGGTATGGGCGTTCACCTGCTTCCCGATCGTTTCGTTCGTGGCCCAACCGATCAGAACACCGAGACCCAGAGCCGGGAGGGTGCTGATAAGCAAAAAATGAAAAATAAGCTTATAACGAATCGACCAGTTGTTAAGCTGAAACCAATTGAACTTCATGCGTCCGCTCCCCTTGCAATTGCCGCCTGTTCGGTGCGCTACTTCGCATAGTAGTTGTCGACATTGGATTTGGTCACGATGGTAATACCCGTATCTACATATGTGGGGAGCGGCGGAACGTTGGATTCACGCCAATTCGGCATCGGTTCAACCAGCTCGTTGCGAAGAAGGAACAGCTGCATGAGCGACCAATAGCCCATGTTCCAAGTGCCTTGGGCGAGCGTTGCCGCAATGGTGCCGCTTTTGACCATGTCCAATGTGCGTTTGTCGGTGTCGAAGCTGATAATACGCACCTGATCCAGCTTGCCGGCGCTGAGCACCGCGTTGCCAACCCCGACGCCGCCATTGGCCTCCGTTACAAAAATGCCCTTTAAATCCGGATACTCTGCGATCATGCCCGCGGCTTTTTGTTCCGATACCAGCTGGTCGCCCTTGCCGTCTTCCACGCTGACGAGCTGCAGGTTCGGATATTCGCTGCGAAGCGTGTCTTGAAAACCTTTGGTCCGTTCCTGGTGGTTCAATTGGTTAGGCTGCGTAATGACGCCGAGCTTGCCCCTGGTGCCCGTAAATTCGACCATTTTGCGTGCGGCCGTTACGCCGGCGTTATAGTTGTTCGTACCCAGAAAGGAGTAGGCCTTGCTGTCCGGCGCATCCGAATCGAACATCACGACCGGGATGCCGGCTTCCACCGCTTTGTTGATCGCCGCGTTCAACGCCTCGGGATTGATCGCGGAGACGGCGATACCCGCCGGTTTGCGGGCGATGACCTGCTCCAGCACCGTTACCTCTTCGTTAACGTCATACTGTGTCGCCCCCCGGTATTCGACCGAAACGCCGAGCGCCTCCGCGGCGTCCTCAAAGCCCTTCAGGCCGTTTTTCCAATAATCGATGCCGGTGAGGAAATTCACCATCACATATTTCTGATCCATCTCGCCGCGCAGGCCGGAATCCCGGCCGATCGGCCCCTCGTCTTCGCGGATGTAAGCCGTGTACAAGTAGACCAGGAAGGTGCCGATAAGGACGAGATAAAGCAGCAAAAGCTTTTTCACGGGAACCGCCCCCTCTTCTATCTCGAGCGCCGATGCACGCCTTATTATACCACCGAATCCCGAATGAAAGCGGATTCCGACTGCGCGACGCAAAGTTACAAGCCGTTTCCAGCGCGCGTTGGGGCGCTGCATGACGGCGGTCAGAACCACACCCGTCACACGGCAGGAAGCGCGTCGCCGAACACCGTTGTGTCCGTCGCCGCGCTCTGAATAGACCACCGAATTTAGGCGGATTTATTTTTGTTGTAAAGGTCGAAAGCCACTGCAAGCAGGAGCACTAACCCTTTGATGCCCTGCTGATAATCGATGCCGAGGCCGATCAGGGACATCCCGTTGTTCATGACACCCATGACCAGGCCGCCGACAATGGCGCCGATCACGGTGCCGACGCCGCCGGTGGCGGAAGCGCCGCCGATGAACACGGCCGCAATGGCGTCGAGCTCGAAGTTGACCCCCGCTTTCGGGGTTGCCGCATTGAGCCGGGCGGCGAAGACAAGGCCGGCGAGCGCGGCGAGCACGCCCATGTTGACGAAAACCCAGAAGGTCATTTTTTTCGTCTTGACGCCGGACAGCCTCGCCGCCTTCTCGTTGCCTCCGAGCGCATAAATATGGCGGCCCATGACCGTTTTGCGCATCACGAACGTATAAACCGCGACCAGGATAAAGAGCATGATCAGAATATTAGGCAAGCCTTTGTAGGAAGCCAACACATACGTAAAGAGATTGATCACGATAACGAGCGCCGCCAATTGGGCCATGAAGAAGGGCACGGGTATGACCTCAAACTTATAGCGCTGCTGAATCAAACGTCCCCGCCATTCCATGAAAATATAGACGATCGACATCACCGCTCCGAGCAGGACCGTGAGCAAATGAATGTTCCACTCCCCCGGTATATCCGGGAGAAAGCCCGTGCTGATCGCCCGGAAGCCGTCCGGAAACGGCGCCACGGATTTGCCGTCCAGGACGAGCATCGTGAGGCCCCGGAAGAGCAGCATGCCGGCCAGCGTTACGATGAAGGACGGGATTCGCACATAGGCGACCCAGAACCCTTGCCAAGCGCCGACTGCGGCCCCGATGAAGAGCGACAGCACCATGGCGACGGGGAACGGCATGTCCTGATTGACCATCATAATGGCCGAAACCGCGCCGACGAATGCCGCGACGGAGCCGACGGACAGATCGATATGACCTGTGATGATCACGAGGAGCATGCCGATCGCCAGGATGAGAATGTAGCTGTTCTGCAAAATCAGGTTCGTTATGTTGAGCGGCTTCAGCAAATTGCCGTCGGACAGAAACTGGAAGAGCAGCATAATAAGAATTAAGGCAATGAACATGCCGTACTGCCGGATGTTGCTGCGAAATAGCTTGATCGCGGTATCCATGTTGTCCTACCTCCTGCCTTTGGTCATATATTTCATTAATACTTCCTGATTCGCCTCAGTCTTGGGCACCTCTCCGGTGAACCTGCCTTCATTCATCACATAAATGCGGTCGCACATGCCGAGCAGCTCCGGAAGCTCGGAGGAGATCATCAGAATCCCTTTGCCTTGTGCGGCCAACTGGTTGATGATCGTATAAATCTCGTATTTCGCACCGACGTCGATCCCCCGGGTAGGTTCGTCCAGAATCAGCAAGTCGGGCCCGGCGAAAATCCATTTGCTGAGCACGACCTTCTGCTGATTGCCTCCGCTCAGATTTCCAGTCTTCTGATGAATGCTCGGTGTTTTGATGTTCAGCTTCGCTCGGAAGCCTTCCGCTTCGACCACTTCCCGGTTGTCGTCGACGACGAACCATTTCGAAATTTTCCCGAGGCTGGCCAACGTCGTGTTCCGCTTGATGTCATCCATCAGAATGAGGCCGTATTCCTTGCGGTCCTCCGTAACATAAGCGATGCCTTCATCGATCGCTGTCCCGATATCGTTCAGCTTCACCTCGCGCCCGTCCTTGAACAGCCGCCCGCTGATTCTTTTGCCGTAGGACTGGCCGAAAATGCTCATGGCGAGCTCCGTGCGGCCCGAGCCCATAAGGCCCGCGATGCCGACTACTTCGCCCCGTTTCACCTGGAAGCCGACATTGTCGATTACCTTGCGGTCCGCTTGCGTTGGGTGATACACGTTCCAATCCTCCACCTTGAACAGAATGTCGCCGATATGTGCCTCCCTGTCCGGATACCGGTGCGTCAGATCTCGTCCGACCATGCCTTTGATAATCCGGTCTTCCGTAATGCTGTCCTGCTTTACATTCAAGGTTTCGATCGTGTTGCCATCCCGGATAATCGTGATGGAATCCGCCACCTTCATAATCTCGTTGAGCTTGTGTGAAATCATAATCGAGGTGATGCCCTGCCGCTTGAACGCGAGCATCAGATTCAGCAGGTTCTCGCTGTCCTCTTCGTTGAGCGCGGCGGTAGGCTCATCGAGAATCAGCAGCTTTACCTTCTTGGAGAGCGCTTTAGCAATTTCGACCAGCTGCTGCTTGCCCACGCCGATCGTACCCGCAAGCGTGCTCGGAGACTCGGACAAGCCGACCGTGCCGAGCAGCTCGCGCGTCCGCACGATCGTATCGTTCCAATTGATGATGCCGCCCTTCGCCTGTTCATTGCCGAGAAAAATGTTCTCCGCAATGGACAGCTGAGGAATAAGCGCGAGCTCCTGATGGATAATGACGATACCCAGATTTTCGCTGTGCCTGATATTTTTAAATTCGCAGGTTTGGCCCTTGAACAAAATGTCGCCTTCGTAAGAGCCGTGGGGATACACACCGCTGAGGACCTTCATGAGCGTCGATTTACCCGCTCCGTTCTCGCCCATCAGTGCGTGGATCTCGCCTTCCTTCACTTGCAAATTGACATTCGCAAGCGCTTTTACGCCCGGAAACGTTTTGGTGATATTGCGCATCTCCAGTATGATATCGGTCAAAGTAATCACCGCGCCCTCGATAATTAATAAATGATTTAGCGACAGCCGGGGGGCTGTCACTAAATCATTGTTGGCTGCCGTCTGTCGAGCTTATTGCAGTTCGTTTGCTTGATAATATCCCGAGTCAACCAGCACTTCCTTGAAGTTCGTTTTGTCGACCGATACCGGCTCCAGCAGGTAGGAAGGCACCACTTTCACGCCGTTGTCATACGTCTCGGTGTCGTTGACTTCCGCTTCCTTGCCCTGCAGCACGCTTTCCGCCATATTGACCGCTACTTTCGCAAGCTCGCGGGTATCCTTGAAGATCGTCGACGTTTGCTCGCCCGCAATGATCGATTTAATCGATGCCAGCTCGGCGTCCTGTCCGGTGATAATCGGCATCGGCTTTTT
>NZ_KK082208.1:10652-15567 GCF_000598065.1 Paenibacillus darwinianus | reverse complement strand
CGAGCCTGCGGCGGCCGTGCAGTGGCTGCGGACGGCGATTCAGAAGCAATCCGTCCAAAAGCAGTCGTGGGATCGCCTGGAGGAACGGTTGATAGAACTGCGGGAACAGCGGGAGCAGCTGCTCGCGAAGCGTACGCGGCACAATGAGCAGGCCGCTTTATGGTTTGGCGAGGCGGATGCGGCCGACGAGACCGAATGGGAACGGCTGCTGGCGGAAGCGCGGCAGGCCAGGCGGCTGCAGGATGAAGCCATCCGGCTGGAGGTGGAGCTGTCCGCCGGGATGACTGCGGATAAACGGAGCTTGCTCGACAAGCAGCTGCGCGAGCAAGACGAGCCGTCTCTGGCGTCGGCCGACAAAAAGGCCGCAGAGGCGCTGGGCGACAGCCGCAAGCGGCATGCCGCACTGCTGGAGCAAAGGGGCCGGCTGCTGCAGACCTCCGAGCAATTAAAGCGGGAGGATGACCGCCGGCATCTGCTGCAGCAGCGTGAAAGCGCGATAGCCAAGCTGCAGAGCGAGAGCGCGCGTTATGCGGAGCTTGCCGTTATGACGGCGCTCATCAGGCGCACGAAGAAACGGCTTGAGGATGAGCGGCAACCGGCGGTTCTGCGGGAGGCTTCCCGTCTGGCCGCACAATTGACGGAGGGCCGGTATGTGCGGATCATCGCGCCGCCCGGCGAAGGGACGATCCGTCTCGAGAACGCCGACGGAGCCATCGTCGACGCTTCATTCCTCAGCAGAGGGACGGCTGAGCAGATCTACCTCGCGCTTCGTTTGGCGCTTGCCGACGCCGTGGAATCACAGGAACCGCTGCCCATGCTGCTGGACGACCTGTTCGTCAACTTCGACGGCGGCCGGCTGCGCGCCGCTGCGGGCGTGCTTGATCGGTTGTCGACCGACCGGCAGCTCATTCTGCTGACGTGCCACGACCACATCGCAAGCGCGTTAACCGATGTCATGCCACAGGCCAAGACGGTCGCATTGTCCTGATCCTATCCGGCTTTCCTCCGGATCATCAGATAGAGCCAGCCCAAGCTGACCATGCCGAAAAGCGGATAGAGCGTCGACAGCAGCGGGCCAAAGCCCATCTGGCTGATAAGATAACAGACGAGCAGCACGGCGGCCACGATGACCCGTCTGGACCATCCCAGCCGCTCCTCAAGCTGAAGCGTAAGGCCGTACACGTCTGAGATGAGCGTGGTTAAAATCTCGGCGAAAATAAGAAACAGGTAGATCCATTGAATGCTCTGGCCCAGCTCGCGGGCAATGCCGCCCATCGGGATGGCTAACTGCGTGATGCCGGGCATGTAAGCCGACAGCGCGATATGCCCGGCCAGCAGCATGAAGCCGATGCCGATGCCGCCCACCCAGCACCCGGCAACGATTGTCCGGCGGTCGCCGATTTCTTTGCCGAGCGGCACGAGCACCGCTTGCGCCATCGACAGGTTGAAAGCGGCGTACAGCACAGGCGATGCCCATGCGGCCCACGGCGAATGATCGCTTTCGAGCTGCAGCCAACGTTCGGCGCCCGGCGAGCGCAGGGTATCGAGGATGACGAGCACCGTAAACACGAGCATAACCGGCACGACGATTGCGTTGACCGTCAGGATGGCGTTCATCCCTTTGCGGAGCAGCAAATAACAGCCGATCATCGTCACCAGCAGGCCCGTCTGATACGATATGCCGAGATGCTCGTTGAAAATGGAGCCGGCGCCGGCCAGCATGACCGCATTGACGCCGAGCAGCACGCACAGCATAAAGTGACTCACAAGCCTTCCGGCCCGTTCGCCAAAAAGCGTCTTGTTCAAATCCTCATACGATTTGGCGCCGATATCGGCGGCAATGAGCATCATTTTGGCGCCAAGCCATACAAAGAGAACGGTAGCCAACCCGATCGCGACCGTTCCCCAATATCCGAACCGGGTAAAAAACTGCAGGATTTCCTGACCGGTCGCAAAGCCCGCGCCGACCACGGTCCCCATATACGTAAAAGCGATTTGCAGCACTTTAACCGGCTTCATCCTTACCGCCCCCGTTCGCGCATCGTGCGTGGATCAAAGCAGCCGGCGGCGTGACCGGTCCGGGCTTGCTCCTTTCATCCTATGCGCGCCCGGGGACAGGCATGACAAGCGCCCGGCACCAACCGGTGCCAAAGCGCCTCATACAGGCATTAACAGCTCAATCCTCGTCGGCAAACAGTTAACCGACAATACCGTGTGCTCCCTGGGCTCCATATCCAGCTTCAACAGCGCTCCGTCGCCCTTGTATCCGATGACGGAGCCGGTTGCCGGTCAGGCTTGCCGAGCGTCTTGAGCGCCTGTGCCTGATCGTCTCCGATCCTCAAGCCGCCGATGCCCGTGGCAGTCCCCGAACCGTGGACTTCGATGAACACAAGCCCGCCGATCTCGTTCCTGCAGACTTGCCGGCAAGCCGCGACCGGCCTCATGCTCCTCGACGTTCGCCTTCGAGGCGGAGGGGCCGCCCAGCGCATCGACGCCGCAGCCGGCCAACAAAGCAGCGGACACGAGGCTCAATGCCGCTCGTGCGATTTTACTTTTCTTTGTCGGCGACAGGTGCACCGTAAGCCCCCGATCTGCGTAGCGCCGCTCATAATTTGTGCTCATATCCATGTTTTCTGTTTATGTATAGACTTTTTTGCTTAACCGCCTACAATCCCTTGCATGGGTGCACGAAGCTATGTTACCTTAACGAAAAGGATTTACCGTGGAAGGATCGTGAGACGATGGACATGTTGAAGGAACGTATTTTGAAGGAAGCGTCGATCATGACGGAGGACGTGCTGAAGCTGGACGGACTGCTGAATCATCAGGTGGATCCCGTGCTGACGATGGAGATGGGCCGGGAATTCGCGCGCCGGTTCGCAGAGGTGCATATAACGAAAGTGATCACGGTGGAATCGTCCGGCATCCCTGTCGCATTCGCTACGGCGTTGACGCTTGGCGTGCCGCTTGTGTTTGCCCGTCGCAAAAAAACGCTGATCGCCGATCCCGACGCGCTCACCGAACGGGTACCATCGTTCACCAAAGGAATCGTGACGGATATTATGGTGTCCCGGCAATATTTGACGCCCTCCGACAAAGTGTTGTTTATCGACGATATTATTGCGAACGGGGACGCGGCGCGCGGGCTGATTAAGATCATCGAGCGGGCCGGTTCCGAGCTTGCAGGACTAGGCATTGTGGTGGAGAAATCGTTCCAGGCCGGAGGGCGGACGATCCGGGAACAAGGCATTCGTGTCGAATCTTTGGTGAAAATCGCGTCTTTGGAAGGCGGCAAAATTACATTTGAGCAGTAAGTCCCAGCTTCCAACTCTTTTCGTCTGCGCTTTTTTCATTTATAATAGAATCAAGTGAGTCGAGGGGAGGCAGAGGGAATATGGAGAAATTGGAGCTGTCCGCAGATTTTTTTGAGACGAAGCTGTCCGATGCCAAGGTACACTTTGAACGTGCGCTTGATTGCAAACATACAGAATTCGACGATTTATACCCTTATATGATCGAGCATCCGCAGTTTTTCTGGTACAAAAGATACGTTGCCTGGTCCGAGTTGTTAACGATCGTTAAGCTGGCTGGCGAGTTGAACGTTGAATGGCGTTCCCAGTTTACCGAGCGCCAGGTCGAATATATCGAGAATCGCGTCATGTCGTCGCGAGTTTTGGACGAATGGTATGAAACGAACGATGCTCGTGAGCAAGTGGCCAACGAAGAAAACGCATAATAGCAATCATCCTATGAGACCCATTGAGACGACCCGTCTCATTGCAGGTCTTTTTTTCTGGTATTCGGGAACAATGCGAGAGAGGAGGCACAGACCATGATAGAGGAAAACGTTCTTGACCGGTACAGGCTGCAGGGCACCAAGGTGCGCGTCGTCCGCGACGGGCTGGAAATGAACGATGTGGTCGGCATTGTTGTCGCCTGGGACAACGATTCGGTCATGATCCGCAAGCCGAACCGCCGAGTCGTCAAGCTCAGCCGGATTTACGATTACCGCCCGGCCGATGAGCCGCGCGTTGCGTCGGATGAAACGCCGGCCAGCGATTGAGCGTAGTATGATTCGATTCGAATGATGCAAGGCGCAGGCCGGAGGAACGGTGGCCGGAATCGGCATCGTGATCGAAAAATCGTTTCAGCCCGGCCGGTGCCGGCTCAAGGAGCTTGGTTACCGCGTTGAATCGTTAGCCCGCATCGCCTCGCTCGATAACGGTGAAGCTGCCTTTCTCGAATTATAGAAGCAAAACCGGGCGGGTTGGTTGAAACATCAGCCCATGAATAACCATGAAAAAGGGTTCAGCCGGTGAGCTGAACCCCTGTTGGTTTGATGGGTTGGTGCGGTCGAGAGGACTCGAACCTCCACGGCTGTTACACCACTAGAACCTGAATCTAGCGCGTCTGCCAATTCCGCCACGACCGCATGTCTTGCTGGAACGATACTCATCTTAGCATGTGCCGTACGAATAAGTCAAGGTGAGCGAAAAAGTAAAATTATTCAGATAAATCAGCCCGACGGCCGGTACATATTAACCCTTGCAGCGAAGCAAAATGAAGGTGATTTCGGTGAAAGGGGGACTTTGTTATGTTCGGTTACCATATCAGACGCGCTTTAATCAAAGCTTTGATCGTAATTGCCGCAGCCGAGCCGATCATGGCTTTCTCCCTTATCACCGCCGGTTCGGCGGCGACCGGCGAGCAGCGACGGGCAGCGATCGTGATAGATGACTTCGGCAACGGTATGAGCGGTACGGAGGATATGCTGCGGCTGCCCGTGCCTTTTACGGCAGCGGTCATGCCTTTCCTGCCCATGACGAAGCGGGATGCGGAGGCCGCACACAAGCTGCACCACGATGTGATTATCCACCTGCCGATGGAGCCGAAAAAAGGCGTAAAATCGTGGCTC
>NZ_KK082208.1:0-10552 GCF_000598065.1 Paenibacillus darwinianus | reverse complement strand
CGGTCCCGGTGCGATTACAACCGATTTGTCCGACGGCGAGATTCGCAAACGGGTAGAGGCGGCAATCGCGGATGTGCCTTATGCCGTCGGCATGAACAATCATATGGGCTCAAAGGCGACCGCCGATGAGCGGGTGATGCGGATTGTGCTCGGGGTGTGCCGGGAACACGGACTTTTTTTTCTGGACAGCCGAACCGCTTGGAAATCGGTCATTCCCCGGATCGGTGAAGAGCTAGGCGTCCCGGTGATCCGCAACAGTGTATTTCTCGACGATGTATACACGACCTCCCACATTGCGAAACAGCTTAGCGTGTTCGATAAACGGCTGAACGAGCAGGGAACTTGCATCGCAATCGGCCACGTCGGACCGCAGGGCAAAAAGACCGCAGCCGCTCTATCCGCCGCGATCCCCGGATTGAAACGGAGCACCACATTCGTGCGTGCGTCGGATGTTGTCCGCCGCTTACTCCGCGATCAGCTTATAATACCGAATGGCATCAGCGATGGCGGTGGCAACCCGCTGCTGCTCGCGCGGGTCGATTAGCGCATTGCGGTCGCGCGGATTGCTCAGGAATCCGGTTTCCACGATGACGGCAGGGGTTTGTACGCGCCGCAGCAAATAATACGGCTTTCCCAACCTCGGTGAGCGGATAAGCCCCTGCTCCCGGTTAAGCGAATTTTGAATGAAGGCCGCTAGCAGGGCGCTTCGGCCCTCATTCTGGTGCAGCAAAAGCGGCCCGTGCGCGGATCCGTTCGAGGACCAGTTGACGTGCAGGCTGACGAATAGCTGCACCGGTATTTCATCGGCCAGATGCCGCCTTTGCGACAAGTCCTTGCGGTGGCGCGACTGTGTGAGATGCCAGCGGTTGTCATCGCTAAGCGCGTAATCGCCGCTGCGGTTCATGACAGCGCGGATACCGTATCGTCCCAGCATCAGATACAGCCGCTTGGCGATCGCCAGATTGATATCCTTTTCCATGATGCCGTCGTAAACGGCGCCGCCGTCGACGCCGCCATGGCCGACATCGATAAGCACCTCGGCTTCCGGAAGCGAACGCTCGTAACGCGGAGGCGCAGCTTCGTTGTCGGCAGATACAGGTGCGGCAATAAGCAATAAAGCTGCGATCGCGCACAATGTGCGCAGCCGGCCTGGAAGCTTTTGACCGTAAGCCGCCATTGATATCCCTCCGTCACGTTAATGCCGTTAGGGTACGCGATTATTACAGTTTTATACAGGTCTATACAGGTTTACATTTGGAATCAGGTGGGCATAATAAGAGTACTCAGTGAGTACGTTCGCGATGGGAAGGAACGAGAAAATGGCGGTAAAAGACGGCAAAGAGTATGTGTCGTTTATGACGAAACGATTCGTTGCGTATATGGAAACACCGACGGAAGAACGGCGCCGTATCCGGACCGAGGCGAAGTCGCGGCGCGAGCCGTGGCTGGCCAGATGGTTCGGATGGGCGCCGTATGGCGTCATCATGTGGTGGCAGGCCCGTCAATTGCGTAAGGAGAGGGCGCGCGCCGCGGCGGTATCGAAAGAGTCTGATATCCGTCAATCATAAATACGGGTATACAGCAGGATGTCGCGAAAAGGCGCATAGCGCGTTCCATGCTCATCCACCGCCACGTAGCTGTCTCCATTATCCCATATATGCAGGCCGGTGACGGGAAGCACGCTGAGCCATTCACCGTTGAATTTTTCGGCGGTCAGACGAAGCTGCGCTCTCTTCTCAAGCTTGCCAAGCAGCAGTTTTTCACCGCTTCGGCTGTTGACGTCCAACGGCTTTTTCGTAAGCCACGGCATATGTTCGTAGGGGTTAAACGGGCTCGTTCGAAGAGCCTGGACGACGGCTTTCTGTGCCGTGCGGCCGGCCGGATCGGCGGGTGTTGTACGTGCGGCCGCCTTCTCCGCCTCAAGCGCAGCCGCCTGCCACTCCTCATCGGTCACGGGCAGTTCTTCGCCGTTATACGCGTCCACGTACACGGCGGGCGGGTCCTGTCCCGGAACGGAGACACGCCACGCGGCCAGCATAGAATTAACGTAAAGCCTTTCCGTACGGAAAGGCTTTTTCGCGCCGTCCAGCGGCGCTTCGAGATTGGCAAGGCCTCGCTGCAGGACGGCGGGAGAGAACGGCCGCCCGTCGCCCGCGCCGTACTCGGTTAGCCGATAGCCGCCCGTTTCAATTGCATGGACAATCATATATGCGAAGGTGCCTTGCACGCCATGGAAGGTAACGAGCCAGCCGCGGGTTCCCGGGCCGAGCGCAGAGATGCGCCTTTCGGCTTCCGGGAGCATTTTAAAGCCCGGCTGCTTGGACAATCCGGCGGCCCAGACGTCGATTTGCGCATCAAGGTCGACTGGTACGTTGTTGCCGCTCGCCGATGCCGTATCATCATATAGAGAGGGAGCCGCGCATAACAGCAAAATCAGCGCGGCGAAAAAAGGCAGCCATCTTCGCATCGTTCTTTCTCCCTTCGTGAGCCGTTTATGGGGCAGAACATCATCGTCATGATTATTGTCGCCGCCGTTCTCATTGTAATGGACAAGCTCTGCAAAGACTGTTGCTCTCTGTCGCGGCCATCAGCGGTTTTTCGGCTGTTTTTGGCGAATTTCGAGCGAACTTTACGGCAGCGGTGGAATCGCCTTTCGTTATTCAATTCCCGCCAGATGGAAGACGCCGCAGTTGATGACAGAGGCGGTGACCCGCGGCTGTAACTGCCAGACGAACTCGGCCTTGCGGTTCTCGTATTGCAGCGAGACCGCCGCGCGCTGCTCCTCTTCCGCGCTTTCAAGCAACGGCTCATAATACGCGCCGAGCTGCCTAAGCTCGCCGGAAAGCCGCGCCGCAGCTTCCTCAATCGAACGGGTGGGCCGCTTTCGTGTCCGGCTGCTGAAACAGGTAAACGAATTTGCCGTTCTGGTGGACAGCGTCGAACAGCTGATTCATTCGGCCGCTGCCGTAGAACAGGTTCTCACGGGGCATACGCGCTCCGATCGCCGAAGCGCTCACATGGCCGAACGTCCGGTTCAACGCGGAATGAACGCCAGCCTGGATAGCGTCGGAACCCGGCGGCAGCGGCGGTCTGGCGGAGGCGGCTTCGATTTCCTCGTATTTGGCCGGATCGGTCACAAATACAAAGGACATCGTCTCCGGCTCGGCTCCGGTCCGGTCCACGAACCCCCAGTAGTAGGGGCGGTTCGTGAGCGCGCGGTCTGCGGCTGGCGACAGCTTGACCTTGAAATGCACGGGCGACCGCTCCAGCACGGCGCACCCGGTCGCTTCCAGATACCGCTCGACGAATTTATGCACCTGCTTTGCGTTCACGGCCGCACCTCCACCGTTCGGCCGAGGCCGTCCAGAATGGTGCCGATCGGAGGCGTGCCCGCTGTGCGGGCCTCCTCCTGGGCTTCGGTGCGGATCCGGTTGATCGAGCTGCCGAGCGTATCGATGCGGCTGCGCAGCTCGTGGTCGCCCGATGACTCCAGCAGCATTTTGGCAAGGCGCTGCTCAAGCGGCTGCTCCTCTTTCTCCAGACGTTCCATAATATCGTCCAGGTCGCCGATGACAAGCTCGAACAGATTGATTTTCTCATGCAGCAAATGGACGATGTGCTCCTCAATCGTACCGAGCGTGCACAGGTTGTAGATCCTGACGTCGTGCTCCTGCCCGAGCCGGTGGACGCGTCCGATCCGCTGCTCGACCCGCATCGGGTTCCACGGCAGGTCGAAGTTGATCATCTGATGACAGAACTGCAGGTTGATGCCCTCACCGCCGGCCTCGGTGGCGATCAGCACCTGCGCGCGCCCGCGGAACAGATCCATCATCCAATCCTTTTTGCCGCGGTTCATGCCGCCCCGGTAGGGCACCGCGTGAATGCCATGCTGCTTGAAGAACTGGAGCAGGTATTCCTGCGAGGCCCGGTATTCGGTGAACACGATCACCTTCTCGTCATTCATGCCGCGGATCAGCTCAAGTGCTTTCTCGCCTTTCGAGTTCGATTGTATCTGCTTGATGACGTTGACCAGCTCCCATATTTTCGCGCGGACGGGAGAATCCTCGGCGGTTTTCTTGAACAGATTGACCAGCGTGAGGAAAACGGCGTCCCGGCTGCTGCACACCTCGCGCTGCAGCGTGACGAGCGACAGCGCGCTCATCAGGTCGCCGCCGCTTTCTTCATAGCGCTCGCGCACGAACGCGGTTACCGCGTCGTAGAGCGCTTTTTCCTCCTGGGACAGTTCTACGGTGACGTTGCGCACGATTCGCTTGGTAAAGCTGATGCCGCCGTCGCCCCGCCGGTTGCGGATCATTACCCCGGAGAGCGCCTTTTGCAGCTGGTCCTCGTTTTTTGGCAGGCGCTTGTCGACGACGAAGTTGGCTGCGAATTCGCTTTGGCCGCCAAGCTGGCCGGGCTTGAGCAGGGTGATGAGGTTGTAGAGCTCGTCGAGATCGTTCTGCACCGGTGTCGCGGTGAGGAGCAGGCAATATTTTTTGCGAAGCTGCTGCACGAACTGGTAGTTGGTCGTCTTCTTGTTCTTGAGCTTGTGGGCCTCGTCGATTATGAGCATATCGTAGTCGCAGTTCAGCAGATAGTCGCGGTGCTGCTCGCGCTTGGCCGTGTCGATCGAGGCGACGACGATGTCGTTCTGCCAGCTGTAGTGCTTGCGCTGGGCGGTGGCCGCAATGCCGAATTTTGTGTTCAGCTCGCGTACCCACTGCAGCACCAGCGAGGCGGGCACGAGAATCAGCACCTTGCGGACGAGGCCGCGAACGAGGTATTCTTTTAACACGAGACCGGCTTCGATCGTTTTGCCGAGCCCCACCTCGTCGGCCAGAATGGCGCGCCCGCCCATCTCATGCAGCACCTTGCGCGCGGTCGAGATTTGGTGCTCCATCGGCTCGAATGCGGGAAGAGAGCGCATGCACTGCAGCTCATCGAAGCTGGTGACAAGCTTGGTCTGTTCGGCTTCGACCGTCAGCTGGAATAACGTCCAGTCGTCCCAAGGGCCATTGCGGAGCGTGCGGTTCTGCAGCTCTTCAAGCCAAGTGCGGTCAACGTGAAACGCTGCGTGCGGATGGAGCTTTTTGCCCGGTTTCAGTTGTTCGGATTGGTTGGCACCGTCGGTCGGCAGCATAGGGGGCTCCTTTCCAAACCAAAAGTTGGATTATGGTATAGTATTGCCCTGCCTAGTAAGATTAATAAGCGGCGGCGTAGAACGATGCCATGCGGTATTGAGAGTCGGCAGCGACGATGGACCGCGGCAGGGGATGCGGTACGTGTTTGTCGAAAATTGTTGAACCGAGTAAATGTGCGAGAAGGAAAGCCTGCGCGCGTTCTCCTTCGATTAAGAGAGCTTAAACGTTATTTTTTTGTGAATATGACGTTGGAATTACAAGATATAGTGTAGTAAAATCGTGTTTGCACACAATATCTTGTAGTAATGTTTTACATAAGCTTACAACGGCGGATAGCCGAAGCGTGCGCGTAACAACCAATGTGACGGGAGGCGTTGTTGTGAAAACGACGAAAAAAAGCCGGCTGGAAGGGTTAAGCGAGAAAATTTTCCTGGACCGGTATGCGTGGAAAAATGCGGACACGACCGGTACGAAGGTCGGAGACGTCGTGCTCGCGCTGACGAAGGACGACCCGAAATTTCCCGCGAAGGAAGTCGGAGAAGTCATCGAGCGCAGCGGCGGTACGGTTAAAGTGAAAACCCGCAGCGGCGAAGTCGTCGAGACCTCCGTCGAGAAGCTGACGCTTACGATCGAGAAGACACCGGAGGAAATGTGGGACCGCCTCGCGGCCGCCATGGCATCCGTGGAAGATACGAAAGAGAAACAGCAGCAATGGACGGAGAAATTTCGTTATATATTGGACGATTGGAAGCTGGTTCCAGGCGGCCGGATCGCGGCCGGCGCGGGCACAAGCGAAGAGCTGACGCTGTTCAACTGCTACGTCATCCCGTCGCCGAAGGACAGCCGCGGCGGCATCATGGAAACGCTGAACGAGATGACGGAAATTATGGCCCGCGGCGGCGGTGTCGGCATCAACCTGTCGTCGCTGCGTCCGCGGCGCGCGGTCGTTGCAGGCGTAAACGGATCGTCGAGCGGCGCGGTATCATGGGGCGGGCTTTTCAGCTATACGACCGGCCTGATCGAGCAGGGCGGCAGCCGGCGCGGCGCGCTTATGCTGATGATCAACGACTGGCATCCGGATCTGATGGATTTCATCACCGTCAAGCAGACGGCCGGCGCGGTCACGAACGCGAACCTGTCGGTATGCGTGAGCAACGACTTCATGCGCGCGGTGAAGGAGGATCTTGAGTGGGATCTCGTCTTCCCGGACACGAAGGACCCCGAGTATAACGAGATTTGGGACGGCGACCTGGAGAAATGGCGTTCGCTCGGCAAAAAGGTCGTGCATTACAAGACGGTCCAGGCGCGCGAAGTATGGCACACGATCATCGAATCGGCCTGGAAATCGGCTGAGCCGGGCGTTGTATTCATGGAATACTACAATCAAATGTCGAACAGCTGGTATTTTAATCCGATTATTTGTACGAACCCGTGCGGGGAACAAGGGCTTCCGGGTTGGGGCGTATGCAACCTGTCGGCGATGAACCTGTCCAAGTTCTACGATGCGGAGAACAACGACGTCGCTTGGGACGAGTTGTCCAAAGTGACGCGCTGGTCGGTGCGGTTCCTGGACAACGTCATCGACAAGACGCCGTATCATTTTGAAGAGAATCAGAAGAACCAGCAGGCGGAGCGCCGCGTCGGTCTCGGCACGATGGGCTTGGCGGAGCTTATGATCAAGCTTGGCGTGCGTTACGGCAGCCCGGAATCGCTTGAGTTCCTCGACAAGCTGTACGGCTTCATCGCGAAGGAATCGTATCTCGCTTCAACGGAAATTGCGGCTGAGAAAGGCTCGTTCCCTGAGTTCATCGCCGACAAGTTCCTCCAGAGCGGATTCATGAAAAATATGGCCGAGGTTTATCCGGAGGTAACCGAAGCGGTTGCCAATCGCGGTATCCGCAACGTTACCGTCATTACCCAGGCGCCGACGGGCAGCACGGGTACGATGGTCGGCACATCGACCGGCATCGAGCCGTACTTCGCATTCGAATATTATCGTCAAAGCCGTCTCGGCTTCGACAAGCAGCTTGTGCCGATCGCCCAGGAGTGGAAGGACGCGAATCCGGGTCAGGATCTGCCGGATTACTTCGTAACGTCGATGGATCTGTTGGCTGAAGATCACATCCGCGTACAAGCGGCGATCCAGCGTTGGGTCGACAGCTCGATTTCGAAAACGGCCAACGCTCCGGCGGACTTCACCGTCGAAGATACGAAACGTCTGTACGAGCTTGCCTTCGACCTCGGCTGCAAAGGCGTAACGATCTATCGCGACGGCAGCCGCGACGTGCAGGTCTTGTCCACGAAGAAGGACGAGGAAGCGAAGGCTGAGGCTGGAGTGGATGCTTCGGTTGCCGAGGGCGACGAAGAAGCTGTCGGCGGATTGAATGCGACGCTGAATGCCGGTGTATCGAAGCAAGAGGAGCAAGTTTTCGACAAGCAGTACAAACGCCGACCGTCTGTATTGCGCGGTGCGACCTACAAGCTGAACACGCCGTTCGGCATGGCGTACATCACCATCAACGACATTGACGGCACGCCGGGCGAGATTTTCCTGAACGTCGGCAAAGCCGGCTCGGACGTATTCGCCATGGCGGAAGCGCTTGGCCGCGTCTGCTCGCTGTTCCTGCGCTACGGCGACCATGGCAGCAAGGTGAAGCTGCTGGTCAAGCACCTGAAGGGCATCGGCGGTTCCGGCGCGATCGGCTTCGGCGCCAACCGCGTCGAATCGATTGCGGACGCGGTTGCTAAATCGCTGGAGATGCATGTGGCGGCTCATGAAGAAGCTGGGCATATGCACCACCATGTACCGCCGATCGCGGCTGCGCTGGAGCCGGCAGTGCCGGTCGTCACCGGAGGCGGCTATGCGGCAGGCAAGTCGGGTCCGGTCGCATCGCTGGACCTGTGCCCATCCTGCGGCTCGGCCTCGCTGCTGAATGTGGAAGGCTGCAAGACTTGCAGCAACTGCGGCTATAGCAAGTGTTCGTAGTCTCTCGGAATTCGAGGGCAGTTGAAGGGGAGATTGGCTAAAATACGGATCGGGGATGCTGGAAAAATAGGGTTTTAAAACCAATTTTCAAAAAAGGGCAGACTCCACCACTATTTCAACAGCTGTTTTTAAAATTAGGCCGCGGAAGGGCAAATCGTGGATTTCAGTTTGTCCCATCCTGCTTTTTCGCTCACGCACCACGCATCCATGTGCTGATCCGCCTGTGGATACGCTGAGTGAGGAGAGTAAAAAGCGACTTGAAGTGCTAGTCTTTCGGAATTCGAGGGCAGTTGAAGAGGAGATTGGCTAAAATACGGATCGGGGATGCTGGGGAAATAGGGTTTGAAAACCAATTTTCAAAAAAGGGCAGACTCCACCACTATTTCAACAGCTGTTTAGCAGCCGCAGGTCGGCATGCATCTCCACTTGCGGCGATGAAGCTTGTGGTCCGTACCGTTAGGCTTCACAGAGAGCGCCGCTTCGTCTGGAAACAATTCTCCTAGGAGGTTTGTCAGATGCTTCTTGATCTCGTCATTCCGCTGTTGTTGTTCCGTCCGCTCCCGTTCTTCGGGTCTTTCATCTGGATCTCCTTGGGACCGAACATGCCCTGACCCCAGCAACTTGATATACCGTTCTTTCCCCCAGCCGATTCCGCTTTTCTCCAGGGCTCGAATACAATCCGCATTCGTTATTCCTCGGTCACGATCGGAGAACGTGATCAATTGCTGCTGTAGCATTGATACGAGCTGCCGCACCTGATAACCGGACTCCATCCAGTTCAGCAGAAAATGTGCGGCTCTTCCCATTTCGGATGTGATCACAGGCAGCCCGTCTGCAAAGGAACAGGGAAGACCCAGAGAAGCACACATGGTCAAAATGGCCAGCGCATATTCCGCATCCGGTATGATCATCTCCACTTCATCCAATGGCATCCGGCCCTGAATAATGCGTCTCAATGCTTCGCGAACCTCCGCCAGCCTTCCGGTCGCATGATAGAACTGAACCTTTCCGAACGGCATTGTGGATTGGACGTCAGTGAAGGAAGAAACCGCTATAATCCTCGTCATCCGTCCGTTTGACAACCGCTCCAGCATTCGAGCGGAAACCGGTGAAAGCGGCATAGGGTCTGGCAGAATAAGCTCCACGTTTTCCGGCAATTGGGTTGGTATATGCGACAAAAGGCCGGGGAAATCGATCCAGCTCCGCTGATTCAGAAAGCGCTCATACGCTGACAGCACCTTTCTGACCTAGCTGCCTTTTTGCTGGCTCATAAAGGGGTCGTCTCGAAGCTCCCCCGCTCTCACTCCGGCACGGCGCAGATCCATAATGGCTTGGTGAACATGCATGGCAATACCAGGCTTTACTTGATTCACCGCGATGTAGGAATCCGGCTTGGAAGCCATTTGTTCCATGACATGATGGATAATCCAAAAGGA
The DNA here is from genome assembly GCF_000598065.1 of Paenibacillus darwinianus. Taxonomy (GTDB): domain Bacteria; phylum Bacillota; class Bacilli; order Paenibacillales; family Paenibacillaceae; genus Paenibacillus_I; species Paenibacillus_I darwinianus. The sequence goes on along the minus strand of NZ_KK082208.1, from coordinate 989 downwards.
CCGCTGTTCCCCGATTAAAGTCAGCCCTTGTTGATACAGGGAGAACTGAACCTGACTTCTTACAAAGGATTGAACCGTTTGGACCTCCACATTCATAACCGGCCCTAATTCCCGGCATATTCGCATCAACCAGGACTGTCCTTCGATGTAGGAAGGAGCAATAATAATTTTGCGGCGAAATGGCTCTCTACGGATTGAATCATATAAACGCTTTAGAAACGTGCCTACTATTTTCAAAAGGGATACCTTCCTTTCGTCTATCTTTCAACAACAGCACCTTACTGCCCATACAACTGTCCCCAACGCTGTAGCTGTTCCTTAAACTTTTCCCGGACAGATGCAGGCTCTAAAATCTCCGCTGAAGGTCCGTACTGAACCACCCCATTCATAAACTCCCGCTCGTGGTTGACGGTGACCTCGAATAATAAGCTGCCGTCCGGCAGATCGGTCATCTTCGGTCTCACGAACAATTCTTCTTCCCTCACATACCGTGCGACATCAGGTTGGAATTTGATCTTAAAAGTGATTAAAGAATCCCCGCGTTCAATCGACCAGGTATGCTTCATATACTGAGCAATGTTAAAATCACCCTTGTCGAATCGATTACTTGTCAACTCTACATGGCGGAAACGGCTTATACGAAACGTGCGAATGTCCTGCTTGGAATGACAATAGCCGATCAAGTAAAACCGTTGATCCCGCGGGACCAAATAGTACGGATCAATTTGGCGCTCCGTCAATTCATTCCGGCTCTGGGTATGGTAAACAGCCCTGATCGTCTTACTGGCGATAATCGCTTCCATGATGGACAGCAAGAAGTTGGCACTGTTCTCTTGGCGAAATTACCGACAAAACGGTACCCTTTTCCGTAACCCTCGTTTGTAATCGGTGCGATCAAGTCCAAAATCCGCATGTCCCTATAAATCGTACGATCCGTTGTCTCGCATTTGTCCGCCAGCTCCTTGGCCGAAATCCCCGGATTGGATTGA
>NZ_KK082207.1 GCF_000598065.1 Paenibacillus darwinianus | reverse complement strand
CTGGAAAATTATGTCGCCAAACTTGGGTAATATCAATGTAAATCAACAAAATTACACAAGAAACAACAAACCATCATGGATTGGGGTGATCGATTGAACAAAACGGTTGTGATCGTACTAGATGGTTTGAGATATGATGTTATGTTGTCTTCCATGGGGTATTTGAACCACTTAATCGAGAAAAATCAGGCTGCGCTGTACAAGGTCAAGTCGGAATTGCCGAGCTTGTCCCGGCCCTTGTACGAAGTGCTGCTAACCGGTACGCCGAGCTGCATGAACGGCATTACGGCCAATTCGGTTGTGCGGTTGTCACGCTTCCAGAGCGTGTTTCACCTGGCAAGGAACAACGGGCTGAAGACTGCGGCGGCGGCGTACTATTGGGTAAGCGAGCTTTACCAACGGGCGCCGTTCGATTATTTCTCTGACAGGATCCAGCATGACGAGACTAAACCGATCCAGCATGGCATGTTTTATTACGACGACAGCTATCCGGATTCTCACCTGCTCGCCGATGCGGAATACCTTAGGAGATCGTTTGATCCTGATTTCCTATATATCCATCCGATGAATATTGACGACGCCGGGCACAAATATACTTGTGACTCCCCGGAATACCGCGGGATGGCTCTTAAGATGGACAGTCTGCTGGCGCTGCTGCTGCCCGAGTGGATCGAGGCGGGCTACCACATCCTTATTACGGCGGATCACGGGATGAACGCAGACGGCCACCACGGCGGTACCGGCGAAGCGGAGAGAGACGTCGGGTTCATCGCCATCGGCGATCATTTTCAACCAGGGATCTACACAGACGAATATTTGCCGCAGCTGGCGGTTGCTCCGTTAATCTGCGGACTGTTGAACATACCGATGTCGGCGGACATGGTGGCCATCCCGGTTCCGGGTTATCGGAATCAGGTGTAATCCATATATTCTGGTTGAAGAGAGGATGGGTAGAATGAAAGCTGCTGGAACGAAGGAGAGATTGTTGCTGCTAGTTTTGTTCTTATCTTTAGTCATCTTGTTGTCCGCATGCAGTTCAAAGACGAACAGCACCGAAGAGGAGAGCGCTGCAGGAGATCAGACCGGAAATGGCGCCGCTGCCGTAGCGGAAACGGTGAACGACAATCCGACGCTGAAAGAACTTGTTCCTCTTGCACAGAAGGAGGGGAAGCTGTCCAGTGTAGGCATGCCTGATTCATGGGCGAACTGGAAAGACACATGGACCGACTTGAAAACGAAATACGGAATCGATCATACGGATACGGATATGTCCAGCGCGGAGGAGTTGGCTAAATTCGAGACCGAGAAGAACAACCCGCCTGACATCGGCGACGTCGGGATCGCATTCGGTCCGCTTGCCGAGCAAAAGGGGCTCACGCTGAAGTATAAAACCGAATATTGGGACGAAGTTCCCGATTGGGCAAAAGACGACGACGGCGACTGGATGGTCGGCTATACGGGCTCGATCTCCATTCTCTGCAATAACACCCTGGTAGAACAATGTCCCAAAAGCTGGGCCGACATCAAAGCGGGCTCCTATAAAGTGTCGGTGGGCGACGTGACCAAGGCTTCGCAGGCACAGCACGCCGTATTAGCGGCGGCTATCGCGTTCGGCGGTGACGAAACGAATCTCCAGCCTGGCCTCGACTTCTTCGCGGGTCTGGCGGAACAGGGCCGCATAGCCAAGACTGACGTGACCGTGCCGACCATCCAGAAGGGGGAGGGTGAAGTGATTCTGCTGTGGGATTTCAACTCTCTCGGTTATCGTGAACAGATCGATCCGGGGAAGTTTACGGTCCATATTCCTGCCGAGGGCAGCGTCATTAGCGGATATGCATCGGTTATCAACCGGAACGCTGCAAACCCGAACGCCGCGAAGCTCGCCCGTGCCTATATTTTCAGCGATGCAGGACAAGTCAACCTGGCCAAAGGATTCGCTCGTCCGATCCGCAGCGGCGTGGAGCTGCCCGCTGAAGTGTCGAAGAAGCTGATCAGTGAAGATGAGTATGCGAACGTTAAGCCGATCAAAGACTTCGCCGCATGGGAAAACGCGCTTAAGGAGTTGCCGCAGTTATGGCTCGAACAAGTGCAATCCAAAATAAAATGATGCTCCTTGTGCTGATCCCGCTTGTCCTATGGATCGGTGCGTTCGAACTGCTTCCTATTATTCGAATGATTTTCATGAGCTTTCAGGATGATGCTGGCCAAGGGTTTACCCTTGGTCAGTATGTTGAAAGTTTTGCGAGCCCGCTCTACCGGCAGTCCATCGTCAACAGCATCAAGATTTCGTTCTTTTCGAGCGGTGTCGCGATGCTCATTGCCATCATTTGCGCCTATTCGATTACCCGTTTCACGACGAAGCTGCGGGATCGGATGCTAATGATTTCGAACATGATCACCAACTTTGTAGGCGTGCCTCTGGCTTTCGCTTATATGATCCTGCTTGGCGGCAACGGCGCCTTCATGGTCATGGCCCGGGAGCTGGGATGGGATTTGCTTGCGGGCTTCGATCTCTATTCCGGGTCAGGCTTGCTGCTGACCTATATTTATTATCAGACACCGTTGTCCATCCTGCTAGTCTATCCGATTTACTATGCAATCCGTTCCGAGTGGAAAGAGGCTGCCTCTCTGTTGGGGGCCTCGACGTGGAATTTTTGGCGGTATATCGGCCTGCCGGTGATGCTGCCGGGCCTGCTCGGCACTTTTAGTATACTGATGGCGAATTCGCTTGGCGCTTATGCGACGGCTTACGCATTGACGGGCATTAATTACAATCTGTTGACGATCCGGATCGCGGCACTGGTATCCGGCGATATTTTTCCGAATTTTCAGCTTGGCAGTGCACTGGCTGTCATTCTGGCCGTCATTATGCTGATATCTTTGTTTATCAATGAACAGATGTCGCGCTGGTCGAGAAGGAGAGGCTTATGAAGACGGTTGCAGCAAACGGCAAACGTAAAGCAGGCGGCAAGCGATGGCATGTTGCGGTCATCGTCGTTCTGTTGATCTACCTGTTCCTGCCCATCGTCGGCACGCTGTTGTTCTCGCTCGCAAAGGAATGGCAAGACGAAATTTTCCCTAATAGTTACACGCTTGAATGGTATGCGCAATTGTTGGCGGATATGAGGTTTTACGAGGCGATCGGCAGGACCGTTCTCGTCAGCGTGCTGACCGTCGCCATTACGCTTACGATCATGATTCCGGTCATTTTCGTGCTCCATGTCTATTTTCCGAACGGGGAGAAGCTCTTGCAGATTTCCATCATGCTGCCGTTTGCTTTTCCGCCGGTCGTGTCGGCTATCGGGTTGATCAAGATTTATTCCTCCGGGCCGCTTGCGATCACGGGAACGGTGTGGATTTTGATCGCCGTCTATTTCGTTCTCATCCAGCCCTTTATTTACCAGAGCGTTAGAAACAGCCTGAACACGATCAATGCCATCGATCTCGTGGAGGCGGCGGAGGTGTTAGGTGCAGGCAAGATGACGGCGTTCCGGAAAGTGGTGCTGCCTAACATTCTTCCGGGTACGCTGGTGGCGAGCTTACTGTCATTTTCGATGATTTTCGGCGAGTTTGTCATGTCGCGTATGCTTGTTGGAGGCGACTATGAAACGATTCAAATGTTTTTATACAATCAGATGAAAACTTCCGGACAATCGGCGAGCGCGGTCGTCATTACGTATTTCTTGTTGATCCTCCTGTTGTCGGGACTCGTCCTGAAGCTGGGAAGTTGGAAACCGAGAGGTTATAAGAAGGCCGCTCTTCAGGAGGAGGAATAACGTAACGATGAGCTTTGTACAAGTTGAGCATGTGATGAAAAGTTATGGCGAGGTACCTGTACTAAAGGATATATCGTTCTCCGTTGAAGAGGGTGAATTTCTGACGCTGCTAGGGCCGTCAGGCTGCGGGAAAAGCACGCTTCTGCGCGCGATCGCCGGTCTGAACGATATCGATTCCGGTAAAATGTTCATCGGCGGGCGGGACATTACATCGCTCTCCCCGAAGGACCGACAGGTCGGAATGGTGTTTCAATCCTATGCGTTGTTTCCCAATATGAGCGTGTTCGATAACATTGCCTTCGGACTTAAGATGGGCAAGATGAAGAAGGCCGAGTATACACCGCTCGTGGAGCAAATGATCGAGATCATCGACCTCAAGGGGAAGGAAAATTATTACCCGAATCAGCTGTCCGGCGGACAGCAGCAGCGCGTGGCGCTGGGACGTTCGCTCGTGAAGCGGCCGAAGGTGCTCCTGCTCGATGAGCCGCTAAGCGCGCTGGATGCGAAAATCCGGCGGTCTCTGCGAAACGAGATCAGGCAGCTGCAGAGAAAGCTGAATATGACGACCATCTTCGTCACCCACGACCAGGAGGAAGCTTTAACCGTATCCGACCGTATTATCGTAATGAATAATGGTGAAATTGAGCAACAGGGTACATCGGAGGAGATTTATACGTTGCCCGGAACCGAGTTTGTAGCCCGCTTTATTGGGAGTTATAACGTATGGAGCCGCCCGGAGATGGAGCAGGCGGGATTCGCCGATATTCCATCCGGAGACCTGTTCGCTATCAGACCGGAGGTCATCTCCATTGTGCCGCAGGCGGCGGTCGCAGCGCATGATGCTGGATATATGTATACGATTGGGTATATGAAACATTACGCCATTCTTGGTAATGTCGTTCGATATCATGTTGATATTGGCGGGTTGGATGCGTCGGTGGACGTCTTGAATGATTCAGGACTTTTGCACCTTAGGGAGAACGAGGCCGTTCGACTGGCAATACCGATGGAAAAGTGCCAACCGCTTAAAAAGTTAGGATAGGTGATTGCAGCCCATGTCCCTTTCTTATGAGGAACGTAAAAAGACCATTTTGGATTTGCTCGCAAAAGAAGAAAAGGTGAAAGTGCCGGCGCTGGCAGAACAGCTGAATGTATCCGGGGAAACGATCCGGCGCGATCTTGAACGTCTGGATAAAGAAAAAAAACTAAAAAAAGTATACGGTGGAGCGGTAAAGACCGGCTCTGATTCATGGGAGCCTCCGTTCGAATTGAAAGCATCGATGAACGCGGCGGAAAAACGCGCGGTCGGGAAGCTAGCCGCCTCTCTTGTGGAGGATGGCGATAGCATTATGCTGGGCAACGGGACGACGACAATGGAGATCATTAGATTTATCGGCGGCAAAAAGAACGTTACGCTCGTTACGCATTCCACGCCCGCGATGCTGCTTGCCATGGAGCTGTTTGAAGGGAGAATTATTTTTATCGGCGGCGAGGTGAACGTGGATCAGAAATCGGCGAACGGTCCGCTGGCCGAATGGATGCTCGAGCATCTGAAGGTCAATAAAACGTTCATTTCCGCAGGCGGCGTATCCGCAGTAGACGGCATTACCGACTATGACTTGCAAGAAGCGAACATATCCAAAAAAATGATGGAGCGTGCCGACGACGTGATCGTCCTCGCCGACTACACCAAGATGGGAAAAACCACATTTGCACGTATAGGCGAACTAAAAGATATTTCCGTCATCATTTCAAACAATCGGTGTCCGGACGAATGGAAGCGGATATTGGCGGAGAAAAACATTGAGCTTTTGCTTGCTGACGAGGAGGACACATTTTGATAGTCGATTGCCATTTCCACCTGGAGGAAGGCCCCTATTCCTTAGATTGGTTGAAACGCACGGCGAAAGCGCTGGAGGAATTGGAGAGAGAAGCCGGTGGCTTTACGCAGCCGGACCACACGCTGGCCTGGATGGACGAACTGCGGGCTAAGCTTTTGAAGAGGCTGGAGCAAGGGGGGTTTTCCAGCGAGTGGCTGGGTTATTATCTTCGGCGCGGCAAGCAGTTGGGCATCCAGCGGTTTGGCATCGTCGACCACCTGTACCGATTCGAAGAATTCCGTCCTTATTATGAGAAGCATATGACGCTCGACGATTCGAAGCTCGGCCGTATGCAGCAAAACTGGCTGGACCGCGTATGTATCGGATCGATTGAGCTGTTCATCGAGCTGGTTCGCGGTGCCCAGAGAGAGGGACATCGCATTGCGCTCGGCATCGAGGCCGATTATTTTCCCGGAGGGGAAGAGGAACTGCGATCACTGATTGCGAATTATGAGTTTGACTATATCATCGGGTCCGTTCATTTCCTGGACGGCTGGGGTTTCGACAATCCGCAGCTTCAGTATAAATTCAAGGAGCAGGATCTTGTGCAGTTGTACCGCCGCTTATTTGACTGTGTGCTGGGTGCGATCGGCAGCGGTATGTTCGATATTATTGCCCACCCGGATAATCTCAAGGTGTTTAATTACCGGCCGGAGGAAGCGCTGCTGCTGCCCATGTACGAGGAAGTGGCTGCGGCTATGAAAGCCGCGGATGTCTCGACCGAGATCAATACCGGTCTCGCCTATCGTTACCCTGTGAAGGAGATGTGTCCGAGTCCGGCGTTTCTCCGCATTATCCATAAGCATGGCGTGCCGGTTACATTAAGTTCGGATTCGCATTTTCCGGATGATATCGGAACCATGCTCGGGGAAGCCGCAGAGCTTGCGATCCGTACAGGCTATGAAGAAGTTGTCTATTTCGACCGTGGGGAGCGCAAAAATATGAAGCTAAAGGGATGATGGCCCATGGGAGTAACGTTGAATCCCGAGGTATGGCGAATCGATAATCTCGAGTTGACCGTCAGGTTGATTCTGGCTATCGTATTGGGCGGATTGGTAGGCCTGGAGCGGGAGCTCGGCGGGCATTCCGCAGGATTCCGAACGCACATTTTGGTCTGCCTCGGCTCTGCGGCCATCATGCTATTATCCATGTACGGTTTTTCGGAGTATGCTGCCGAACCGAATGTTCGGATTGATCCCGCCCGGCTTGCCGCGCAAGTCATCAGCGGGATCGGCTTTCTGGGGGCTGGGACGATCCTGCGTACGGGCTTGACCATTTCCGGTCTGACGACGGCAGCGTCGCTCTGGGTTGTGGCCGCCGTCGGATTGTCGGTGGGGGCGGGTTTTTATTACGGTGCATCCATTTCCGCATTTCTGGTGGTGATCAGCTTGTTCTTCCTCAATAAAGTGGAGAAAATTTTCTCCCGTGCCAAAAAGGACAGGAGCATTACCTTCATTCTGCAGCGCAGAATTAATAGTTTACAGCAAATCGTAACGAGTATGAATGAGTCCGGAATCAAGATCTACAAAATAACGATTGAGAACGAAGAGGCGGCGGATCCCTCCGTCGAGCCATTGATCATTCGGATGAATGTCAAGCTGAAGAAGACGAAGGCGTTCGATGAAGCGTTAATCAAGCTGGCGGGCATCGAAGGGGTTCTCCGCCTGGAGACGGCAGGAGACGCGTTATGAATGGGGACACAAGCGGCTGCGAATAAGAGAGGTTGCTCAAGCGCCTGTCCGATCTCTCGGCCAGGCGGAACAATAGGGAGACGGTTTTCAGTACACCGCGACAGGCCCCCGGGAACTTCCCGGGGGCCTTGTACTTGGCGCGAATTATGGGCGTGACGAGCGGACCTTCATCACCGATGATTGAATGGGATGGACCGATCATTCAGACAATCGCGTATTTCTCGGTCAATATGGACAGCAGTTGAATGCCGACCTCATTGCCGTTTGCGGATTTGTTCGAATACGTCGTGGGGCTGCTGTTCGGAGGCAGGCATTCTGAGCTGCAATAAACGCAGAATTTGTTCGGCTTGCCCCTGCGTCAGCGGAGCTGCAGAATCTTTTAACTCATAACCCAAGCGACCATTGACCTCGATGGTGGCCGTCCGGATGTCCGTAATATTGGAAATTCCTTTCTGCCTTAACCGCATTTCAAGCTGCTCCATGGTCATCCGCAGCTTGACCAGGTTATGGGTAATGATTTCACCGTCTTGAATGACTAAAGTGGGTTTTCCTATGAACAGCCGCTCGAAGTAGCGTGACCGTAGGGCAATATATTGAAAGACAATCAAAATAAGAACAAATAATCCGATGCAAGTTATCGTCTGCCAAAGCTTTCTCTCGGCTATTGCATGACCGATTATGGTTCCGATGGAGAGCACGGTAACCATTTCGAGCGGAGTCATTTCGGCAATGGCTTTCTTTCCAGCCAGCCTAAGCAGAATAAAACCCGCAATGATGATCACTGCGGCTTCATAAATAAACGTAAACATGTGCATATTGGGCTCCTTCATCAATTGTGTTATCATTATTGCCTGCTTCAGGCTAGGTTACACAATCTCGAATTGGCTCAGACTGCAAACGGTGTTATCGTTTGTGACTTATATGCGAACCGGGGACTTGAATGCGGCTGTGGACTATTTGGTCCTCATCGCCGAAGCTTCAGGCTCATGCCGCACCCGGTAGGATTCAAAAAGGGCGGAGGCTATGTTAAAATTTCTATATTAAGAGGGACGAGACTCTGGCAGGGGGGGGGGCCATGTATAGAATAGTGCTGGTAGACGACGAAGCGGGCGTCCGGGAAAGCATAAGAAGAAGGATTGCGTGGAACGAGCATGGCTTCGAATGCATGGCTGATTGCGAGCACGGCTTTGATGCGCTGGAGGCGGCGGAGAGGTACGCGCCGGATGTCGTGCTAACCGATATCAACATGCCGTTTATGGACGGACTGGAGTTGACACGGCGACTGTCGGGGCTTTATCCGAACACGAAGGTCATTATCCTGACCGGCTTCGACGACTTCGAATACGCGCAGCAGGCCGTAAAGCTGAAAGTAAACGATTTTATTTTGAAACCGGTTACAGCTCGTGAATTGACGGCAGTACTGGACAAAATACGTGCCGAACTGGACGACGAAAAGTCCCGGAGGGAGGATATGGAGCTGCTCAGGAGGCAGCTGCATGAGAGTATGCCGGTGCTCCGGGAACGGTTCCTGGAGAGGATGGTCAGCACCGACGTCAGCGCGCGTGAGATGAAGGAGCGGATCGCTTATTTCATGCTGCCGTTGAACG
>NZ_KK082206.1 GCF_000598065.1 Paenibacillus darwinianus | reverse complement strand
CATGTCAGTATTTATGCAACGCTACTGAATTTTGACAAAAGACACCAGCTTGCAGAAAGGGGAAGGGCAGCATGCCGATGGCCAATTTATTCGAACAGTCAAGCCCTGTGTCCGTACCGGAAGCCGAGAAGCGCGCCGTCCTTCGTTCGCCGTTGATTTCGGCAGCCGTTCGAACGGCTGTAACCGTTCATCCGTCCGATTCCTGCGAGCACACGGCCAAATTGTTCGAGGTTCATGCGGACGCCGAATGTTTGGTTGTATGCAGCGAGGGGCAGGTGCCTGCCGGGCTCGTCATGCGGGACCGTTTTTTTCGGAATTTAAGCACGCGGTTCGGCACCGCCCTTTATTATGAAAAGCCGGTAGACCGATTGATGGATCCGCACCCGTTCGTTGTAGACGAATCGGTGCAGCCGCATGAGTTGCTCGACCGGGCGCTCGGACGGGACGGCGAGTCGTTCTACGATTGTGTCGTGGTGACCGACTGCGGCAAGCTTGCGGGGGTGCTGTCGGTTGCGGATTTGTTCGGGATTTCCCGGCAACTGCAGAAGGAAGCGACCGCATCGCAGGTCCGAACGATTCTCGGCGCGGAGCGCATGATGAAGGAAATCAATGAGGCGGTTGCCGCTGTTCGCGATTCGGGCGCCCGAGGCGAAGCGATGTCCGAGGCGATGGTCGACCTGACGTTAAAAGGAAAAAACGAGCTGAATGGCGTCGGTCTGGCGTTCTCCGGTCTTGCCGAACGCACGAGCAGGCAGGAGTCGCAGATGGCCGAGCTCCAAAAGCGGGCGAATGGTGTCAGTCAAGTGTCCGGGCTGATCCGCGAGCTGGCCGACCAGTGCAGCCTGTTGGCTGTTAACGCGACCATTGAAGCGGCGAGAGCGGGCGAGCATGGACGCGGGTTTGCCGTCGTGGCCGATGAAATCCGCAAGCTTGCCTCGCAAACGAAGCGGTCGGCCGAAGAGATTACGAGTACGGTAAGCGCCATTCTCGATGCGGTATCCACAACCGGCGAGCTCGTACGGGCGGGCCGCGAGGACGCGGCCCGCAGCGAGGCGTCCGTAGTCCGCGCCGAGACGGTGTTCGAGCAGCTCTTCCATGCCGCGGCCGATAACCGGACCAGCGCAAAGGAAATCGGCGTTTCGTCGGCGAAGGCATTTGAACGCGCGGAGCAAGTCAAGGACGAGATTGGCCGGTTGAGAACGGATATGCAATCGGTCGGCGTCCATGCATAATTTGCGATCATAGGAAGAAAAGTAGTTATACCTGTCGGTTCGTGAAAACAATTCGTCAAAAAGGGCGAAAAGTTTTACACTGCGTTAACATTCGGAAAACACCGCATTAACCGCACGGCTCTAGAATGAGTTTGTACACAAAAACATATAGAGGATCGGGAAGGGGAAAACAAAGGTAATGAAAAAGACACTGATGTTGATCATCGCGCTCGTTCTGACTTTCACGCTGGCGGCTTGCGGAGGTAAAAACAACGCGGGCAGCGGCGCAAATGGAACGACTAACGGCACGAATGCGGGCAACGGGGGCGGATCGGCGGATGCCGGGCTGTCGGGTTCCATTCTGGCCACGGGCTCAACCGCTCTTCAGCCGCTCGTTGATCAGGCCTCCAAGAGATTCATGGAGCAGAACTCCGGTGTAACGATTCAAGTCCAAGGCGGAGGCAGCGGCACTGGCTTGGCGCAAGTCTCGCAAGGACAGGCGAATATCGGCAACTCCGACGTATTCGCGGAAGAGAAGCTCGAGGCGGACCAGGCGAAGGGTTTGGTTGATCATCAGGTAGCGGTCGTCGGAATCGCAACGGTCGTCAATCCGGAAGTTAATGTCGATAACTTGACCAAGCAGCAGCTGATCGATATTTTCTCCGGCAAAATCGCCAACTGGAAAGAAGTCGGCGGGAACGATCAGAATATCACCATCGTCAATCGCCCTGCCAGCTCCGGCACGCGGGCCACATTCGAAAAATATGCACTCGGTGAGAAGGTTGCAGACGTAAAGGGATCGATTCAAGAGGATTCGTCCGGTACGGTTAAAAAGCTTGTCGGCGAAACGCCGGGCGCAATCGGCTACTTGGGTTTTGCTTACTTGGACGATAAAGTTAAGGTATTGAAGTACGAAGGCGTCGAAGCGAGCGAAGAGACTGTGGCGAACGGCACGTATCCGGTATGGGCTTATGAGCACATGTACACAAAAGGTGAGCCTGACGCCGCAACCAAAGCTTTTCTGGATTATATGCTGAGCGATGAAGTTCAAAACGGCGACGTCGTTGACATGGGCTATATCCCGGTCAGCAAAATGCAAGTGAAGCGCGACGTTGAGGGCAACATCTCGAAATAACATCAAGTTCATTCATCAACTCATCATATCGGCGGACAAGGGGCGGAGCCATCTGCCTCTTGTTGGCTGTTGTAAAGGGAGAGAGCCATGGCGCAGTCGGTCGGAAAGCAACAACCGAAGCCGCACCTAAGGGAAGAATGGGTGGGGCGCGTTTACACGTTCCTGTGTATATTATTTCTTTTGCTGACCATTTTTTCGATGGTCTATTTTGTCGCGTCCAAGGGCCTCAGTACGTTCATCATCAACAAAGTGAACCTGGCCGGGTTTTTGACCGGGTTAAAATGGAGCCCGGACAGCGAGCCGCCGCTGTTCGGAGCGCTGCCGTTTCTGATCGGTTCTTTTTCCACGTCGATTCTCGCGGCCGTCATCGCCGCGCCGCTCGGCTTCTGTGCGGCCGTCTTCATGACCCAGATCATGCCTAAATTCGGGAGGAAGATCATGCAGCCGGTCATCGAGCTGCTGGCCGGCATCCCGTCGGTCGTTTACGGTTTCGTTGGACTGAGCGTGATCGTGCCGCTGTTCCGCGACATTTTCCCCGGTCAGGGGATCGGGATTGCAGCAGGGGCCGTCGTGCTGTCGATTATGATTCTTCCGACGATCACGACGATCGCGACCGACGCGCTCGCTTCCCTGCCGGCCGGACTCAAGGAGGGCTCGTACGCCCTCGGCGCAACGCGGTGGCAGACGATTTACCGGATCGTGCTGCCGACGACGATGCCCGCTCTGCTGACAGGCATTGTCCTCGGAATCGCGCGCGCGTTCGGTGAGGCGCTGGCCGTTCAGATGGTTATCGGCAACTCGCCGCACATTCCCCGGTCGCTGTTCGAGTCGACGTCAACGCTGACCAGCGCCATTACGCTTAGCATGGGGAACACTGTAATGGGGTCGATACAAAATAACGCCCTGTGGTCGTTGGCGCTGCTTCTGATGATTATGACGTTCGTATTCGTTTTCATCGTACGTATGCTGGAGAGGAGGTCGAAGCTGTGAACGCGAAGACAGCAGATAAAATCGCCACGGCACTGATCGTCACGATCGCAGCTATTATCATTCTGATTCTCGCTGGCTTGCTCGGTTATATTCTGATCCGCGGGGTCGGCCATATCAGCTTCGACTTTCTGACCTCCCCGCCCGAGACGATTCGGGCCGGCGGCGGAATCGGCCCGCAGCTGTTCAACTCGCTGTTCCTGCTCGTGCTGACGATGATCATCACGATTCCGCTTGGCCTGGGCGCCGGCATTTATATGAGCGAATACGCGAAGCCAGGGCGGGGGACCGATTTCATCCGGCTGGTCGTGGAGGTGCTCTCGTCGTTTCCTTCGATCGTTGTCGGCCTGTTCGGTCTGCTGGTGATCGTCAACCTGTTCGGATTTGGATTCTCCCTGTTCTCCGGCGCTTTGGCGCTCACCGTGTTTAACCTGCCTCTGATGGTTCGGATTACGGAGCAAGGATTGAAAAGCGTTCCCCGGGAGCAGAAGGAAGCGGGGCTCGCGCTTGGTCTGTCGAAGTGGAAGACGATTCGTTCGATCATGCTGCCGATCGCCATTCCGGTCATTCTGACCGGCACGATTCTGGCTGCGGGCCGCGTCTTCGGCGAAGCGGCGGCGCTGCTGTTCACCGCCGGCATGAGCTCGCCGCGGCTCGACTTCTCGGATTGGAATCCGCTGAGTCCGTTCTCGCCGCTCAATCCGTTCCGTCCGGCGGAGACGCTGGCGGTTCATATCTGGAAAATTAATTCCGAGGGGCTGGCGCCCGACGCACCGGAGATCGCGGCCGGCGCATCCGCCGTGCTGATCATCACCGTGCTTCTGTTCAATATGATCGCCCGGTGGTTCGGACGTTACGTGCACCGAAAGTTCACCGCTACCAAATAGGAGGTCTGCAGCATGCAAGACATCGGCTTGTCGGCTCATAAATTATCCGTCCATTATGGCGAGAAAGCGGCCGTCAAAAATGTTTCCCTCGATTTCGCGGACCGGCAGGTGACGGCGCTGATCGGCCCTTCCGGCTGCGGCAAATCGACGTTTCTGCGCAGCCTGAACCGGATGAACGATCTGATCCCCGGTGCGCGGGTGACCGGCGATATCTGGATCGGCGGCGAGAACATCAACAGTCCCCAAACGGACGTCGTGCTGCTGCGCCAGAAGATCGGCATGGTATGGCAGCGCCCGAATCCTTTTCATAAATCAATCTACGAGAACATCGCGTTTGGTCCGCGCTATCACGGCATCCGCGACAAGAAGAAGCTGGACGAGATCGTGGAGCAGTCGCTCCGCAGGGCGGCGTTATGGGAGGAAACGAAGGACCGGCTGCACAATTCAGCGCTCGCGCTGTCCGGCGGCCAGCAGCAGCGGCTGTGCATCGCGCGCTCGATCGCGGTAAAGCCGAGTATTATTCTGATGGACGAGCCGGCATCGGCTCTTGACCCGGTCTCGACCGCCAAGATTGAAGAGCTGATTGCCGAGCTGAAGCAGGACTACTGCATCGTAATCGTTACCCACAACATGTACCAGGCAGCCCGCATCTCGCAGAAGACGGCGTTTTTCATGCTGGGCGAGGTCGAGGAGTACGATGATACCGACAAGATTTTCACCAATCCGCAAAAAATTTCGACGAGCGATTACATTACGGGCCGGTTCGGATAAACGACGGCATGGAAATCGGAGGAGACGGCATGCAGGCACTTATCGATATCGATCAATTGGATTTGTATTACGGCGATTTTCAAGCGTTGAAAAAGGTGTCGCTCGACATCCCGGAGAAGGCGATCACCGCTTTCATCGGACCTTCCGGCTGCGGCAAGTCGACGCTGCTGCGGACGCTCAACCGGATGAACGATATGATTCCGGGAACGCGGATCGAAGGCTCCATTAAAGTGTCGGGCAAGGATATCTACTCCTCCGACGTCGATGTCGAGACGCTTCGCAAAAAAGTCGGCATGGTATTTCAGCAGCCGAATCCTTTTCCGAAGTCGATTTACGATAATGTGGCTTACGGCCCGCGGCTTCACGGTATTGCCGACAAGCAGCGGCTGGACGAAATCGTTGAATCCAGCTTGCGCGCCGCCGTGCTTTGGGACGAAGTGAAGGATCATTTGAAGCGCTCGGCGCTCGGCATCTCGGGGGGGCAGCAGCAGCGGCTTTGCATCGCCCGCGCACTGGCGGTCGAACCTGACGTGCTGCTGATGGACGAATCGACGTCCGCGCTCGACCCGATTTCAACGCTGAAGATTGAAGAGCTTGCGCAGGAACTGAAGAAGCGTTATACGATCGTCATGGTTACGCATAACATGCACCAGGCAGCCCGGGTGTCCAATCAGACCGTGTTTTTTCTGAACGGCGAGGTCATCGAGTACGCGGAGACGGAGAAGCTGTTCTCCAACCCGGTCGACAGCCGCACCGAGGATTACATCAGCGGACGCTTCGGATAATTAGTGAACGAGGGGATGGAAGACAATGACGAGAAGAACGGAGTTTGACCAGCATCTGAACGCCTTGAAGGAGCAGCTCGTAGAGATGGGGACACGCGTCGAGCATGCGCTTGCCGGCGCGATGGATGCGCTGCAAAAGATTGATGTGGATATGGCGAAAAAGATCATTCAGGACGATGTGGAAATCAATCGGCTGGAAGGCCAGATCACGGACATCGGTTCCCGGTTGATCGCGACGCAGCAGCCTGTTGCGAAAGATTTGCGCCGGATCCTTGCGGCTTTCAAAATTGCAAGCGATCTGGAGCGGATGGCGGATTTGGCGGTTGACATCGCGAAGGTGGTGCCGCGGCTCGAAGGCCAGCAACTGATCAAGCCTTTGATTGACCTGCCGCGCATGGCGGAAACCGTGCAGACGATGACGTACGAATCGATCCAGTCTTTCATTCATGAGAATGTGGATCTTGCCTATAAAATGTCCAAGGACGACGACGCTGTCGACACCTTGTACAATCAGATTCTGCACGAAATGTTCTCGCTTATGCTGCAGGACCCGAAATCGTCGAATCAGGTGATGCAGCTGATGTTTGTCGGGCGGTATATCGAGCGGATCGGCGACCATGCGACAAACATCGGGGAGAGCGTCGTCTACCTGGTTACCGGCTCGCGGCCGGATTTGAATGCGTAACGGCACCGCGATTGTCCGGCTGCCGCTTCGCAGCCCGAATGAGCCGTCCTTACCCGAGCCCGGGTAGGACGGTTTGTTCGTTTATGCTCACATGCCGCAAAATGGAGATGAATGTAGATTTTTGCTGCAGTTTTGCTATAATAGGGCTTAACGACAATCGAATAAGCACCGGGGGAGCTGGGCAGGCCGGCTGAGAGGGTATCCCGTCACACGATACCGACCCTAATACCTGATCTGGATAATGCCAGCGTAGGAACGGTAAAGCCGAGCCTTGCCGCACGTTTCGTTGGCGAATCGCGGAGGACGACGGTTATCGCGCGAGTAGACGCCTTGGGATCAGGGGCGTTTTTTTGTTGTCGAAATGAGGGTGGGACAAGAGAGAGAGGGACTTTACTATGAAGAATAACGTACGGACAGGCTGGCAATGGAGCGTCGCCGTGCTGGCGATTATGCTGGCTTTGGCGGGCTGCGGAAGCGGCGGCAATAACGGCGGGGCAGATAACGGCGCGGCAGACAAAAACGCCGGCAATGGCGGCGCTGCGGCGGAAACGAACGGAACGAAGGACGCTGCGGGTACGGAAGGCGGGACGGGGGAACTCACGAAGGTGAAGGTGATGCTCGACTGGACGCCGAACACGAATCATACGGGATTGTACGTGGCCCGCGACAAAGGCTTCTGGCGCGAGCGCGGTCTCGACGTCGAGATCGTACAGCCGGTCGAAGGGACCGTCGAGCAGCTGATCGCTTCCGGCGACGCCGAATTCGGCGTCAGCTACCAGGAGCAGCTGACGATGGCGCGCACCCAGCAGGTGCCGGTCGTATCGCTCGCCGCCGTGATTCAGCATAACACGTCGGGCTTCGCTTCGCCTGTCGACAAAAATATCAAGACGCCGAAAGATTTCGAAGGCAAGAAATACGGCGGCTGGGGCTCGCCGGTCGAAGAGGCCGTCATTGGGTCGATCATGCAATCCGAAGGCGCCGACGTCAAAAAGGTTAAGATCGTCAGCACGGGCGCGACGGACTTCTTCACCTCGGTGAAGCGGGATATCGATTTTGCCTGGATTTATTATGCCTGGACAGGCGTGGAGGCCGAGCTGCGCGGCGAGCCGATCAACATGGTTTATTTGACCGACTACAGCGACAAGCTGGACTACTACACGCCGGTGCTCGCGACCAGCGAGAAGATGATCGCGGACAAGCCGGATATCGTGCGTGCGTTCGTGGAGGGCGCGGCGGAGGGCTATAACTTCGCGATCGACAACCCGGAGGAAGCGGCCGATGTACTGATCGCGGCGGTGCCGGATTTGAACAAGGAGCTCGTCAAGGCCAGCCAGAAATGGCTTGCTCCGAAATACCGGGACGACGCGGCCCGCTGGGGCGAGCAGAAGCTTGAGGTGTGGACGAATTATGCGGATTGGATGACCGAGCATAAGCTGCTTGAAGGCGAATTCGATCCGCAAAAGGCGTTTACGAACGACTTTTTGCCGCAATAACGGCTGACTGAAGCCGGCAGGAGAGAAAGGACGGGGAACGATGGCCAACGCGCTGCTCAGCATTCAAATTATACCGCACACGCCGAACGGAGAGAGCGTCATTCCGTACGTCGACCGCGTGATCGACATCATCAAGGCGACGGGGCTGCCATACCGGGTCGCGCCGCTCGAGACGACGATGGAGGGCGACATGGACCGGCTGCTGGAGAAGTATCCCGATGGACAATAGCATACGCAAAGGATGGCCGCCTCTGGCGGTCATTGCCGTTTTCCTGGCCTTATGGCAGGGCGCCGTCGTCTGGTGGGACATCCCGGCTTACCGGCTGCCGGGGCCGGTCGAGGTCGTCCGGGAGGCGCTTCAGGCCGATGTCCGGGAGAGGCTCTGGTCGCATACGCTGGCCACGGGCGCGCGAACGCTGCTCGGTCTTGTACTCGGAGCGCTGGCGGGCGTGCTGCTGGCGATGCTGCTGCATCTGGTTCCCGGCGCGCGCCGGGCCTTGTCGCCGATGCTCGTTCTATCGCAGAACATACCGGTCATCGTGCTCGGTCCGCTGCTCGTTATTTGGCTCGGCTTCGGGGAGCTGCCCAAAATCGTCCTTATCCTGCTCGTCTGTTTCTTTCCGGTGACGCTGTCGATGATGACAGGGCTGCGGCAGGGCGATCCGAAGCTGCACAACTACCTGGCGATGATCGGGGCCGGCAAATGGACCGTATTTACGAAGCTGGAGCTGCCGGGCGCGGTGCCGTTTCTGTTCGCGGGCCTGCGGATCGCGGCCGCCTACAGCGTGACGTCGGCGATCGTCGCCGAGTGGCTGGGCGCGAGGGACGGGCTCGGCTATTACATGAAGCTTGCGGCGAACGGGTTCGAGACGGCGCGCGTTTTTGCCGGAACGGCGATCGTGGTGCTGTTCAGTCTGCTGCTGTTCGTTATCGTCGTGCTGGCGGAGCGTCCTTTCGTACGCTGGCAGCCTAAGCGGGAAGGGGGCAAGGCCGAATGAAGCCTG
>NZ_KK082205.1 GCF_000598065.1 Paenibacillus darwinianus | reverse complement strand
TCTTCGCTGTCGTTCCAAGTTCTGAACAGCTTCCATGGCCTTCGTCCAAGTGCGCGAGACTCGGCTTCCTCTCTTCCCTCTTGCGAGTCCTTTTTGACGACGCGGCAGGATTCACTTTATGTTTACGGCCTATCATGTTGCTCGCCCTGTCTCTGACAGGTGCTTTGTCGATACGCTTCTGCGCACAGATTTCGCCATACGCAGGTATCCTAGCTACACAGGGGCTTGGCCCCTCCTGTGACCGGACTTTCACCGGCTAGAAGATGCGTGCCTCTGGGCACGCCACACAACAAAAAATCCCTTGCTTTCGCAAGGGATTCTACTGATTATGTATGGTGCGGTAGAGAGGACTCGAACCTCCACGGGCGTAAGCCCACTACCCCCTCAAGATAGCGTGTCTGCCATTCCACCACTACCGCACATATGAGCTTTCTTCCTATTACATGCACCGTTGTCTTCGAGGGAGAAAACAATGGTGAGCCATGAAGGACTCGAACCTTCGACACCCTGATTAAAAGTCAGGTGCTCTACCAACTGAGCTAATGGCTCATGCAAGAAAGGATGATGGTGACCCGTAGGGGATTCGAACCCCTGTTACCTCCGTGAAAGGGAGGTGTCTTAACCCCTTGACCAACGGGCCATACCGAAATGAGTGCACCGCTGCCGCGATTGCGACAACAAAAATGATTATACCGGACTGGGTTGTTGATTGCAAGTTCTTTTTTTATTTTCCGCAATTTCTCGTCGATCATACGCGAATCGGGCAAATAAAAAAGACCGATATCAACGGCCTTCCGTTGTCGTGCAATGCCATTGTAGAAATGGCGGAGAAGGAGGGATTCGAACCCTCGCACCGCTTGCGCAGTCTAACCCCTTAGCAGAGGGTCCCCTTGAGCCACTTGGGTACTTCTCCAAGATAGTGGCTCCCCGAACAGGACTCGAACCTGTGACAACTCGATTAACAGTCGAGTGCTCTACCAACTGAGCTATCAGGGAACGTCGCGAAGTGACAAGAACTAATTTATCACGATTCGAATTTGAAGTCAAGCACGAACAATTGTAACTTTCCGCCGCACTTTCCGCACGCATAGCGGGCTGGATTCATCTTCCTTTTCCGCAAATATTCGCCCCCACATGCCCGGCATTTCAGCATGAATTTGAACGGCGCCGGCTTGCGCTGCGCCCGCTCCGGAAGCGATTTGCAGAACCGGCTGCCGCCCACTTTCGCAAGTAAAGCCTTGAAATCCGCATCCCTGTGCCGGTAACCGCGCCGCATCAGATGCAAGTGGTAGTGGCACAGCTCGTGCTTGATGATTTTCTCGGTCTCCTCGGCGCCGTATGTCTCCAACTGATAGGGACTGATCTCGATGTCGTGCGACTTCATGAAATACCGGCCGCCGGTCGCCTTCAGCCGCCGATTGAATGTGGCCCGGTGCCTGAACGGAAGGTCGAAGCATTCCAGCGATATTTTCTCAACCCATAACTGCAAGGCTGCATTATTCATTATGTTCGCATTCCCCTAAATCCCCGCTTCGGACAACGGCTTGATACTTGAATTTATAAGCCCTGATGCGCTACACTGTCAAGTAGGTTTTATCCGTAATGACATACCGAATCAGCTAGCCGAGGGGAGTTAGACCGTTCATGCCGACGATGCGTTACATTGTAATGAAAGGACAAGCTGGGCTGTCGTTCGTGGAATTGCCCGAATCTCACGCCTACCAGCTCAGCGCGCTCAATCTGCGTCTGCATAAGGAGCTCGACAAGTTAACCGCCGACAATGTGCCCGTGCTGCCGTATGCCGTCGCCGAATGCGCCGACCTGGAGCTGCATGACGAATCGATTCCGGTGACCGGCGGTCTCGACTATATGAATGAGCTGGAGCGCCAATTCTCGGCCGTCCGTGAGAAGGCCTACCCGCTCGTGTCGCTGCTGACCGAGATCCGCGCCCTTCAGGCGCAGCTTGAACAGTGGTACGAGGATGAACTCGACGCCTAGACGCACCGGATCTACAGCCAGCCACCGCCGGCATACGCCAAAAATGTTCCGTTCGGCAGCTGGACCTGCACGGACATTCGCCCACTCCCATATGCTGATCATACATTAGCATTCCCGGAGGAGGATGATCGCTATGCCGCAATGGCTCTGCAACCAGTTGATGCGGGCATTCGAGAAAAAAGACCGCCGGCAAATTCGCCTGCTGAACGATTGCTGGTTCTTTTACCGGACGAAAGCGCAAACCGGGCCGGACGACCATTCGGCCGGGTACCTCCCGTAGCGAAACGCCGTGATACGGCAAAAAGGCTGTCAGGCCGGTTGCGCACCGGTTCCGACAGCCTTTTGTTTTTTTACGGAACCTTGATCAATAGCTGTTCCACTGCGTAACCTCATCCACCGTCAGACGCGGCGTCGGACGGCCCGGCTGGGCCGCTTTGCCGACCGCTACGAGCATGACCGGCACATACGTATCCGGCACATTGAAAGCTTCCAGCAACTGCGCCCCGTCAAAGCCGCCCATCGGCACGGTATCCAGCCCTCTCGCCTTGGCGGCCAGCATCAGTTGCATCGCAATAAGCCCGCCGTCCACGAGCGCAATGTCCTTCTGCCGATCGGCGCTCATTCCGCCATAGACTTGAACGGAATTATGGGTCATGTTCTCAGCGACATCAGCCGGGATATAGCCCTGCTCTACTCCGCGGCCATAGATCTCCGCAGCCCGTTTATAAGCCTCCCGGTCGCCCAGAATCGCGATCACTGCAGATGCCTCCGTAACCTGCTTCTGGTTGAAAGCGATCGGCTTCAGCTTCTCCTTCGCCGCCTGATCGTCGACAACGAGAAACCTCCACGATTGCAAATTCGATGACGAAGGCGCCTTGACCGCATCCGCGAGCAGTTCCTTCAGCTCGTTGCGGGACATTTTATAAGAAGGGTCGTACGAACGGACCGAATGACGCTCCGCAATCACCTCAAAAAAATCGATGCCTTGCTCCACTTGATCCTTGCTCATAATCAGTTCCTCCTTGGTATCGTTTATTTATGTGTGCTACTGTCACAGTTGTTTGCATAGGAACACCCGGAAGCTGCAGTCTTCCGAAGGATAGCCGGCAACGGACATCGCGGGCTACCCGCGAGCGGTTCGTCGGGAAAGGACTTTACTGAGCTAAATTAAGCTCAGTTATACCCAACAAAAAAGCTGCTCATTTGAACAACTGTAATAAATATAGTCACAGTATAATCCTGACATAACGCCTTGTCAACTGCTTACTTTGAGTAAGTTACATTATAATACCGTGCCTATGAAGGGCAATGCGCCCCCGGCACCAATTACTGCCCAATTCGAGGTGTATGATGCCCTGATATATTGACATAAAAATCGTGGGGTCCGGACATAAAAAAAGACGCAGGGCCTAATCAGCCCGTGCGTCCCGCTAAATCCGCTATCGTATGCTTGCCTAGAACCTCCAGCATGGACCGGTCCAGCTCCTCCGAAATGTCCCGGAACGCCGCTTTCATGTCCGTTCCGAACGGGTGACCGCCTGTCGCATCCCGCATGCCGGTGCATACGGACTGCTCCATCTGCAGCGCCTTATACACCTCGGCCAGCGTCAGCTCCTCCGGCGATTTCTTCAACCGGTAGCCGCCTTCGCGGCCTTCCCGGGTTTCCAATATGTTTTCCTTTGCCAGTTTCGCCAGTATTTTGCGCAGCAGCGTCGGCTCGGATTGCAGATGCTCGGCTATGTCGCAGCTCGGACACAGGCTGTCTTGCTTCGACAGCACGACCAATGCCTGCAGCGATAAGCCGAACCATTTATGGCTTGGAGATATACCCGTCGCTTTACCGTTGATCATGCGTGAAGCCCCTCCCCTTGGCCGGTTCTCTATCAAAATTGTATCGTGAAAGGGCTTTACCGGCAAGCGGATTTTAGCCGGGCTTGCGCATCGTCAGGCTCACTCGGCCTTTCTTCGGATCGACGCTCAGCACCCAGACCGTCACGTTGTCGCCGACGGAAACGACGTCCATCGGATGCTTCACGAATTTGTCGCTCAGTTGGGAGATATGAACAAGTCCGTCGTTCTTGATGCCGATGTCGACGAAAGCGCCGAAGTCGATGACATTGCGGACCGTGCCCTGCAGCTCCATGCCCGGCGTCAAATCCTCGAGCTTGAGCACATCCGTGTGGAAAATCGGCGCCGGCAGTTCCTCGCGCGGATCCCGCCCGGGGCGGCGCAGGCTGTCCAGTATGTCGCGCAGCGTCGGAACGCCGACCCCCAGCTGGGTCGCCACCGTTTCCGGATCGACCTGCTCCAGCCTGGCGTTCAACTCCCTGGAGCCGAGCGCGTCGAGCTCCAGCTTAAGTTCCTTGAACAGCTTGGCCACCACGCCGTACGATTCCGGGTGGATCGGCGTCCGGTCAAGCGGGTTGCGCCCCTCCGGAATGCGCAGGAAGCCGATGCACTGCTCGTACGACTTCGCGCCGAGCCGAGGCACTTTCTGCAATTGGCCGCGTTCCGCGAATTTGCCGTTCTCCTCGCGGAATTTCACGATGTTCCTGGCAATGGTCGCGTTCACGCCCGCTACATAGGAGAGCAGCGAAGGCGATGCGGTGTTGACGTCAACGCCAACATGGTTAACGGCCGATTCCACGACGCCGCCCAGGCTCTCGTCCAGCCGTTTCTGGCTGACGTCATGCTGGTATTGGCCTACGCCGATCGCCTTCGGCTCGATCTTGACAAGCTCAGCCAACGGGTCTTGCAGCCGCCTGGCAATCGATACGGCGCTGCGTTCGGCCACATCAAGCGACGGAAACTCCTCTGCGGCGAGCTTCGAGGCGGAATAGACGCTGGCGCCGGCTTCGTTGACGATGATATATTTCAGCTCGCTGTTATTGCGCTTGGAGATAAGATCGGCAATGAACTGCTCGGTCTCGCGCGAAGCGGTACCGTTGCCGATGACGATCAGCTCTACACCATATTTGTCGATCAGGCCGTTGATCAGCCGCTCGGCTTCGGCGACCTTGTTGTTCGGCGGCGTCGGATAGGAGACGGCCACGTCCAGCAGCTTGCCGGTGTCATCCACGACGGCCAGCTTGCAGCCGGTCCGAAACGCCGGATCGACGCCCAGCACGACCTTGCCTTTGACCGGCGGCTGCAGCAGCAGGTTGCGCAAATTCGCCGAGAAAATCGCAATCGCGTGCTCTTCCGCCTTCTCTGTCAGCTCGCCGCGCACCTCACGCTCAATCGACGGCGCGAGCAATCTTTTATACGCATCCTCAATGACGCGAAGCAGAATGTCCCGCACCGGCGAAGGTCGCTGGCTGCGAAAAATCTGGCGACCGATAAAGTCGTGGATTTTGTCCGCCGGCACCTCGAGCGTCACCTTCAGCACCTCTTCACGCTCGCCTCGGTTAATCGCCAGAATGCGGTGCGGCGGCAGCCTCCGAACCGGCTCCTGGTAGCTGTAATACATCTCGTACACCGACTCCAACGCGGCATCCTTGGCAGATGTGAACACGATACCTTGATCAAACGTATATTTGCGCACCCAGGCACGGATTTTCGCATCGTCGGCGATGTTCTCGGCAATAATATCCATCGCGCCTTGCAGCGCGTCCGCCGCCGTCGGCACGCCGTTCTCCTCATCGACGTACTTGGCCGCCTCCTGAAGGGGATCGCCCTGTCTCGGCTGCCCGTACAGCCAATCGGCGAGCGGCTCAAGCCCCCGCTCCTTGGCAACGCTGGCGCGCGTCTTTCTTTTTTGCCGGTACGGCCGATACAGATCCTCGACCTCCTGAAGCTTAGCCGACTGCTCGATCGAACGCTTCAGCTCGTCGTTCAGCTTGCCCTGCTCATCGATCAGCCGGACCACCTCGCGCTTGCGCTCCTCCAGATTGCGCAAATAGCCGAGCCGCTCCTCTATGCCGCGCAGATCGTTCTCGTCGAGCTCGCCGGTCATCTCCTTACGGTAGCGGGCGATGAACGGAATCGTATTGCCCTCGTCGAGCAGGCCGACCGCCGCCTTTACCTTCGTAATCGGAATGTTGAGCTCCGCGCTCACCTGCTTCTCGATACGCTGCCGCTCCGCCATTTTCTGCTCGGGCGTCAGCGCGCTTTTTCCCGTCGTTTCTTCGCCGTCCTGCGGCTTTGTATGTACGTCCGTCATGAATTGTGCACCGTCCTATCTTCAATCAATCCCGCTCTCATTGTCGCAGATTTGATCGGTTTTATCCAGCTTGGGACGAGATGGAGCAGGACAGTGAGTGTGAGGCAATCCGGTTGGGGATTTGCCGTAAACAAAAACATCATCCCCCTCGCAAGGGATGGAGCAAACGGCAAAAAGCGCCGAATCCGTGTCGTCAAACAGGATTCGGCGCTTTTTCGCGCTGCTTCGCATGGAGGAACTAACCGAAGTCAGTGCGCCGGCGCGAACGGATTGTTCGCCATTTCAAACCCGAGCGTGGTCTGGGGCCCGTGTCCGGGGTACACCCGCACCTCGGGATCGAGCTTGTACAGCTTGTTGCGGATCGAATCGTACAGGTCCGCCTCGCGTCCGCCAGGCAGATCGGTCCGTCCGACCGACAGCCGGAACAGCACGTCGCCCGAGAACAGATGCTTGCCGTAATGAAAGCTGACGCTTCCCGGCGAATGCCCCGGCGTGTGCAGCACGCGGAAGGTAACGCCCAGCAGTTGCAGCGACTGTCCGTCATCCAGCGCATGCTCGGCGGGATCGGTTGTGAGCGGCTCCGTAACGTCCGGCCAGCGCGCCGATCCGTTCTTGCGGGGCTCCGTCAACCAATCGGCCTCCAGATCGTGCAGATAGACGGGGCATCCCCACGCTTTGCGCGCGGCTTCCACGCCGCCCATGTGGTCGAAATGCGCGTGCGTCAGCAGGATGGCCTGGACGGGAACGTCCAGCGTCTCCACCCGCCGAAGCAGCCGTTCGGGTCCCATGCCCGGATCGATGACAATGGCCTGCGACCGGGCCTCGTTCATGATCAAATAAGCATTTGTTTGCAGCGGTCCGAGCGCAAACGATTCGACGATCAGCTCCGCCATTACAGCTTCTCGATGAGCTCGCGCAGTTCACGCACAATATGCGCCTGGTAGCCCGTTCCTTCCCCGTAGCGGCGACCCAGCTCCGCACGCGTCTCAGTCAGTTTGTCCTGATAATCGGCCGCTTCCGGATGCGGATTCGCCTGCTTGAAGGCGATCATCGCCTCCTGCACATGACTCGGACGAGGGCCCCATTGACCCAGAACTGCGCCGCCGGTATCCGCGAAAATCACGATCGGCACTGCTTCGCCGCCCATCGTCAAAAATTGCCCCATCGTATCCAGGTGCTCCTCCTTGATAAGCACCTCTGTCGGAACGCCGCCGATCTCTAGCGCGCGGAACACGACCGGAATATTTTTGACGACATCCCCGCACCAATCGGCCATCAGAATGAGGCAGCGCAAATCGTCGCGGTTGCCCAGCGATTCGAAATACGCCCTATCGTCCTCGCTCGGCCATTGAAACTCGTCATACAGCGACACGAACGTCTCTTTATTCCGCGTCATTTCATCCATGAACTGCTGCGGGCTGATGCCTTTGTCCAGCTTATCGGCTATCATTTTTGCCATTTTCCGCTCTCCTCTTTCCTTTGAACGAGTGATCCTGACTAACCATATTGTAGCAAAAGCCTCCGTTCGTCTCAAACGCCGCTGCGTCCACTCCCAACCTCCCGGCAAATCGTAAGAGAAACATAGATTCAAAGTCATGGCCTGACAAGCCCCCGCATAGACTGGCAATAAGAAAACGAATTCAAAAGGAGAGGTGTTATTCATGTCCAGAATCGTCGTGGTCAGCAAAAACCAGCTCCGCATGGCGGCCGCCATCGCGCTTATCGCGGTGATTGTCGTTGCCTATATGCGCTGGGACCAGTCAAGGGCAACGAGCGGCGTGCCGTCCGGACAGCTCGTCTTCCAGCTGGTGACCGGCGAATTCAAGAGCGTCGGCACGGACGGGAAGGAGATCGAGGCGTATCGTTGGGATCCCGGCACGATAATCGTACCCCGAGGAGAAACGGTGCAGCTCAACATTACCGGAGTCAACGGCGCAAGTCATCCGTTCGTAATCGAAGGGCTCGGCGTCCGCGATGAGGTGAAAAAAGGGCAAACGACGATCGTCACATTCGTTGCCAAAAAGCCGGGAATCTACCCGATTATTTGTCTGACGCATACCGTTCCGGCGCAAGGCGGCCCGATGGTCGGATACATCGTGGTGCAGTAGCCTCGCGTAAACGACGCACAAAAGTCCCCACCCTCGCACTGCCCGCATATGGTGTAGTCAGAGGAGGGTGGCAGCCTTGAAACAATCGAACGAGAAGCATCTAACGAGCTTTCCGTCGGCGCGCAAAATCCGCAGGGCATGCAATCTGGAACTGTACCGGACCGCCAAGCGGCTCAAGATTTGGATACCGCCGGACAAGATGGAAGCGGCCGAAAAGCTGTATGTGCGAAAGGTAGCCGAAAATATGATCTGGATCCACGAGCATCACAGCAACCGCACGAAGCTGTCGGACTGGTGGGAGGCGAATGTGAACGCGGAGATCGCCGAGCTGTGGCAAGTGGATGCCAAACGGCTGGCCGATGCCTTTCGCGACGCTTTCGGAGGGTAGCCGCGAGGCCGCACAGCCTTCTAGCGCACATGATGCTTCAACAGCACGATTGAACCCGGTGTCAGCCGATGACTGCGTACGTTTGCACCCTTCCCGGATTGGCGCACCCGGAACAGGCGGCCATCCCGGCTGAACAGGCGGATCGTGTAGCTGACTTCAGTCAGCGTCCCGATATGGTTGAAACGGACGGGACGGCGGCAAGCAGACGGCGGCCATCTTCTGCCGCTTGCCGCGCTGCATCCGTCATCCCGAACCGGCGCCCGTTGGCGGCCGCCTGGCCCATCGCGCGAACCGCGCTTGCGAGCGCCTCATAGCGCTCGTACAGCTCCAGCGCCGACTGCGCGGCTTCGC
>NZ_KK082204.1:61953-69806 GCF_000598065.1 Paenibacillus darwinianus | reverse complement strand
GCAGCCCGCTCCAGCCAAACGGAGGCGGGGCCGCTCTCCACCTCGCCGATTACGTAGAAAGGCAGGCCCTCGCGGTTAAAAAGCGCGCGCAGCAACTCGCATTCCCCTGCCCCCGCCGTGCCGAGCAGCACATAGTCCTCGCCGCCGTACAGCATCCATTCCAAGGCCAGCGAGGCCGCATCCTTGCCGGAACCGACGCTGGCCGACACCGCATAAGAGGCGAGGCTGCCGGCCTTCGGCAGCAACTCCTCGCGCAGCACGATTGCCGCGCCCGACGCCTCGGCAATTTCCCAAGCCTCGCTGGCCAGCCCGTCGCTGACGTCGTTCAGCGACGTGCATCCGCCCTGACCGGCAAGCAGCCTGGCCGCATGCACCGACGGCTCCGGCCGCCGATGCACCCGTACAAGCACCGCCGTGCCCGCCGCCTCGGCGGCGCTGATCGGCACCGCGCTGCCGCCGTCGCCGGCCTTCGCACTCGGCCGGACTACGGCTGCGCTCGACTCCGGCGCGGTGCGGGCGCCGTCATTGCGGCGGTCGTCGGCCCCCGCCGCGTTGGCCCGTTCGCCTGCGGCGCTCAGCCAATGGAGACCGGCCGCGGACAACCCGACCGGGCCAGTCACAAACACCGCGTCGCCGGGCCGAGCCCCTGACCGGCGCAGTTCCCGGCCGGCTTGCACGGTGCCCGCGAGCGTCACGGCCACCACCAAATGCGCGGGCGACGACGTTGTGTCGCCGCCGATGACCGCGACGCCGTACCGTTCGGCGCACGCGTACAGCCCGTCGTAGAGCCGGCGCACACGCTCCGGCCCGAACGACGCCGGCACGCTCACCGACACCAGCGCGTGCCGGGGCTCACCGCCCATCGCGGCGATGTCGCTGACGTTCGCTGCAAGCGCCTTGTAGCCGATATCCTCGTCGGCCATCGTCACGGCGTTGAAATGGACGGTCTCCACCATCGTGTCGACCGCCATTACCCACTGGAGCGCCGTGCCGTCTTCCGCAGCCGGCGTTTCCACCACCGCCGCGTCGTCGCCGATTCCGAGCACGACGCCGCGCGAGCGCAGCCATTCGGCGCTTTGACGGCCCGCCGTCCAGTGGCGGATTCTCGCGAATTCGTCCAGCTTTCGTCGCCTCCCGCACCCTGTCTTTGTTCGTCCTTATTATAGCGATACGGCCTCCGGCAATCAACATAAGCGATGGCCGATCCACTGGTACGGCCAGCCTTCTTAATGGATATCCCTCTTCTTGAACCGCCCGCCCTTGACGTCGTGAATGTTGCCGACGGCAAGAAATGCGGCAGGGTCGATCTCCTGTACGATCGATTTCATCTTGGCTTCCTCAAGCCGCGTTATGACGCAGAAAATAACCCGCTTGCTGTCCCCGGTGAATGCGCCCTCGCCGTTGAGATACGTCACCCCCCGGCCTAACCGGTCCATAATCGCCGCGCCGATCTCCTGCGATTCCTCGCTGATAATCCACACCGACTTCGACTCGTCCAGACCTTCGATCGTTACGTCGATCGCTTTGAAAGCGATAAAATAAGCGATGATCGAATACATGGCATTGTCCCACCCGAACACGAACCCCGCCGCGAGCAAAATAAAGAAGTTGCAAAACATCACGATCTCGCCGACCGAGAACGGCGTGTTCTTGTTGATCAGAATCGCCACGATTTCCGTACCGTCGAGCGATCCGCCGAAGCGGATCACCATTCCCACGCCGACCCCCAGAACGCCGCCCCCAAACACCGCCGCCAGAATCGGTGACACGGTCAGCGGGTCCACCGGATGCAGCAGAAACGTGCCGACCGACATAACGGCGACGCCGTACAGCGTCGAGATCGCGAACGTTTTGCCGATCTGCTTGTAGCCGAGAATCAGAAACGGAAGATTGAGGATAAAGAGAAAGATGCCCAGCTTCATGCCCGTGATTTCTGATAGCATAATCGAAATGCCAGTAATGCCTCCGTCCACGATCCGGTTCGGAACAAGGAATATTTCAAGCCCGACGGCCATGAGCACGGCGCCGATGGTGAGAAACACGATCCTGCGGGTGATTTCCAAAGCCGATATTTTCTGATGATGCTGCCGCGCCATTGGCCTCACCCCTTAGCATTTTTCTATATTGTTATTTTACCTCACATTTCACGATAAATAAATAAAAATGACTGTCTCCCTCATCAAATCAAGCGCTTTCTTCGAATATCTCCCGATATCTCTGTTAAACTAAAAACCGCGGAGTCGTCCGGATATCCCGGAGCCTCCGCGGTCCGACAGGACCTTTTAGGCTTTCAATACGTCGTGGTCCACATACCGCTCGCCGTTCAACTCGCTGATGACGTTGATCGCAACCTTCGCTCCGTCGCCGGGGCCGTCACTCCTCGTTCTGGGGTCTGGGATCGTTGCCGATCCTCTCCAGTATACCACGATATCGTAGATACTTTCAAAAAGTAAGAACGAGGGGCAACAGTCATATGATGGGGTCGATACCATGCGTGTCGCCCGTGACTTCCAACCTTATCCCCGCTGATCCCGGTCCTCCGGCTCGCTCAGCCGATCTACCGCCACGGTATGGGTGTTAAGCGGATCGGAACCGATTTGCACCGTTGCCATTCCGTTATCCTCATCGATGTTCTCTATCCAGACCGGCCTTCCCTCCAGGTGAACCGGAAAAGTATCTTTCGAGCTGTAAATATGCATTGCGCGTTCCACCTTCATGCTGGCTCATCCCTTCCCTAATTCCGGCTACCCGGTGATCGGCTACCCGTTGTCTTGCATCGTATCCGTCGTTGTGTCGTCGATCAGGCCGTTGCCGAGCGTAACCTGCCCGCCTCCCAGCCCTTCGTTGACCATCCGATCGATATCCATGTCGTAATCGTCCCGTCCTTCGTGCCTCGCATCCTGCGCAGCCGCGCCGGACGACGGTGAATTGCCTGCTTCCGCCATTCCGTTCCCGCCCCTTTCCTTCATCATGTACTCGCTGAAAAATATGCCCTGCCCGGTTGGATTTCATGCATTCGGGGAACGCTGGATAGCGGGACGCATTTATCCGTCAATACGTCAAAGGAGGCTTTTTCGCATGCAAACGGTATGGAAAGGCGCGATCAGCTTCGGTCTCGTCCACGTCCCCGTGAAAATGTTCACCGCCACGGAAGACAAGGACATTTCCATGCGGCTGATCCACAAAACGTGCGGCGGCCCGATCTCGTATGTTCGCCAATGCGCCAACTGTTCGGTCACCGTCTCCTCAGAGGATATTGCCAAAGGCTACGAATATGAGAAAGGGCGGTTCGTGCTGTTCGAGAAAGAGGAGCTTGATGCACTCTCCACCGACGCGACGAAAACGATCCATATTCTTGATTTTGTGGACCTGCAGGAGATCGATCCGATCTACTTTCAGAAAACCTACTATTTGTCTCCCGATCAGGCCGGCGGGAATGCCTACAGCCTGTTGCTGGAGGCGATGCGCCAGTCCGGCAGGATCGGCATCGCGAAGATTTCCATCCGGTCAAAAAGCAGCCTCGCGGCCATCCGCGTCATTGACAACTGCCTCGCGATGGAGACGATTTTCTATCCGGACGAGGTCCGGTCGATCTCACAGGTGCCGGGTCTGCCGGAGGCGTCCGAGGTCAACGAGCGAGAGCTGACCATGGCTACGATGCTGATCCAGCAGCTGTCCGCGCCCTTCGACCCGGCCAAATACGAGGACGATTACCGCAAGCGACTGATGGAGCTCATTCAGGCAAAAATCGCCGGCGAGGAAGTGCATTTTGCGCCGGAGCAGCAGCGCACGAACGTCGTCGACCTGATGGCCGCGCTTCAGGCCAGCCTCGAAGCCGTCGGAACGCCGGCGGCCGCGCCCGCAGCGATGACGGATGGCGACAAGCCGGCGGCGACCAAGCCGCGCAAGGGCGGGAAAAAGAAAGCGAAAGAAACCGTTTCTTGAGGCTGAATGAGGAGGATTTTCGAGTGGGGACGTCTGAAGGTAAAGTCGGAATGCCTGTCGAACGGCTGTCGGTGGGCAATCGCGTCGGCGCCCTCCCCCTCCCGGCGGAGCCGATGGCGCCGGTGTTCGACGACCGCCTCCCTGAGGGCGAGGATTGGGTGTACCAGCTGAAATGGGACGGTGTCCGGATTCTGGCTGCGCTGGATGGAGCCGGCGGCGCCGAGCTTTATTCCAAGCGCATGCTGGTGAAAAACGGCACATACCCCGAGCTTGCCGCCATGCTCTCGGAGCGCTCGGCCGAGCTGGGCCCATGCGTGCTTGACGGCGAGCTTGTTTACTGGGACGGGGTACGGCCCAGCTTTCAGAAGGTGCTTCAACGGGAACGGATGCGCGGACCTGGCACAAGCGGCCGCCTGGAGGACTCGGGCCTGCTGTACGTGTTGTTCGACCTTCTTTACGATGGCAGCGAGGACCTTCGCCCGATGCCATACGGCGAACGGTATGCCCGACTGCGGAGCAAGCTGCCGGATCCCGGCCCCATGCTGCTCGTGACCGACACATTCCGGGACGGCGCCGCGTTATGGGCATGGGTTGAAGCGAACGGATGGGAGGGCGTCGTCAGCAAGCGCGACCGCTCGCCCTACCGCGAGGGCAAGAAGCATCGGGATTGGCTCAAAAAGAAGACCAAGCTTCTGCTCGATGTGGACATTGTCGGCATCAAGCTGAGGGAAGGCAGGGTGGCGAGCCTGGTGATGGCGATCAAGGGCGAATTCGCCGGGAGCGTCTCGCTCGGCCTCGACGAACCAATGAGACGGGTGCTGATCGAGCAAATTGCGCGTGAACGGAATGACGCGGATGGAGACCGTAATGACAGCGGCAGTAATCAGCGCGGCCATAGCCGCCGGGAGCTCGCGGGCCCTGCCTTGGAGGCCGGGGCCGCCATGCCGTTCCGGGCGCTGCCTGCCGAGCTGAAGAACGAGACTGTGTACTGGCTGCAAAAGCCGTTCGGATGCCGCGTAACCGGGCTGGAAATGACGGCGGCCGGCTTGCTGCGGCACCCGAAGCTGGCCGGGTTCGGAAGGGGGACGGACAAGCATGGCGGTTAAAACCAAAGGCACGATTGTGGTTGCCGGTTCGGAGATGACGATCAGCAATCCCGGCAAGCTGCTGTGGCCGGAGATGGAGATCACCAAGCTTGCCTTTCTGGAGAAGCTGATCGAGCTGTCTCCGTATCTGATCAACTATTGCGCCAGACGCTATCTGACCGTCATCCGGTATCCAAACGGGATCCACGGCAAATCGTTTTATCAGAAAAATTGCCCGGACCCGATTCCCGGCTTCGTCCGAACCGCCGAGCAGAACGGCATCCGATATGTCGTGCTCGACTCGCTGCCGACCCTGGTGTGGCTCGGCAATTTGGCGTGTCTGGAATATCACGCCTCCTGCGACCGGATCGGCGAGCCCGACAAGCCCACGGAGTGGGTGCTGGACATCGACCCGTCGCTGGAGGAGGAGCCGCGCATTATGGAAGCCGCCTGGCTTGCCGGAGAGCTGCTCCGTTCGCTCGGCATCTCGGCTGTGCCGAAAACATCGGGCGCGACAGGCGTGCAGATCATCGTACCGTTGCAGCCCGACCTCACGTTCGATGAGCTGCGCGCGGTCGGCCGGTTTGTCGGCGACTACTTGTCCCGTACCCACCCCAAGCTGTTCACCATCGAACGGATGAAGCGGAACCGCGGCGACCTTATCTACTTTGATTATCTGCAGCATTACCAGGGCAAAACGCTGTCCGCGCCCTACACGCCCCGCGCCCGCGCCGCCGCGTCCGTATCGACGCCGCTGACGTGGGAGGAGGTGCGGGCGGACGCGCGGCCGACGGCTTTCCACCTGCTCAATATCGGCGAACGACTGCGCCGCCACGGCGATCTGCTCGAGCGCGCGCCAGTTCAAAACCTGCGGCCGATTCTGGAGTTTATAAGAAAGAAATAGGTCGCTCCGCAGGAAATCCGACCCACACGACTTCGATTGGATGTCTATGCTTGCTTCCGGTATCGGATACCGGCATCACCATACCGTTCTGGCTACAGCAACGGCGCCAGCATCCGCGCCAGCACCTGCCCCGCCTTGCGTCTGAGCGGACGCCTCTGGAACTCGGACAGCGTAACCTCGCGCGAGTCATCCAAATCACGCATGAAATCCGCCTCCAGCCGCTCCATCGGCTTTACGTCGAACAGCAGCGCATTCAATTCAAAATTGCTGTAGAAACTGCGCAAATCCAGGTTGGCCGTGCCGACTGACGCGAGGAGATGGTCGACGAGCACGACCTTGGCGTGGATGAACCCTTTCTGATAGCGGAAAATACGCACCCCGGCCGTCAGCAGCTCCTCCACAAAGGACAGCGACGCGGCGAGCACTACCTTCGTATCCGCTACCTGGGGAATTATGATGCGCACGTCGACCCCCGACAACGCCGCGATCCGTAGCGCCATCAGCAGGCTGTCGTCCGGTATGAAATACGGCGTGGCGATGTAAATTCTGGTCTTCGCGACGGACAGCGCCGCAAAAATGCATTCCAGAATTTCCTCGGACGCGCTGTTCGGTCCGCTGGACACAATTTGTACTTGCTCGTCGCTCAGGCAGTTATGCTCCGGCAAATATGCCGGGTCGGACAGCTTTTCCTTCGCCGTGAACCACCAATCCTTCATAAAAACCTCCTGCAGAAAATAAACCGCATCCCCTTCCACCTTCAGATGCGTATCCCTCCAAAAGCCGAGCCGTCTGTCCCGTCCCAAATACTCGTCTCCGATATTAATGCCGCCCACGAAGCCCACGATGCCGTCGACAACAACGATTTTTCGATGATTGCGGTAATTCATCCGTTTCTCAAAAAAGGCCAGACGCGGCGTCAAAAAGCATTCCGTCCGAATTCCCGCCTGGTGCAGCTCTTTTAGGTATGACTCGCTTAGCTCGTAACTGCCAATCCCGTCGTAGATCAGCCGGACCTCAACGCCTGCCCTCGCCTTGCGGATCATGAGTTCCTTGAATTTCTCTCCGATCTCGTCATGGCGGATCGTGTAATACTCGAGATGGATATGGTGCCTGGCCCCCTCCATCGCCTGAAGGATGGCGCCGAACGTCGCTTTGCCGTCTGTGAGAATTTCCGTTTGGTTGCAGCCGGTTATCGGAGACAGCGTAGAGTTCTGCAGCAGCCGGAAAAGCCGCTCCTGATGCGCGAATTCGCCGTTGTGCATGTCCGAGGGCCGGTGAACGAGCTTGCAGCGGCGAAATGCCGTCAACCGCATTTCTTCGGGTACAATGCCGCATTGGCGGATTTTACGGCGGGTGCGGTATTCCTTGGCAAGAAAATAATACATAACAAAGCCGATGACCGGGAGAATGAACAATATGAATAACCATGCGACCGCCTTCGACGGCTGGCGAAATTCAAGGAGCAGAATTGTGGCGATTTGAAAAATGAAGACGAGCAGTGCGATCGTGGCCCAAATCATCCGACTCCCCCTCTCAGGTCTCTGTCTCTTTCTATATTAATTTACCCCAAAAATGCGGAGCGCATAGGCTGTCGGTCCGGTTTTACGGACAAACCCGCTAGCGGGCCTGCTTCAGACGTTTGCGGCTTGGGCTAAGCCTGCCGGCGCGCCCTGTACCTACGCAAAAGCCCCCGATCGATTCGGGGGCTTTTGCGTATGAAATATTAAGCTTTGGCCATAAAGTCTTGGACGGCCAGGCGGACTTCCTCAGGCGTATCCATATCGAGCACCCGCTCCACCAGCGTTTCGCATGCGGATTTGTCCAGGCCCGCGACCTTTTGCTTGATCGACGGGATCGCGGAGGGCGACATGCTCCACTCATGAAGCCCGAGACCGAGCAGCAGCGGAGCTGCGGCGGGG
>NZ_KK082204.1:59773-61853 GCF_000598065.1 Paenibacillus darwinianus | reverse complement strand
CGGGGTCCCCCGCCATGCTCCCGCACATTCCGGTCCATTTGCCGTGCTTGACCGAGGCATCGATGACGTTCTTGATCAACCGCAGGACGGCAGGGTGGAAGTAGTCATACAAATACGAGACCTTCTCGTTCATCCGGTCGACGGCGACCGTGTATTGAACCAGATCATTCGTACCGATGCTGAAAAAGTCGACCTCCCGCGCAAACCGGTCGGCCATCAGCGCTGCGGAAGGGATTTCAATCATGATCCCGACCTGCGTGGATTGTCCGACTGCTGCACCTTCAGACATAAGCTGGGCTCGGACTTCATCGTACAGCGCCTTCGCCTCGCGCCACTCCCCCATGCCCGAGATCATCGGGAACATGATGTGAACCGGTCCGTGTGCGCTTGCTCTGACGATGGCCCGAAGCTGCGTTACGAACAGGTCCTTCCTGTCCAGGCACAACCGGACAGCCCGGTAGCCGAGGAACGGATTGAGCTCATGCGGCAAGCTCAAGTAAGGCAATTCCTTGTCACCGCCAATATCCAGCGTCCGGATGACGACCGGCCGGCCCTCCATCGCGAGAACAGCGGCTTTGTAAGCGTCGTATTGGGTGTTCTCATCCGGCATTTCGTTCCGGCTCATGTACAGAAACTCGGTGCGGTAAAGGCCGACCCCTTCCGCACCTTTGGCTGGCAAGCCTTCCGCTTCCTCCGGCGTGCCGATATTGGCGGCTACCTCGATGCGGAACCCGTCCTTCGTGACTGCCGGCTTATCCGCGTATTGCTGCAGCGCGAGGGTTTCCTCTTCTTCCTTTTGCTGCTGCCGCTCATATCGCTCGATCGTCACAGACTCCGGATGAAGGATGCAGGCGCCCGTGGAACCGTCCAGCACCAGGCGGTCGCCGTGGCCGATGGTTTCCACCGCGTCGCCCAGACCCAATACCGCGGCGATGCCGAGCGAATTGGCCAGAATCGCCGTATGCGACGTTTTGCCGCCGACACGGGTAATAAAACCGAGCACAAACCGTTTATCGAGCTGAACGGTATCCGAAGGGGACAGATCGTCTGCCACGATAATGACGGGCTTGTCGATGTCCTCCAGGCGGCTGCCATTATTGCCCGACAAATGGCGGAGCAGCCGGTTCCCGACGTCTCTCACATCGGCAGCCCGCTCCTGCATATACGCGTTGGCCATTGCTTCGAAAATGCCGGACACCTGCTTGACCGTGCGGTGCACCGCCGTTTCCGCATTCCATCTGCCGTCGCGGATCAGCTTTTCCATCGGCGGGTAGAACGCCGGGTCGTTCAGGAAACCCACCTGGCCCTTCAGAATGCCGGCCTTCTCTTCCCCCAACGTTTCCTTCGCGCGTTCGATCAGGTGGTTTAACTCTTCGATACAGCTTGCCTTAGCCGTTTGCAGCCGATTCAGCTCACTATTCGGATCATCGGTGCTCCGCTCCGCACTTTCGTCGAAACGGAACGGTTTATAGACGAATGCTTCTCCGATCCGAACACCTTTGGATACGCCCAGACCCTGAAGCAGAAGCTCCGCCATTGCCGTTTCTCCCATCTTGCTTCGCCTCCTCGTATCAGGCTTCGCCGAAGCCGCTCTCGACCAGCTCCGACAGCTGCTCAATCGCCTGCTCCTCGTCCGGGCCGTCCGCAGAAAGCGTGATGACCGAGCCTTTTTCCAGACCGAGCGTCATCAGGTTCAGGATGCTCTTGCCGTCGGCTACGGTGTCCGAGCCTTCGGGCCGCAGCGTAACCGTCGATTCGAAGGCGCCGGCCTTCTCCGTAAAAAGCTGCGCAGGCCGGATATGGAAGCCCGCTTCGTTGCGTATCGTCAATTGAATGCTTTTCATCTGGGTTGCTCCTTCCTTGTTAACGCCGGATCAGATCGATCCCAACAGTTCCTTCAATTCGTCCGCGCTCGATACCTGCATCAGCTTGTTGCGGAACGTCTCGTCGATCAGCTTGCGCGAAATGGCGATCAGAATCTGCAAATGCTCATTGCTCGCCGCCGCTTCCGGCACCGCGATCAACAGCACAACCTTGACCGGCTCGCCGTCCAGCGACTGCCAATCGAGCGGCTCCGCCA
>NZ_KK082204.1:55723-59673 GCF_000598065.1 Paenibacillus darwinianus | reverse complement strand
TGCCAATCGAGCGGCTCCGCCAGCTTGGCGAAAGCCAAGCCGGCTTTCGTGACGCCGGACGATTTGCCGTGCGGAATGGCGACGCCGAAGCCGATGCCGGTCGAGCCGTTGGCCTCGCGCGTCAGTACGGCTTCGGTGTAAGCCGCTTTGTCGGATAGGCAGCCCGCTTCCTCAAGCCCATCGGCCAAAGCCTTGATCACAGCGGTCTTATCCGACGCGGTCAGCGGGATTTTGATCGACTTCTCATCAAGCAACGCAGTGATATTCATTAGGGTTTCCTCCTCATAGGAAATGCACGAGAACCGCGATTAATCGGCTTGCGGCATTCTTTTCTTCAGAATCATCAGCATAAGCGCCGTAACGATCATACCGATCAGGATGGCCAGAG
This sequence comes from Paenibacillus darwinianus, assembly GCF_000598065.1. Taxonomy (GTDB): domain Bacteria; phylum Bacillota; class Bacilli; order Paenibacillales; family Paenibacillaceae; genus Paenibacillus_I; species Paenibacillus_I darwinianus. The sequence continues at coordinate 59,285 of NZ_KK082204.1, read as the reverse complement.
CGTACAGGCCCACTTGGCCGACGGCGTTAGGAATCAGAAGGACGAACGCGCCGCCGTGAGGCGCGCGAAGGGTCGCGTCAAACAGCATGGATAAAGCACCTGTTACAGCCGAACCGACCATAATCGATGGAATGACGCGGAAAGGATCTCCAGCAGCGAACGGAATCGCGCCTTCCGTGATGAAGGATAAACCAAGCACGGATGCGGCTTTGCCTGCGTTGCGCTCTTCCTTCGTGAATTTCTTAGGCGCAAGCAACGTCGCGAGCCACAGGCCGAGCGGAGGCGTCATACCGGCAGCCATAACCGCCGCCATCGGACCGTATACCTCGTTGGCGATGAGGCCAACGGCAAATGTGTAAGCAGCTTTGTTGACAGGTCCGCCCATATCGAAGGCCATCATGGCGCCGAGCAGCAGGCCGAGCAGTACGGCATTGGTAGAGCCGATCGATGTCAGCCAGCTCGTCAACCCATCCATAATAGCTTTAACCGGTTCGCCGACCACATAAATCATGAGCAAGCCGACAACTGCGGATGCGATAAGCGGGATCAAGAGAATAGGCTTCAAGCCCTCAAGATTTCTCGGCATTTTGATGTAATCCCGCAGCCATTTCGCCACATAACCCGCGATGAAACCGGAGATGATACCGCCGATAAATCCAGCCCCCGTCTGGGAAGCGAGCATACCGCCGATCAAACCTGGCGCAAGACCGGGCTTCTCAGCTATCGAGAACGCTATGAAGCCGGACAGGATCGGAACCATCAGGGCAAAAGCGGCGCCGCCACCGATGCTCATCAGAGCAGCGGCCAGCGTTCCCTCTTGTTCAAATGCCTTGATGCCGAATACAAACGACAGCGCGATCAGAAGACCGCCTGCGACGACCAGAGGAAGCATGTGCGACACGCCGGTCATCAAATGCTTGTAGGGACCCGAGCGCGCCGCGCTCCGGTTAGCTTTGCTCCGCTCCACCTGTTTCATGTATGCGTCCGCCGAAGCAGGCTCGAGCGCAAGCGCCTGTTCGATCAAGCCGTTCGGATTTTTGATCGCTTGGGCGACCGGCACCTTGACAACCGGCTTTCCTTCGAAACGCCCTTCCAGCACATCCGTATCGGCCGCTACAATGATCGCATGCGCTTCCGCGATTTCCGCGTCGGTGAATTCATTCTCTACCCCGACGGCTCCCCGCGTCTCTACCTTGATCTGAATGTTTTTGTCCTTCGCCGCTTTCAAGAGCGATTCCGCAGCCATGTAGGTGTGGGCTACGCCAGTCGGACAAGCGGTTACCGCTAGAATCTTCTTCATACTCTTTCTCCTCCTTATAGACGGTTGTATGTCGGCTCCGTGACGGTGACCGCATGCAACATCGTTTTGACTTCATCCAATCCGCAAACCTCGGTTCCCGGCTTGGAAGCCGTTACCGAACCCGCAGCCGATGACCAGCGGGTCGTTTCCTCCAGGCTTTTGCCGTGAAGCACACAGTACACGATCGCGGCAACCATCGAATCCCCCGCCCCGACCGTGCTTAGCGGCGTAATCGGAACGGGGTGGGCGCGATATGCCTCGTCCGCGCTCACGACCAGCGAACCTTTGCCGCCCATGGACACCGCCACCAGCTTGATGCCTTTGGCGATCAAATCCCCCGCCGCCCGAACAATCGCTTCGTCATCGTCAAGCGTCCGGCCGAGCAGCGCTTCCAGCTCATGAATGTTGGGCTTAATGGCATAGGGCACAGCCTCTATGCCAAGCCTGAATGCCTCGCCATCCGCATCCAGCACGGTGCGAACACCAAGCTCGTTCGCGATCGCGATCAACGTCCGGTAAAAATCCGGCGGTGCGCCCTGGGGCAGACTGCCCGCCAGAACGACGGCCGAGGCGGAACGGGCCTCCTCGCGAAAACGGTCGCAGAACCGCGCAAGCAGTTCGGCGTCAACCGTAAAGCCTTTTTCATTCAGCTCGGTCGTCAGCTGCGTGGATCGATCAACGACCTTCAGATTCGTCCTCGTTTCGCCTGCCGTTTGCACGAACCCGCTGCGGATTCCGAGCGTCGCGAGCTTTTCGGTAATAACGCCTCCTTGATGACCTGCCAGAATACCGCAGGCCAGCACGTCCGTGTCGAATCGTTTCAGTACTTTGGCGACATTGATGCCTTTACCGCCCGCATCCGTGCGCATCTCTTGAATCCGGTTCAACCCGCCGTACTCGAAGCGGTCAATCGTAACGGTCTTGTCGAGCGCCGGGTTAAGCGTCACGGTAATGACAGGCGCTGCTGCATTGGTCATTATTCTTCACTTCCCGCTCTAGTTAGTGTGACGTCGATGCCTGCTTCCTCCAGCTGCCGGGCGGCGCCGGACGATAAGCCGTCGTCGACGATGACGTGGTCGATGTCCGACAGATCGGCTACCTTGGCAAACGATACGGTGCCGAATTTGCTGTGGTCGGCCAGAAGCGTGACATGGGCGGCGGATAGGATCATCTGTTTCTTGACCGCAGCCTCCACCAGATTAGGCGTAGTTAGGCCGGCATTAATATCCAGGCCGTTGGTGGCGATGAACGCCTTGTTGACGCGGATTGCGGCAACCGCCTTCTCCGCGAGCGGGCCCACCATAGCCAATGTCTCTTGCCTTAATATGCCTCCGGTCAGAATTAACTCGATCTCTTTCCGCTCGGAGAGCTCCTGCGCGGCCATTAACGAATTCGTCACGACCGTTAAACGGCTGAAGCCCTTCAACAGCTTTGCCACATAAAAGGTTGTCGTTCCCGAATCGAGCAGCAGGCTGTCGCCGTCCCGAACGGTCGCAACAGCCGCTTTCGCGACAGCTTCCTTCTGGGCGCGGTACCGGTCTTCCTTTTCGGAGAAGGGCGGTTCCGCATTGTCATCCCGAAAGGCCACTGCGCCTCCGTGCGTGCGGCGCAGTTCCCCCGCATCCTCGAGCCCCTTCAAATCCCTTCTAACAGTCGATTCGGATACGCCGAAGCTTTGGGCCAACTCTTGAACGGATGCACGCTTATGCGTTTGGACGTAGTCGGCAATTTTCTGCTTGCGCTCTTCTTCGAACAGCATTACGGGCCACCTTTCGGGAACGCTTTCTACAGCATGCTCATATATGATCGATAATAGTTGTAAAGCCGTAATCCATAAATTTTTGTGCTCATTTGTGATTATATATGATTGTTTACAAGTTGTAAAACGTTTTCTATCCCGTTATTAACCTTAAATGAGCATAAATAAGCAATTTAATACAGGTTTTTCTAGCTTAGCCGCCAAAATTTGCGGTAACGTTAATCCGCTGAGAGGATTGCTGAACTGCTCGGGGTAATCTTTGCGGCGGTTAGCAGCATGCTGTGCCATTAGCGCAGCGTTTTCGCGCATTCGGCCTCCGTTAGCGGCACGTCGTGCCGTTAGCTGGGCGAAAGCGTCGAGCGTTGGGGAGTTTGCGGCCGGTTACATGGTGGCGGACGGCACGACGGTGGGCGAATAAGCGACATTATGCAGGTTATACGGTGGCGGACGGCACGACGGTGGGGGAATAAGCGACATTATGCAGGTTATACGGTGGCGGACGG
>NZ_KK082204.1:35381-55623 GCF_000598065.1 Paenibacillus darwinianus | reverse complement strand
AGGCGGACGGTGGGCGAATAAGCGACATCATGCCGTTAGCGCAGCGTTTTCGCGCATTCGGTCTCCGTTAGCGGCACGTCGTCCCGTTAGCTGGGCGAAAGCGTCGAGCGCTAGGGGATCAAAATGTGGGAACATAACGAAAATGACGCCCAACATCGGCGTCATTTTAACCATCTTCCTATTTATTCATCCATCTTGCTTTTATTGTTGAAGTCGGCTGCGATGCGTGTCACCATCCATACCTGCATCCTTACAGGAAACCGATAAATTATGGCTTTTTACTGCGCTGCATTAACTTCAGCTTCCCGCTGACGAATGTCCGTTTACCCTGGTCTTCCTCCGCTTTTCCCGGCACCGACGCCGATGCATGCCTGTCGTATCGGCCGTCCAGTTCCTTGGCCATGGAGCGGTACAGCTTCGTTTCCTCGCCAATGGGATCGTACGTTGTCTGGATTCGGATCTCATATTTGGGCGACAGCCGCGCCCGAACGATCCGTTCCTTGTCTCCGGCCTCCAACGGTCCGTCCGTCAAGCGGTCGGCCAGTTCTTTCTCCAATTGCTCCGCCGGTTTACCTTTACCACCGTGGCCGCCGCCGTTTATGCCCACGCGATTCACTTCCTTCCCGTCTTCTCACGTTCCGGTTGTAGTATCCGAGTGTCAGACCAACGTTATGCGTCTCGGCTCGTTCGTCACACCTGGAACCGGACGTCCGACCCCGATCCCGGTCCCGGTCCCTCCGCCTGCTCCGCGCTTTGAAGCACCTGCAGCAACTCGTCGTGGATGCGGCCGTTAGTCGCCGCCACATTGCGCACGCCGAGATGATACGGCTCTCCCTTAAGTCCCGTAACGCGGCCGCCCGATTCGTGGATGAGCAAATACCCGGCGGCTATATCCCACGCATTCAGGCCGACTTCCCAATACGCGCTGAGACGGCCCGCAGCAACATAGGCCATATGCAGCGCCGCCGAACCGTTCGAGCGCACATTCCGCACCTTCGGCACGACGGCCTCCAACTGGCGCATGTTCAACGGCAGCGCAACGTCTTGGCTAGGTGGAAAGCCTGTCGCCACGAGACTCTCGCGAAGCGTGGCATCCCGCGACACCTGCATTCGCTTGCCATGGACGTAAGCCCCCTTGTCCTTCTCCGCTATAAACAGCTCATCGCGCATCGGATCATAAACGACGCCGAGAATGACTTCGCCCTTGTAGGCTAGCGCAATCGAGACGCAAAAATACGGAAAGCCGTGCACGAAATTGGTCGTGCCGTCAATCGGATCGACGATCCATACATACTCCTCTTCCAGGACGGCCCGCAGCGCTGAAGCCGAAGCCTCCGGTCCCGGCTCCACCCCTTCCTCGCCGAGAAAGGAATGGTCCGGGAAATGGGTCATGATCAGATTCCGGATCATGGTCTCTGCGCCTTTATCGACCTCGGTTACGAGATCGGCTGACGAGCTTTTCAGATTGAGAGTCGTGTAGCCGCCTAATTTCGTCTTGATCCATTCTCCCGCCTTGGACGCGCTGTTGATCGCCACTGCGGCGAAGCTTTTACGGCCGACGGCCGGCTCCATTTTTGAATCGCTCACCATTATCACACTACTTTCCTCTCGCGATATCCATACCCTTCCAGACCTTGCTAATATACGCTTCCGGCAGGACAAAGTTTCGCCTTTAACACATCCGCCCCGGCCTAAAAATATCCCAACCCCTCAAGAATCAACCTGCCCGCCAATAGAATAAGCGTTACACGCAGCAGCCAAAGCAGCGCCTTGCCGGACATCCGGCCCGCAATAGCAGCCCCGATCCTGCCCCCGATCCACGCACCCGGCACAAGCGCCAGTACGAGCAGCCAGTCGGTTTCGCCCATCGCCGCATGAACCCCTGTGCCGAGTATCGACGACAGGAAAATGACGAACATCGAGGTCGCCGTAGCGACGTGGGGCGGGAACCGGAACATCAAGACCATAACCGGGACAAAAACCGAGCCGCCGCCGATGCCGAACAGCCCCGATGCGAGCCCGACCGCAAACCCGATCAGCAGCCCCGGCAGCACGGAAAAACCGTACTCGTGCTCCACGCCCTGACCGTCCACATACGTCCGGCTGACCGGCCACCTTCGCGCCGAGGGCCGCATATAATCCCGCGCGACCAGCAGCCCTGCCATGAGCAGCATAAAGCCGCCGAATACCAACAAGAAGACGTCGCCCTGAAGCTTGCTCGTCAACGCCGACCCCGCCATCGCAGCCGGGCCGCTTGTAATGAACAGCAGCCAGCCGATCCGGAAATCGACTCGCTCCTGCTTCGTGTACGACAGGGTAGACGCAAGCGCCGTTACGATCAAGACCGCAAGCGATGTGCCGACCGCCGTCGCATGATCGATCGCGCCGCCGGTCAGCTCCGGCCCGAGCAGAATGAGCACCGGTACGATGATAATGCCGCCGCCGAGCCCCACGATGCTGCCGAAGACGGCGGCAATCAGGCCGAGTGCCACAAGTCCGATAATTTCCCACATGCTGTAATACCTGCCTTCCAGTCTTCTCTCCCCGTTATCAAGACCTCGCGTTGTGAAAAACACCGCCTGGTTTCCCGGGCGGTGTGCGAACGAGGACGGCTCTATACGCCGATAATATGATAGCCGTTATCTACGTAAATCACTTCACCGGTAATGCCGCGCGACAGCCGGCTCATCAGGAACATCGCCGTGTCGCCCACCTCCGCGGCTTCCGTGGTACGCCGCAGCGGGGCTTTCTCCTCCACCTGGCGCAGAATCGAGTTGAAGTCCTTGATGCCCTTCGCCGCGAGCGTGCGGATCGGTCCCGCAGAAACCGCATTGACCCGAACGTTGAACGGGCCGAGATCTGCCGCGAGGTAGCGCACGGAAGCCTCCAGCGCCGCCTTCGCCACGCCCATGACGTTGTAATTGCGAAGCGCGCGTTCCGCGCCGAGGTACGTCATCGTCATGATGCTGCCGCCTTCGGTCATCAACGGATACAAGCGCTGCGCCACCGCAGTAAGAGAATAAGCGCTGATATCGTGCGCAAGCGCGAAGCCTTCGCGGGACGTCTCGACGAACATCCCTTCAAGCTCTTCCGTTTTGGCGAATGCGATGCTGTGCACGATGCCGTGCAGCACACCGAAGCTTTCCTTCAGCTTGCCGGCAAGCGCATCGATATCTTCATCCACCGTGACATTGCACGGCAGCACGACGGAGCCGGGAATCGTCTCGGCCAGCTTCGCCACTCGTTCCTGTACGCGCTCGCTCTCATATGTAAATGCCAAATTTGCGCCTTGGGCCGCCAATGACTGGGCGATGGCCCAGGCGATGCTGCGGTCGTTCGCCACACCCATGACGACGATATTTCTGCCGTTCAACAATCCGCTCATTTCTTAATCTCCTCCTTGGGAATGTTGCAAAATTCACGCGGTCTCCGCAGTAACGCCATGGAAACGAATGCGCCCTTTGTCCAAAGTAATCCATTTCAGGTCCGAATTCAAGACTATTGTTGCGCTATTCCGCAACTTCAATCGATGCAGCATCCAGAATACGCACGCCTTCGCCGGATCTTTCCGCGTCGCGCAGTCCTTCCATCAGGCGGAAAAGCGCCTCGTCCTTGCGCTTGGCCTCCAGCATGACGTCCAGCTTGGAGCAGCCTGCGGCAGCCCCCCGGAGAAACCGCAGCAGCGTGCCCGCCTCCACATGATCGGCGTGTCCGCGAGGGTCCTTCTCGCTCTTCGGGCTGGAAGCGTGCACCTTGGGCGGAAGCACCCATTCGCTCTCACTGTCCCCGGCTCCGGTCTGGCCTGTCAGCCGCAGCCGGCCGTTCTCACTGCTCCATGTTGCCACGATGCGCGGCCACAGCTCGTCCATGAGCGTCCGTTCGCCGATCCCGCCATCATTGACCGCATGGTGATGAATGTCAAGCACCATCGGTACCCCGGACTTTTCCGCGATTTCCAGCGTTTCAAGCACATTGAACGTCTTATCGTCGTTCTCGAGCGTGATCCGGTTCCGCAGTTTGCCCTCGATGGCGGCGAACTGCCTGATGAACCTTTCGCCCGACGTTACCTTATCACCGTACGCACCGCCCACATGGATGTTGCACTTGGCGCGTTCATCCAGTCCCATCGCTTCCAGCATGTCCGTATGATAATGCAGATCGCGGATGGAGCTTGCGAGCACCTCCGGCCTCGGCGTGCTCAGCACGCAGAAATGATCCGGATGGAAGGACGCCCGTATTCCATTGTCCGTAACAAAAGCCCCCAGCTTCGCAAAAGCGGCTCGCACGTCATCGGACCCGTAAGGGTCCCATCCGGCCAGCGCCTCGTGCGTGGTTAACGGAATGATTTTGGAGGACAAACGGTATACCCTGACGTCGTGCGTGACCGCGTGCCGCAAAACCCGCAGCGCATTATGAAGATTTTCCTCCGTTATCCGCTCCAGCCGCCGCAGCGCGGCTTCCCTATCGGCAAGCTTCAAGAAGCTTGCGTATGTCATGGTGCGGGAAGGCGACGCGTTCTCCAGGAGAACGCTCATCGCGACGAAGCCGAAGCGGACGATCATGCCCGTTCACCGAAAAACATCTCATGCGCTAGCGCCGTCTGCACGCGCGCCTCCTCCTCGGACAGCCTGCGGACCAGCTCCATCTCCACCTGCGTGATTTCCTCGCCCTGGAAGTTGATTTCCGCGATAGAAGCAATAATTTTGACGATGGCGATCGCTTCATTGCTCGGCGAATAAGCAATAACCTTCTGGCCGGCCGGAAAAACGCGGAAGCCGCTCTTCACCATTTTGCCGCGCCCGTACTCCAGCAGCTCGTACAGCTCCTGCTGCGATTTGAATTTGCAAACGGAATTGAATTCGGTCGCAAAGCCCATTTTCCACAAGCCTCCTTCTCATTTCTAATCAGCTTGCCGCAAGCAGCCGGCTCGCAACGTTTGCTTCTCAGGGGATCGGATCCCCGCATGGTATGAAAAACCGGATGCAGCGTAAGCGCTAATCATCCGGTTCATAAGCGGCCGGCTCTCTACTCCGAACCGCCGCCGGTATAGTCGATGCGCTGCTTCTCGCTATGCCGCTCAAGGGCCAATTGGATCAGCTTATCGAGCAGCTCGCGGTAAGGCAAGCCGGTTTCCTTCCACATTAGCGGGTACATGCTGAACGGCGTAAAGCCCGGCATCGTATTCACTTCATTGATCAAAAGCTGTCCGTCGGACCGCCGCATAAAAAAGTCAACGCGCGACAAGCCTGACCCGTCGATCGCCAGGAAAGCGCGGACCGCCATCTCGCGGACCGCTTCGGCCGTTTCGGCCGGGATGTCGGCAGGAATCTGCATGCGCGATTTGCCGTCGGTATATTTCGCTTTGTAATCATAAAAATCGTTCGATGACACGACCTCCCCGGGCACGGAAGCGCGCGGCTCGTCGTTGCCGAGCACGCTGACCTCGATCTCGCGGGCGTCGACGAACTCTTCCACGATCACCTTGCGGTCGTAACGGAACGCGCAGGCGACGGCCGCTTCCAATTCCTCGCGGTTGCCTGCCTTGGAAATGCCCACGCTCGAGCCCAGATTTGCCGGCTTCACGAAGCAAGGATAACCGAGCGCCACCTCGATCTCCATGATGAAAAATTGCGGGTCCTTCTCCCATTGGGTGCGGTTGAAATGACGGTATATGCACTGCGGCAGCCCTTCCTGGGCGAACACCTTTTTCATCAGCACTTTGTCCATGCCTACGGCGGAGGCCAGCACGCCGGCTCCTACATAAGGCATGTTCGCCATCTCGAAAAGCCCCTGAATCGTCCCGTCTTCCCCGAACGTGCCGTGCAGCAGCGGGAACATGACATCGATTGCCCTGCCAGCCTCTGCCGCTGCGCCTGCGGGGGTCGTCAGCCCCTCGAACACCGGCATCAGCGCGCCGCCGGTATCGCCTTGCGCACCGGCGAATTGCAGTTGGGCCACGTCTGTGGGAGCGGCGAGCAGCGTTTGTCCGGCGTACCACCCGCCCTGCTTCGTTATATAGAATGGCTTGATTTCGTATTTATCATAATCGAAGGCTTTCATGACCGCCAGCGCGGTCTGCAGCGACACCTCATGCTCGCCCGATTTGCCTCCGTACAGCAGCCCGACCCGAATTTTTTCACCCATGAATGCTATCCTCCGGTTAGTAAATTATCCAATCGTCTCGTAAGTCCTCCTTGCTCGAGCCCGGGGCGGCCGTGTCGGCAAGCGCCTTAGAACAAATCCGCAATATGGAAAAAGCGGTAGCGCGTCCGAATCGTCCAGGCGTACGAATCCCGGTAATCCCAATACCGGTGCCGGCTCGATACCGTATTGGCGTTCACGAGCGGCATACCTTCGCGGTCAAAGGCGGTTACGATCGTATTGTGGCCGTACCGGCCGTCGCCTTCCCAATCGTAGCAAATGACGTCTCCGAGCTTCAACTGCCACGGCGCGTCAACCGGAGTTGCCCGCATGCCGCCAGACCGCGGCGTGCTTAAATAACGCTGCAGCGCATCGGCGACAGCCCAGCTGTAGCTCCACGATTCCTGCCCGCCGACGCGTCCTTTGTACCACCAGCCCGAGGCTCTTCTACCAGTATAGTTCATCGGGGCGTGGCCTGCAAAGAGACACTGCGAGACGTAATTCGTACAGTTGACGTCAAAGGTCTCGTATGCCGAATTGGGTTGATTCCACCAGCGGTCGGCATAAGCCGCCGCCAGATCCCGCCGGTAAGGGATGCCCGGACGATGTTGATTGAAATAGGGCAAAAGGTCATAATTGATATAGGGCGCTGAGACGGATTTCGCCGCTTGCGGGAGCGGCAGCATGTCATCCTGTTGCCCTGCGTCATGTTCCGGGCCGCCGTTTGCCCCGTCCCGCAGCTCCCCGATTTCCGGCTCGATCCGCACGATCCGCCAGCGTCCATCCGTTTGAGCGAGCCGCAGCCTTTCAATCTCCTGCCGTTCCTCGGCATAGCCTGCGCCGCGCTGTTCCAGCGAGCGCTTGAAATGCAGCTCAAGACGAACCGAAACCTCCCCGTCCCGCTCCCGGGTCGTCCCAATCTCGAGCAGACGGGCCCTCGACTCTTGCCTGGCGGGGAATGCCCCGCGCAGACGGTCTCGCTCCTCCAGACGGGACAAGCGCCGGCTCATCCGTGTGAGATGTCCGTAATCGGCGATGACGCCGGATAAACCGTCCGTCTTCATTGCGATTTCCGCCTGATTGACGGTCTTGACATAGTCGTGAACGGCTGCCCTCCAGCCCTCCGGCATACTGCGCAACGCGGCGCTTTTCTTTCCGGACATGAGGTCACTCTCCTTCATTCGGCCGAGCCGATTGCTGTGAAGCCGAGCGTTTTTTGCGGGCAAGCATCTAACTTTTCTATGTATATGAAGCGTCCTCCGCTCTAATGAGAAAACGCGTTATTTTTTCGCGCCGGTGATGAAAAACGCCCTTTACGGAACCCTACAAAAAGCGATATACTTAAGCTATCAGCGATTATGAAATAGTGTTTCATTGTACGAAACATACAATCGCATCCCACTGATATTTTTTATGAAGGAGGAGTTTCATCTCATGGCAACATCCGATCCATACTCCGTCCGGACCAAGCTCGAGGTAGGCGGCAAATCTTACGCTTACTACAGCCTGCAAGGACTTGAGCAGCAAGGTCACGGCAAAATCGGCAGGCTTCCTTTCTCCATTAAAGTGCTGCTGGAAGCGGCGATCCGCCAGTTCGACGGACGCGCGATCACGAAGGAGCACGTGAAGCAACTCGCAAACTGGGCTGAAGGACGCGAGGACAAGGAAATCCCGTTCATCCCGGCAAGGATCGTCCTGCAGGACTTCACCGGCGTACCGGTCGTCGTCGACCTTGCGGCGATGCGCGACACCGTTAAGAAAGCGGGCGGCGATCCGCAGCGGATCAACCCGCTTGTGCCGGTCGATCTCGTGATCGACCACTCCGTCATGGTCGACGCTTTCGGCTCCCCGGATGCGCTCGAATTCAACGAAAACATCGAGTTCCAACGTAACGGCGAGCGCTACCGTTTCCTTCGTTGGGCCCAAACGGCGTTCGATAACTTCCGCGCCGTACCACCCGCAACCGGTATCGTACACCAGGTCAACCTGGAATACCTGGCTTCCGTAGCGGCCACCAGAACGGTTGACGGCGAAACCGTCGTTTTCCCGGACTCGCTGGTCGGCACGGACTCGCATACGACGATGATCAACGGCCTTGGCGTCGTGGGCTGGGGCGTCGGCGGCATCGAGGCGGAAGCCGGCATGCTCGGCCAACCGCTGTACTTCGTAATGCCTGAGGTTATCGGCTTCAAGCTGACGGGCCAGCTGGCGGAAGGCTCCACGGCAACCGACCTTGCGCTAACCGTCACGGAAATTCTCCGCAAGAAAGGCGTCGTCGGCAAATTCGTCGAGTTTTTCGGACCGGGCCTCTCCAATATCTCGCTGCCAGACCGCGCTACTGTCGCCAACATGGCGCCGGAATACGGCGCAACGATCGGTTTCTTCCCGGTGGACACGACCGCGCTGGAATTCCTGCGTCAAACCGGCCGCCCCGACGAGCAGATCGCGCTGGTTGAAGCCTATTACAAGGCGCAAGGCATGTTCCGCAACGACAGCACGCCGGATCCGGTATTTACGGATGTGCTCGAGCTTGACCTGTCGACGATCGTACCAAGCCTTGCCGGACCGAAGCGTCCGCAGGACCGGATTGAGCTTACGGCCATGAAGGACGCTTGGCATGACATCATCCGGACACCGATCGACAAAGGCGGATACGGTCTGTCCGACGCCAAGATCGAGGAAGTCGTGGAAGTGAAGCACCCGAACGGCAAAACGAGCCAGCTCGGCACAGGCGCGGTTGTTATCGCGGCGATCACCAGCTGCACGAACACGTCGAACCCGGCGGTTATGCTCGGCGCGGGCCTCGTCGCGAAGAAAGCCGTCGAGCGCGGTCTCGTCAAGCCTGAATACGTCAAAAGCTCGCTGACGCCTGGCTCGCTCGTCGTCACCGACTACCTGAAAAAAGCCGGCCTGTTGGAGCCATTGGAGAAGCTCGGCTTCCACGTTGCAGGCTACGGCTGCGCAACCTGTATCGGCAACTCCGGCCCGCTGCCTGACGAAGTCGGCGAAGCGATCGCCGACAACGACATGACGGTTGCGGCCGTTCTGTCCGGCAACCGGAATTTCGAAGGCCGCGTGCATGCGCAGGTTAAAGCGAACTACCTCGCTTCTCCTCCGCTTGTCGTTGCTTATGCCTTGGCCGGTACAGTCAATATCGATCTGGCCAACGATCCGATCGGTCACGATCCGAGCGGACAGCCGGTCTACCTGCGGGATATCTGGCCGTCCTCGCAAGAGATCGCGAAAGCGACGGAGGCTTCCCTGACACCGGAAATGTTCCGCTCGAAATACGAGAACGTGTTTGTCCAGAACAAGCGCTGGAACGAGATCCCGGTTCCGGAAGGCGTATCATACGAGTGGGACGAGAAGTCGACCTACATCGCGAACCCGCCTTTCTTCGAGAACCTCGGCGCCGGCATTGCCGATGTAGCCGACATCAAAGGAGCCAAGGCGCTGGCCGTGCTCGGCGACAACGTCACAACCGACCACATCTCGCCTGCCGGCAACATCAAGGCCGACAGCCCTGCCGGCAAGTTTCTGCAGGACAACGGCGTACAGAAGGCGGACTTCAACTCGTACGGCTCCCGTCGCGGACACCATGAAGTGATGATGCGCGGCACATTCGCCAACATCCGGATCCGCAACCAGGTGGCTCCGGGCACGGAAGGCGGCGTAACGAAGTACCTGCCGACCGACGAAGTGATGTCGATCTACGACGCCTCGATGAAGTATCAGGCGCAGGGCACGAATCTCGTCGTTATCGCAGGCAAGGAATATGGCATGGGCAGCTCGCGTGATTGGGCGGCCAAAGGCACGTTCCTGCTCGGCGTCAAAGCGGTCATCGCCGAAAGCTATGAGCGGATTCACCGCGCCAACCTGGTCGGCATGGGCGTTCTGCCGTTGCAATTCCAGCAGGGCCAAGGCTGGTCGACGCTCGGCATCTCCGGACGCGAAACTTTCAACATCGTCGGTCTCTCGAACGACGTGCAGCCGGGCGACAAGGTGAAGGTCATCGCGACCCGTGAAGACGGCAGCGAATTCGAATTCACCGTCACCGTCCGCCTCGACTCGATGGTCGATGTGGATTACTACCGTAACGGCGGCATCCTGCAGACGGTTCTCCGTCAGATGATCGCTAACGCCAACTAAACTCCACTCCCACCAAAAAGACCGCCGAACGTCTACGCGACGTTCGGCGGTCTTTTTTTGTCCGATATGCCAGATTGGCATTATTTCACGAGCATCATGCCCATTCGTTTCGCCGCTTCGATAATGGCCGGCGCATGCTCGCGCATCGATTCCGGCGTCAGACGGCCCGAAGGGCCGGAGACGGACAACGCCGCCGACAGCTTGCCGGCTCGGTTCAGAATCGGCGCCGCAACGGCAGCAGCCCCGGATTCGCGTTCCTCGATACTGGTCGCATAACCGAGCCGGCGGATTTGCTCCAGTTGCTCCGCATATTGCGTTCGATCGATAGACGGCGGCCAACTGGGATCCTCCATGACCAGGCGCTGCGTCTCCTCGTCCGCGAAGGCTACCAGCACCTTGCTGGAGGCGCCTACGTAAAGCGGCAGCCGAACTCCGACGTTGGCGACACGCCGTACGGCCTGATTGCTCTGTACCGCTTGTATCCGAATCCGCTGGTTGCCGTCCCGGATATAAAGGCTGACGGTTTCCCCCACCAAATCGCGAAGCCGTTCCAATTCCGGCAGCAGCCGAACCGCCGGATCGTCGTTGCTGGACAGATGCGCCGAGAGCTCCCATACCCGCAGCCCGAGACGGTAACGTTCGGTAGACTGATGCCTTGCCACGAAACCCTTATCTTCCAACGTGGCGAGCATCCGGTGTACGGTGCTTTTATGCAGACCGACCTTCTCCGCGATTTCCGTCATCGCCCATTCGGACCGTTCCGTAAAGCATAACAGAATGTCCAAAGCGCGTTCGACCGCGCGGACCGTCGATTTCCCCTCTTCCATGACGCTCACCTCGCTCTCTTGTATGTTTCATGCAATGAAACTCAATTACATCCAGTATAACGCATTCCATCGCTTTATTCCATCGATAAGGCTTATTTTACAGCCAGATTACAGCTCGATAACAAGTTGCCGACAGCAATTGACACTCTGAGGCTTAGGGCATAAGATGATACTACTATCTATCATTAAAGCGCTTTCATAGTGGGAGGGATCTCTGTATTGAACAACATCGTCCTGACACCGGTTCCGCTTGAAGGCGGCTTCTCCCCCGATTATCGTCCCGGCCCATTCGAGCAGCTGCCACGCTCGTCTTTGCCGCCGCATACGCAAACCCGGTCCCGGCGGAGACATGCCGCTGTCGCCCTGATTGCCTCCTTATCTGCATTCATCCTTTTTTCCTTTCTCGCCTTTCACGGCTATATCGCATGGACGCTGGCCCACCCTTACGTCGCGCCGCTTACGTCCAATCCGAAGCTGGCGAAGAATCTCGATTACATCGACGTCTCTTTTCCGAGCGCCAGCGGCAAATCGACCGTGAACGGCTGGTACATACCCGCCCAGTCCGATTCGGGCAGAACCGTCGTGTTCAGCCACGGCTACGGCGCCAACCGCGAGGAAACCTGGGTTCCGATGTACGATCTGGCTAACCTGCTGCACGGCCTGAAATATAACGTCCTGATGTTTGACTACGGCTACGCCTCCGCCGAGAATCCAATGCCCGCCACAGGCGGCGTCGAGGAAAGCCAGCAGCTGCTTGCCGCCGTCGCCTACGCCAAGTCGCAAGGCGCGGGCGAGATCGTGGTGTGGGGGTTCTCCATGGGCGCCGGGACGGCGCTGCAAGCGGCGCTGCAAACGAAGGACATCAGCGCAATGATCCTGGACAGCATGTTCATTGCCGACGCCGAGACGCTTTACTATAATCTCACGCAATATGCGCCGCTTCCACGCAATCCTTCGCTGCCGCTGATCGAATGGATGCTTCCGCTATGGACGGGGTTTAACCTCTCGGCAATCCCCTCACAGGAAGTGAAAACCACGG
Source organism: Paenibacillus darwinianus (assembly GCF_000598065.1). Lineage (GTDB taxonomy): Bacteria > Bacillota > Bacilli > Paenibacillales > Paenibacillaceae > Paenibacillus_I > Paenibacillus_I darwinianus. The sequence continues at coordinate 43,467 of NZ_KK082204.1, read as the reverse complement.
AATACGATATGCCTATTTATATGATTCACGGCACCAAAGATGCGAAGGCGCCGGTCGGCATCGCGGAGACGATCGCCGCCAACCAGACCAACCCGCTGTCGAGCGCCTGGATCGTGCCGAAGGGCAAGCATGAGCTGCTTTTTCAAGTGTATCCCAAGGAGTACATGCGCCGCGCGGTCGTTTTTCTAAGCCAGGTCAATCAAACGCTCGATCTCAGCACGACATAGGATAACCCTGAAGCCGAATACATCTCTATAAAGACTCTTCCCGCCGTCTGCCATTTGACGCACAAGATTGGGCAGCCGGCAGCGGCGGGAAGAGCGAACGAGATGGTTCAGGCAAAGGAGGTTCCGGTCGTGCTTTTTGTTGATGGACCGTATGTGCAGCTCCGGTTGCTGGAAGAGCTTCAATCATGGAAAAAGCGGGAGAAGGAGCACGCCGCCGTCCTTCGCGCGATTTCACCCGGTTCGGACCCGGGCTTTGTCCGTACGCTTGAGGAATGGGAGTCCGTCTTCGCCGATACGGAACGCTGCGCGGAATGGTGGCTGAATGCTTCGCTTGAGAGGCCCGGCCTGCTGCCCGCAAGCGCAGGGCCTCAGCTCGCCGCGCTGGTTCACGCCGCCCGCGCCCAGTCCGAAGCTTTCGTCCGTCAGCTCCACGATTATCGCACCCATAGCGCTGACCTCCGGGCGGCCCCCGTGACGTCGGTCATTATCGGCCTTATGTTGCGGGAATCGCAATATCTGCTTGATCGTTCAGTCGGCTTCGATGCTCTCCAGGGCGAACGCGGGGAAGCACGGGCCAGACCGCCGGCCGCCGTACCCGTCGGCGGCCATGTGCTGCCGCCGCTGCCTTATCCATATAACGGACTTGAGCCTTACATCGACCAGGCCACCATGCGGATTCATCATGACAAACACCATCAATCGTACGTTGATGGGCTGAACCGCGCGGAGACTGCGCTCGCGGAAGCCCGCAAGAGCGGCGATTTGGGGCTCGTGAAGCATTGGGAGCGAGAGTTGGCGTTCAACGGTGCCGGCCATTACTTGCACACGATATTCTGGGAGGCAATGAAGCCGCACGGGTCAGGAGGCGGCGGCGAACCGTCCGGCGCGATGGCTGAAGCAATCCGTACCGATTTCGACAGCTTCGAGGCATTTAAGAGGCAGTTTTCACAAGCGGCGGAGAAGGTGGAAAGCGGCGGATGGGCGATTCTTGTCTGGAGCCCGCGCAGCGGACGGCTGGAGATTTTACAGGCCGAAAAACACCAAAACCTGTCACAGTGGGACGTCATCCCCCTGCTTCCGCTGGTTGTATGGGAGCATGCCTATTACCTGAAGCACCAGAACAGACGGGCCGATTACATCAAGGATTGGTGGAACGTCGTGAACTGGCCCTACGTGAGCGGGCGGTATGCCGCAGCAGTGAAGCTTCGTTGGAATCCCTTATGACAGAGGGAAGCAGAAGTAGAGGCTCATCCTCGTGAGCCCCTCACCTCGTTCTTTTCCATTCATTGCAAGAGCAAGTACAAGTAAACCTCCAGCCCCACGGATCACGTGGATTTGGAGGTTCTTTTGATCCGTCTTATTGCTTCAGCAGAGACAAAAATTCGGAGCGTAGCGCCGCGTTCGTCACAAACTCGCCGCGGACGGCCGATGTCACCGTTTTGCTGCCGGACTTCTTGACGCCGCGGGCGCACATGCACAGATGCTCGCCCTCCACGACAACCATAACGCCGTTCGGATGAAGCGCATCGTTCATAATGTCCGCTAGCTGGCTCGTAATCCGTTCCTGAACCTGCAGCTTGCGCGTAACGGCCTCGACGAGCCGTGCCAGCTTGCTCAGACCGGCGATTTTCCCGCTCGGGATGTAGCCGATGTGCGCTTTGCCGAAGAATGGAGCCATGTGGTGCTCGCATTGGCTGTAGTAGACAATGTCGCGCACGATAACGAGCTCCTCATGCTGTTCGTCGAACGTAACCCCGAGCACCTCGCGGGGATCGACGTCATATCCGGCAAAAATTTCCTCGTACATGCGCGTTACCCTTGCCGGCGTCTCCAGCAATCCTTCACGCTCGACGTTCTCGCCGATCAGCTTCAAAATTTCCTTCACATGATATTCGATCTGCTCCCTGTTCGCCGACACCTTGCCGTTCAGGTAATCCTTCACACCAGCCATTCCGACTCCTCCTCAAAACCCGCAGCCACCGGTTTACTTGCGCGGAAACTTACCAGACTTCATCATTTGCTGCGCGCGTTGCATCTGCTGCTTGTTCATATTGTAACCCATCTGCTTCGCCATCTTCTGCAGCATTTCGGGGTCGCTTTGCATTTTCTCCAGCTGCTTGCGCAAGTAGAACACGCCCGCAGCAAAACCCGCAATCAATCCGACGATCAATGTAACGATCGGTATAATGATTTCCCATGCGCTCATTCTTTCCGTCACCCGAGCCTTTCGTTCATAATGTCCATTATCATAGCATGTCCCCCGGGGAAACTCAATGCGCCGTTACGGCCATGAATACCCTTCCAGCCCCAGCAAATACAACTTGATCGGCATGCCGCCTCCATAGCCGACCATCGAGCCGTCGGCTCCGATGACGCGGTGGCACGGCACGACGATCGGAATCGGATTCCGGTTGTTCGCGCCTCCGACGGCTCTTACCGCAAGCGGATTGCCGACTCCGGCGGCCATCTGCTTGTAGCTGCGAACCTCGCCGTATGGAATCAACGTAAGCTGCTGCCATATGCGGAGCTGGAACGGGGTTCCGAGCATATCGAGAGGTAAATCGAAGGCTCTCGCTTCACCGCGAAAATAGGCGTTGAGTTGAGCGGCGGTTTGCGCAAGCACCGGATGGTCCGGATGCCGGCTCCATTCGACCGCGCCTTCCTGCCCGCCCAGTCCCCGCTTCGCAGCCCATACCGACAAAGGAAGCTCGCAATCCTCAAACGTGCCGAAATCGATATGGCATAAGCCGCGATCGGTCGCGCACAGGACGAGCGGACCGAGCGGCGACTCGAGTTCCGCCTGGTATAAAATCGTAGTCGTTGTCTCCATTTTCCTCATTCCGCCCTCCTCCCTTTATCGGTTCGGCGCTTGCCCGTCTGCCGCCCCGGCAGGGCGGGAAGACAGCGCCTCCCGGATCATGGCGGACACCTCCGGATCACGTTCCTGTCCGGAAGCCTCCCGCAGCGCGGCCGCGGCCCCGGCGCCTCCGATCCGGCCGAGCGACCATGCGGCCGTTCCTCTCAGCACGGGCCGCGGATCATCCCGCAGAACGTCCGCCAGCGCCGGCACCGCCGATGCATCCTTGAAGTTGCCAAGCGCAATGACGGCGTTGCGCTGGATCGGCTTCTTGCCTCTCCACGAGGCCGCGCTGCTTCCGAACTTCTCCTTGAATTCCCGGTTGCCGATCGACAGCAGCGGCACGAGCAGCGGCTTTGCTTGCTCCGGATCAGGACGCAGCTCGACGTGCTGCGTCCAGTTCAGCCCTTTATTAACCGGGCAGACGATCTGGCAGGTATCGCAGCCATACAGCCGATTGCCCATTTTCCGCATCATCTCGTCCGAGAGAAACCCTTTCGTCTGCGTGACAAACGATACGCAGCGCTGTGCGTCTAATTCGCCCGGCCCAACCAAAGCGCCGGTCGGGCAGGCATCTATACATTTGGTGCACGAGCCGCAGCCTTGAATAACCGGCTCATCGGGCGGAAAAGGCACATTGGTGATCATCTCGCCCAAATATACCCAGGAGCCGAATTCGGGCGTGATGACCGCACAGTTTTTGCCGCTCCAGCCGATGCCCGCCCGCTCCGCAACCGCCCGGTCGACGAGCGCGCCCGTATCGACCATACTCTCCGCGCGAAAACCCGGCAGCCGTTCGCTCAACCAAGCCTCAAGCCGCGCCAGCCTGTCGCGCAGCACATGGTGATAATCTTCGCCCCAGGCCGACCGCGACAATATGCCGCGGCGCGCGCCCGGCTCCGACTTCGGAGCGTCCGCCAGCTTCGACGGATAGGCAACCGCGATCGCAATGATCGATTGCGGATCGTCGAACAGCAGCGCCGGCTCCGTGCGTTTGTCCAAATCCGGTTCCTCGAATCCCGACTCGCGGCCCAGCTCGCGGTGGCGAACCAGCGTTTGTTTTAAAGCGGTAAAAGGCGACGCCGAAGCGACGCCTATTTTATCGATTCCGAGGGCGGGCAATGCCGCCGCCATCTCGGCTTTAAGCTCCGCCAAGCGCACTTGCGTCCATTCGCCCGGCATATCCCGCGCCTCCTTTAATCCCGCTACGACAGCCGTTTGATCGCTTCCCGCGCCAGCTCGTCGCAACGGTTGTTCCATTCATTATCGCTATGTCCCTTGACCTTGATGTACGTCACCTGATGCTTCTGCATAAGTTCCCACAACGACTTCCAAAGATCCTGATTCTCTACCGGCTGGTTTTTGCTGTTTTTCCACCCGTTGCGCATCCATCCGCGAATCCAGTTCTGATTAAAGCAATTCACGACGTAAGCCGAGTCGCTGTATACCGATACTTTGCAAGGCTCCTTCAGCAGACCGAGCGCTTGAATAACCGCCGCGATCTCCATCCGGTTGTTGGTCGTCATCGGCTCTCCGCCCGAAATTTCTTTCCTGCTCGTTCCATAAAAGAGCACGGCGCCCCAGCCGCCCGGTCCCGGGTTGCCCGAACAGGCGCCGTCCGTGTAAACTTGTACGTCCTTCACCACTCACCGCTCCTAGAGCTTATTCATTTTGGCAATCGGCCACAAGATGAACTGCGCCTCGCCTTTGATCAATGCGCGCGGGACCGGCTTGAACGACCGGCTGTCCTTGCTTGCGCCGGCGCGCCGATTGTCGCCCATGACGAAATACTGACCTTCCGCTATCGTCTCCGGCCCGTAATCCGAATCTTCTATGTTGACGTCCGTGTAGGACTCAACCGTTTGCAGACCGTTCACATATAATTGCCCCGCGCGAATCTCAACGGTGTCGCCCGGCAATCCGATCACCCGCTTGACAAGAAACTGCTTGCGGTCGATCTGCTCGGACGGGTCCTTGAGGATGACGATGTCGCCGCGCTCCGGCTCTCCGATCCGGTATCCGATTTTGTTGATGAAAAGCCATTCGTGCTGCTCCAGCGTCGGCTCCATCGACTGCCCTTCGACCGTCGACAGGTTGAAAACGAACCGGTTGGCAAGCAGCACGATGACCAATGCCACGCCGAGCGTTTTGGCCCAGTCGAGCAGCTCGTCCAACCATCGGGCCCGCGGTTTTCCCGATTCGCTCCGACGATGCGAGCCCGTGCGAGCGGTTCGGTCCGTTCGTTGCTCTGGCTGAAATCGGCTCATGTTACCGTTCCCCCCCGCCTGCTTCCTTTTTCCACTGCGTAAAATACGACCTCACTGCTTTATCCGAGCAAAAGGGTTCTTCCGCGTTCTTTATGCGGTTGATCAATTGCCCAAGACCTGCCGCAATTTTGCTGCGCACGGCGGCGGGGTAATGATAAAGCTGCTTGTTCGCTTCATATTCATCCCTGTCGACCACATGCATGGAGCCGTCCGCAAACCGGATCACGTCCAGATCATAGTCGATATACGTCAACACGCCGTCCGCGGCGTGCACCGGCGAAGCGACATTGCAATAATAGCGCACACCCGCCGGCTCCAGCAGGGCGACGATGTTAAACCATTCCTTCGGTATGAAAACGGTGACCGCAGGCACCTTGCTGGTCCACCTTTTGCCGCTGCTTTCCTCAACAGGCGTCTCGTCATTGATCAGCACAATCATCGATTCCGCCGCGTGGGCGGGCATAAGCCGTTCCGCCGGCACAAGCCAGTTCTGCAGCCACATCCGATGCAATCGCCCGTCATGCTTGAAGCTCTTGATTACGCACCGTTCGTAAGGGTTCATACGTTTCTTCCCCGCCCTTGCGTTCTACTAATAGAAAAGCATATCTTGCGGCCAAAAGCAATGGCGCGCAACATATGCTCTCCGAGTGAAAATATGGGAGCCGGCCGCCGGGGCCGGCCGTCTATCAACCGTTGACGATGCTAAGCTGGCGGAACGCTCTGAAAAAATCCTGCGTCGCGTAGCCCATCTCTTCATACAACGAAAGAATCGGCTCATTGTGCTCGTCCGCAGTAATGAGAATCCGCGAAACGTTGCGCTGTTCGAACCGCTGCTTCAACGAAGTGATAAGCAACTTGCCTATGCCTTTGCGCCGATGGTCCGGATGCACGGCAATGCGGTAATAGTAACCGCGGTTGCGGTCGATCGTACCGATAATAATACCGGCAATGACGTTGTCGACTGTTGCCACCAGCACCAGCTCGCTGTCCCAGGACAACTGGCGGCCGAAGGCTTCCATCGTTTCATCATAGCAGATTTCCGACAGGACCGTTTGTAACAGCTGAGTGACAGGGCGATAGTCGGAAAGTTGAAAAGAACGAACGTGCATAAGCTGTACCCCCGCGAATGTGGTCTTAATCAAGTCTAAATAAAAAATAATTCAGCAACTTAACATATACGACAACTTCGGATAGAATCCTGCATAATTGTTTAAAATTCCTTAAAAAAGTTAGAAAACCATTAGTTTTTTCATGAAACCGCTTTATTTCAAGCGTTTAGATCCTGCAGGCTGGAAATTCTTTAAATTACGTATAGGTTGAATCGGTTGAAGCAACGCTAGATGGGGTAATCTTGTGGAGTCGACCACGCTATCCGGCCGACTTTCTAAACATTATTGTTGATTTATTCGGTCGAATACGGGATAATATGGCTTGAAAAATACTACATACGGGAGGTATTACCAATGGCTCACCAATTACCGCCACTGCCCTATCCGAACAACGCACTTGAACCGCACATCGACGAAACGACGATGATGATCCACCATGACCGCCATCACAACGCTTACGTGACGAATCTGAACGCTGCTCTCGAGTCCGCTCCTGAGCTGCAAGGCAAATCGATCGAAGAACTGATCTCCGATCTGAACGCCGTTCCCGAGTCGATCCGCACGGCTGTCCGCAACAACGGCGGCGGTCACGCGAACCACTCGCTTTTCTGGGAAACGATTGGCCCTAACGCCGGCGGCGAACCATCCGGCGCACTGGCTGACGCCATCGCAAGCGAGCTCGGCGGCCTAGAGAAATTCAAGGAAGACTTCGCCAAAGCAGGCGCTACCCGCTTCGGCTCCGGCTGGGCATGGCTCGCGCTGTCGCCGCAAGGCAAGCTGAAGGTGTACAGCCTCCCGAATCAGGACAGCCCGATCATGGAAGGTGACACGCCGCTTCTCGGCCTGGACGTGTGGGAACATGCCTACTACCTGAAATATCAGAACAAGCGCCCCGATTACATCGCCGCGTTCTGGAATGTCGTGAACTGGTCTGAAGTCGGCAAGCGTTACGACGCAGCCAAGAAATAAGAATGCTTTAATCGAGATCGGCCCCCGGCGCTTGCAGCGCGGGGGCTGATTTGCGTTTGCCTTCGGTGCGGGCTAACCGGCTGAGAGTGCCGTTTAAGCGCCCCTCGCGCACCCTGATGACAACCCTTCCGTAATTACGGCCGCCGCGCCGGTATATTTCGCTCCCTGACGCCGCTTTGCCTGGCTATGACGCTGAGTGCGACACGAAAAAACCGTCCTCCCGCTCACCCGCCAGGATGAGAAGGATAAGACGGTTTGAATTCGGTGTAGGACGGTCAACCCCGGCCGATCCGGCAGCCCGTTATGCCTCCGGATCCTGACGCTCCGAGCGCTCCGACGGCCGCGGCCGGTACTTGCCTTGGCCGCCCCCGCCGCCGGGTCCTTGCTGACCGCCGGCAGCCGGTCGCTGGGCGTGCCGGTCTTGCTGTTCAACCGGCTCACCCGTTGCAACCTGCGAATCCCGCTGCTGCGGTGGACGTCCTCCCTGCTGCGGACCGCGTCCTTGGGGCCGCTGACCCTGCTGGCCGCTCTGGGCCCCTCCCTGCGCATGGCGCGAAGGCCCGTTCCGGTGGGATTGCGGCTTGCCAGCCCCCGACCGATGCTCCTGGTTGTCGCGATTACCGCCGGACTGGCTGCCGCGGCTGCCGCCGCCCGACT
>NZ_KK082204.1:0-35281 GCF_000598065.1 Paenibacillus darwinianus | reverse complement strand
TGCCGCCGCCCGACTGCTTGTCCCGGTCGCGGTCGCGCGGTTTCCCATGCTGCCCGTCGCGGCCCGCTCCCGATTGCGTCTCGCGGAGCACGGGAACCGGGCGCTCCCGCTGCAGACCGTAACGGTTCTGGCGCCAATCCCCCATCCGCCCGGCCGGCGGCTCCGGCTGGCGCGCCGCTCGCTCGCCGTCTGCGTCCACTTCATCGGTGACGGCTGCCGCATCCTCGCGGTCCAGCGCAACAAATCGCCCTTCTTCATCCGACGCAATGCCTTCGGGCACGTACTCGCCTTCCGGCCTTTTGCTTCCCGGAGCCTTCTGAAGCACGAAATAAGCGCACCCGAAATTGCAGTACTCGTTAATGTAATCGACCAACGAGACAATCGTCGAGTCCTTCGTCCCTTTGGGGTGGCCCTCCTTGTAGAAACCCTTCAGCCGCAACTGATTGTAGCCCCAGTCCCCGATAATATAATCGTAACGATCCAGCACATCGCTGTATCGTCCTTTGAACGCCTCGGGGTTCCAGGCGTTTTTATGCTCATGTACAAGCTCGTAAAGTCTGCCCGCGATTTGAATCAACGATGTGCCTCCTTCTCGATCGTTCCCGCCTTACCTGCAGTCAGCCATTCGCCGGCTGCGCCTTCGCAGCGGATTGCACCTGCTCGTGCGCATGATACGAGCTGCGTACCATCGGCCCGGATTCCACATGGCTGAACCCGCGTGCGATGCCTTCTTCCTTCAAGGACTTGAATTCGTCCGGATGCACGTAGCGCTCCACGGCAAGATGCGCCGGCGAAGGCTGCAAATATTGGCCCAGCGTCAGAATGTTGACGTCCACCGCCCGTAAATCGTCCATCGAGCGCAAAATTTCCTCACGCTCTTCACCGACGCCGAGCATCATGCTCGACTTGGTCGGAATGGACGGCGCCATTCCCTTCGCTCTTCTCAGCAATTCAAGCGAGCGGTCGTATTTCGCCTTAGCCCGAACCTTGTCGGACAGACGTTCCACCGTCTCGATGTTGTGATTCAGAATGTCCGGCCTGGCGTCCATCACGACCTGAAGGGCATCCCAATTGCCTTGGAAATCGGGAATCAGCACTTCAATGCTGCACAGAGGCAGCCTCTCGCGGATCGCGCGGACAGTCGCCGCAAAAATGGATGCGCCGCCGTCCGCGAGATCGTCCCGCGCCACCGAAGTGACGACGCAATGGCGCAGCCCCATCTGGACGGCCGCCTCGGCCACACGTTCCGGCTCCTGCAAATCCAGCTCCGTCGGCAGGCCCGTCTTGACCGCGCAGAAGCGGCAGGCCCGCGTGCAGATATCGCCGAGAATCATAAAGGTCGCCGTGCGGTTGGCCCAGCATTCATAAATGTTCGGGCAGCGCGCTTCCTCGCATACGGTATGCAACGTTTTCGAACGCATCATGTCCTTGATTTCGGCGTAATTACCGTCGGTCGTCAGTCTTATGCGAAGCCAATCCGGCTTGGGTTCCTTGTTGCGTTGTTTTGTACTCATGAAGATTACCTGCTTTCTTGGCAAGCGGAGCCTGCTCCGCTCCAGTATATCGATTATCCCTTATTATAGCACGAATCGGATAAAAACCAATGATATGCAAATGCTAACCGCAGACAAGGAGGCGATTGAAACCGACATGCGACGGAATTGGGAACAACAGCCCTTAACCACCATCCGAAAATGGGCGGCCTTCGGTCTCGCGGCGCTTATGGCCTCGTCCGCGGCCCTCTCCCCCTGCTCGGCGGCCGTTCCGACGGCCCATTCGGAGGCGAAGCCCGCTTCGGCCAAAGAACCGACGGAAGCCGAGCGGATGGCGCAGCGCCGGAACATTTTCGAACAAACCAGCACCCTTACCGGAATCCCTTGGTATTATTTGGCGGCGATCGACCAATACGAGCGCACATTGACCAAAGCGAGGCCGAAAGCGAGACCCGTTTCCGGCGGCTTGCTGTCTATCTACATTCCGCCCTCCCGCTGGAGCGGCGCCTTGAATCCCGATGAAGCAGAGACTTCCCTCGCCGCCATTCGCCATTTCGGCGGAATTGGCCGGGACGGCGACGGCGACGGCAAAGCGGACAGACTGAACGACGCGGACGTCATGTACACGATCGCAAGCCATGTGCTCGCTCACGGCACAGCTACGGATGACTTCGCCATCGGGTTGTGGGAATATTACCGCAATACGCGGGCAGTGCAGCGGGTCATGCAATTTTCACGGCTGTACGACGCCTTCGACAGGCTGGACCTGTTCGAGCATGCTTTTCCGCTGCCCGTCCGCGCCAATTATTCCTACCGCAGCACCTGGGGGGCGAGACGAGGCTGGGGCGGGTACCGAATTCACGAGGGCACGGATATTTTTGCCGGTTACGGTGTCCCCGTCCGCAGCACATGCTACGGCATCGTCGAAGTGAAGGGCTGGAATCCTTTCGGCGGCTGGCGAATAGGCATTCGGGATCTCGACAACGTGTACCATTATTACGCTCACCTGTCCGGCTTTGAGAGAAAGGTGGCGGTCGGCGACATCGTGACGCCCGGACAGACGATCGGCTGGGTCGGCAGCTCCGGCTACGGCAAGCCGGGCACATCGGGCAAGTTCCCGCCCCATCTGCATTACGGCGTGTACCGGGACCGCGGCCTTGTCGAGTGGGCCTTCGATCCTTACCCCAGCCTTAAATCATGGGAGCAGGAGGAATGGCGCAAAATCCGCGGGAAGAAAAACAAGTAGAACCCGCCGCCCGGCGGGTTCTACTTGTTCGATCGGACAAGCGCTGAATTCGATACACCGTGCCGGCTGATGAAGGCGGTTCATTAATCGCGGCATTAATCCTATCACCGCTGTGCTATTTACGTTTCTTCATCGCAGCCGGTCCGATAACGCGGCTCGGCGCCCGCTGCGCCAGTCGCACCATGCTCCTTGCCCGGCCTCCCGCCGTACCCCGCTCTACTCCCGCGGAGCCAGAGTGGTCCCGACGTCCGCTTCCTGCGATACGTCTCCGCTGCCGGCTCCACCCGTCTGCTGGCCGGACTCCTTCGACACGCCCCCGCCCGGTTCCATCGGCACGGCGATATTCGGCGCATTCGGCGCCGCGCCGCCGACGGGATTGCCTTTGTTGTCATAGTAATACATCGGCACATCGCCGACCACGAGCAGGTAGGATATCGGAATTTCCGTCTGCACGGTCTCCGGCTTCGTATCGAACGGGATGATGATCGCCACCTCGGCGCGGATGCGTATAAAAACTTCCACCAGGATCATGTTGATGCCCGCGTTGGTTTGCCGCGTGTTCAGGTCGACCTTGACCGCCCCGATCGGCTCCAGACGCACGGGCACCCGGGGCCCGAAGGACGAAATAATCGCGCTGCCGAGCGCCTGGCCGATCGGAATATATTCCGGCAGTTGTTTAATATCGCCCAGCGTTTTCTGAACCGTTTCGATGGTCTCCGACGTGATCCGCATATGCTCGCCGTAATTCAGCATGAAGCCCGAGATTTTCCCATCGGCATTCGTTTTCCACTCGACCAGCCGTTCATAGTCGGATTCGCCCGCAACCTGCTTGGATATCGCCTCATTAATCGACTCCGTCGCAATCTGCTTCACGCGCAGCGTAGCTACCGTCATCAGGGGCGGACGTAAATTTTTCTCGATGAACACAAACGTCTGAACCGTCAGTACAGCAAACAGCAGCAGGATGAGCAGCGCCAGCTTTTTGCCTCCCAGCCGAAACCCGATGCCCCTGCCTCGTCTTCCTCCTCTGCTGCTTCTGCCTCCCCTGCTACGCCACCGCCTTCTCCTCCAACCGGCCACCGGACTCCCCCTCTCCACAAGGCCGTACAGCACCACTCTGTCCTTTATCCCTATCCCAAGCTTATGCGGCGGTTCCGCAAAATACTTTAAATATTTAATTCGGTAGGGTCCACGCTTGAAGCGCTTGAGGATAATATTTGACGGGGAGTGAACATATGGGATCGACCTGTTGTTCTCCACATGTACCCTTGCGGTTTACCCTCCCATATCTCCCTGGGTCGATGCCCGATGCCCTTATGGAAAAGATTGCTTCCAGCCTATCCGTGCTTGCGTTGAGGCTATTAATCCAGCTCATAATCCGCCAGACCGGCCGGAAGCGGCGCCGGCTTCGCGCAGGTGCTGCGCATCGCGTAATGCCGGCCCTGCTCGGACGCGTCGTGGAAGCCGTGCATCGCCTCCAGCACATGATAGGCCAGCTCGCCGGCGGCCCGGTAGCTGCGTCCGGTGCGGATCGCTTTGGCCATGTCGGCCGCGCCGATGCCCCGCGCGTTCTCTGCATTGGCATGCGTGAGCGCGATGTCGGTCCACTCCCGCGAGCCGGCGCGCGATAACCGGATCTCGCCGCCGAACATGTTCGGATCCGGCACGACAAGCGTTCCCTCGCTGCCGTATACTTCAATACGCGGGAGCACCGAGCCGCCCTTCACGTCAAAGCTGGTCAAAATCGTGCCGATCGGTCCGGCCGCGAAATCGATAATGCCGGCGACATGCGTCGGCACATCTACCGTAATCCGCTGTCCCCTAAGCGGCTCGCTTGTAATGAGCCGCTCCGGATAGGAGATGCGCGCCGAGCCCGTTACCCGGCTGATCGGGCCGAGCATGGCAATTAACGCCGTCAAATAATAAGGCCCCATATCGAACATCGGGCCGCCGCCCGTTTTATAGAAAAATTCCGGCGCCGGATGCCACGATTCGGTGCCCCCGCTCATCATGAAAGCGGTCGCCCCGATCGGCGTGCCGATCGCACCGTCTTCGATCAGCTTGATGCACGTCTGGATGCCTGCGCCCAGAAACGTATCCGGCGCGCAGCCGACGAGCAAATTTTTGCTCCGCGCGATGTCCAGCATACGCGCCGCGTCCTCGCGCGTGACCGACAGCGGTTTTTCGACGTACACATGCTTGCCCGCTTCCAGCGCCTGGATACACACGGGAGCGTGCGCCGCCGGAATCGTCAGATTGATGACCATCTCGATCTCCGGATCGGCCAGCAACTGCTCCACCGAGCAGCCGCGCACGCCGTGCTCGGCGGCCTTGACCTTCGCCCGCTCCACATCGAGATCGGCGCATGCCGCGATTTCCATCGATTCGAACCGTCCGCCGTTCTGAAAATAAATGCCGCTGATGTTGCCCGTGCCGATCATGCCGACTTTTACTTTATCCACGATTCCTCTCTCCTTCTTCTTCTCGCTCTAAAGCTGATTATCGGCCATGCCCGAATAGACTTCGCGCTGCCCCGCCGCATTCCGAAGCGCCTCGCGCCTGCCTTCCGCCGTCCATAGGAAGCCGCGCCGCATCAATTCGGACACGACTGGCATCCGCACGATATCGGCCACATGGCCGAGCGAATTGTAGTAGACGCGTCCGATTCCCCAGCGTTTCGTCCATACGACCGGCATATCGACCGGCCCATTCAGCGAATGCGGTCCCGGCACGACGGGAAACCGCGTCGTCGCCAGCACCTCGACAGCCGGATCGACGTGCAAATAATATTGCTCCGACTTGACGCCGAAGTCCCCGATCCCGGCAACCAGCGGGCTTGTGCTGTGCTTGACGTTGACGACATACTCGACGCCGTCGTTGCCCGGATGAGCCACCCATTGACCGCCGGTCATAAACTGCCAGTCCACATTCTCGCGGAACGCGTCGCACATGCCGCCATGGCAGCCGGCCAGCCCTACGCCGCTCTGAACAGCCGCCGACACGTTATCGACCAGCTTCTGTTCAATCCGACCCATCGTCCAGAGCGGCACGATCAAATCGAGTTCCAGCAGCTTCCCGGCATCGGCGAACGCCTCAAGGGAATCCGCCACCTCGACCCCAAAGCCCTCCTGCTCCAGTATCCCGCGAAAATGGTCCGCCGCCTGCTCGGGCTCATGCCCGCTCCAGCCGCCCCATACGATCAACGCTTTCTGCATGCCGACTCCTCCTGTCCGTAAGCTCTCATCTTCAAGCATGCACCGGCAGGCGCCGGCTACATCTCCTCAATGCCCACCCAACGCCGTTCGACGATCGACCGTTCCACCGCCTCGAGCACGGCCTGACAGGCAACGCCGTCACGGAAATTCGGCACCGGCTGGCGGTCTGCCGCAATGGCATGAAGCAATTCGACGACCTCGTGCGTGAACGTCTGGCCATAGCCGATCGTGTGGCCGGCCGGCCACCACGCATTCATATAAGCGTGCGCCGGATCGGTCGCAAGCACCCTGCGGAATCCCTGCACCTCTTCGGAGTCATCGCCAAAATAAACCTGCAGCTCGTTCATCCGTTCAAAATCGAATTTCACGCTGCCTTTGCTTCCGTTAATCTCGAACGCATTCGTGCACCGGTGTCCCAATGCGTAACGCGTCGCCTCGAAGCTGCCTACCGCCCCGTTCGCGAACCGGGTCAGGAACAGCGCCGCATCATCGACCGTAACAGGTCCCTTCGGCGCATCCACGCTGCCCTTGCCGCTGAGTCCGGTCATGGAGGACGGCATTGGCCGCTCCTTAATGAACGTCTCGCTCATGCCGATGACCTCTTTCATGTCCCCGATCAGGAAATGAGCAAGATCGATCAGATGCGCGCCAAGGTCTCCGAGCGAGCCCGAGCCGGCGATGTTTTTATCCAGCCTCCACACAAGCGGAAAGTCGGGGTCGACGATCCAATCCTGCAAAAACCAGGCGCGGTAATGATAAATGCGGCCCAGCCGCCCTTCCTCGACGAGCTTCTTCGCCAGCTGCACGGCCGGCGCGAACCGGTAATTGAAGCCGACCATATGCTTAACGCCGACGGACTCCGCCGCCTCCAGCATCTCGCGAGAATCAGCCAGCGTCAGCGCAAGCGGCTTCTCGCAGAATATATGTTTGCCGGCCTTGGCCGCTGCAAGCGCAATGTCTTTATGCGCGTTGGACGGCGCATTGATATCGATCAGATCGATATCGTCCCGTGCGACAAGCGCGCGCCAGTCGGTCTCCATCGATTCCCAGCCGAATTGCGCCGCAGCCTGGGCAAGGCCCTCCGGATCGCGGCCGCAGATCGCCTTCATCACAGGCTTCGGCGCATCCGGAAAAAACATCGGTGCGTCCTTGTAAGCCTGGCTATGGGCTTTGCCCATAAACTTGTAACCGACCATTCCGACATTCAGCTTCATCTGTTAACCCTCCCGATATTGATTATTTTGCGGACGATTTCCTAACAACGAGCTCGGTCGGCATCGTCCTGCGGAAAACGGACGCGCCGGCGGACCAGCCGGGAATCCGCTCCAGCAGCATATCCGCCGCCGTCAAACCCATCTCATAGAAAGGCACCTTCACCGTTGTTAGCGGCGGATCCGATATGCGCGACGCATCCGAATCGTCATAACCGACGATGCGCATATCCTCCGGCGTCTCGCACCCCCGCTCGCGCAGCCCCTGCAGCAGGCCTATCGCCATCCGGTCGTTGGCGACGAATACGGCGTCCAGCTTCTCCCTGTCCGCAAATACCGCCGCAGCCGCCGCCTGGCCGCTTCTCATGCTGTAATTGCCCTCGTAGAGCAGCCCGGGATCGAAGCCGATTCCCGACTCCTCCAATGCGCGCCTATAGCCCGCAAGCCGGTCGGCGCTGGTCGAATACTGAGGGGCGCCGTTCAGAAAGCCGATACGTCCGAAACCGCTTTCAATAAGATGACTGACCGCATGGTAGCTTCCCGTCTCATGAGCCGCGACCACGGCGCTCACACCCGGGTCGTCGAAGCTCTGATCGATCAGGCAGAAGGGCAGCCCGGCCTCCGCCATCGCAGCGATGCCAGTCGTTTCGGAAGGCAGCGAGTTGGCGCCGAGCACCAGGCAGCCGTCAATCCTTTGCGTTCGGAACAGCGACACATAGTCGTACGGCACCGCAGGATCGCGGTACAGCAGCAGCAAGCCGCAGCCGTGCGCGCGCGCCGCCTCGCCAATGCCGCTCATCATCTCCGAGAAATAATAGGTCGAGAAAAGTCGCACCTTCGGCACATGCGGAATGACGACGCCGAGATTGCCGCTTCGGCCGCGGGCAAAGCTGGAAGCAATCGCATTCATATGATAATTCAAGGTTTGGGCTGCTTCCAGCACCTTCTGCCGGGTCGACTCGCGGATCGGCCCCACGCCGTTCATCACTCTCGAAACCGTCGCCTCCGACACGCCTGCCATGTCCGCAACCTCTTTGCGCGTAGCCATTCGTCTACCGAGACCACCTTGTTCCGTTTTGATGTACACGCGTACATTTTCGCACGCGGCCGCTACCCTGTCAATCGAAAAAAATGTCGAAGGGCGTCAGTCCTCCGAACGCCCTTGCACGCGCCCGGCGGAACTGCCGCCCTGATAGCCTACTATTTGTTCGATTCGGTTCCGTCGAGCCATACCGTCTTGTCCGCAGCTGGTTTCCTCCTGCCGGCAGGCGCCGCCATATCCGGCACCCCAGCGTATACAAGCCCGACCAGCCACTCGTTCTCATCCATCCCGAGCGCCTCCTTCATTCGGGCATGGTAGATCGGTTCTCCCGAACGCCAGATCGCGCCCAGGCCGAGCGAATGCGCCATGAGCAGCATGTTCTGCACGGCGGCGTGGGCAGCGGCGAATTCCTCGATCCGGATCACTCCCGGATCGTCCGAAGGCTTGACCGTGACGGCGATCACCACTGGCGCGCGGTACGCTTTTGCCCCGTGCTTGGCCCGCAGCTCCGCAAGCGCCGGTTCATCCGACACTTTAGCCCGCTCGGCGGCAATGTCTCCATATGCGCGCGCGAGCACGTCCCGGCCGCTGCCCGTCATGACGATAAACCGCCAGGGCTCGGTGTGATGGTGGCTAGGCGCCCAGTTACCCGCTTCCAATATGAGCTCGATTGTCTCGCGCGGAATCGGATCGGCCTTTACCCGGCCGAGCGATCTGCGTCCCCTGATCGCTTCCATCAGTTCCAAATCTCATCCGCCCTTTCCCAATTATCGACAGTCTCACCCTCGATTTTACCCTTCTTGCATACGCGGGGCAAACGGCAAACGTCCAAAGACGACAGCAAACGCCACCTGGAGGATGAACCCCCAGATGGCGTTTGCTCGTGAAAACGGTCGATCCCGTATACGCCGATTATTTTGACAGCAAATTGTAGATCGCCTGAGCGCTCTCCGCGCGGCTTAACTCCGCATCCGGCAGGAATACATTGCCCGAGCGGCCCTTAACGAGCCCTAATCCGGCGGCTTCCGCGATCGCTTCCGCAGCCCATGGGCTGAAGCGCGCCTCATCCTTGAAGCTCACCTGGAAGCGGCTTGCCGCAGCCTTTGCCGGTTCGATCGCCTGCTTGAAGGCTCTTGTCAGCAAAACGGCCATCTCGGCACGGGTGATCCCGTCGTTCGGCGCCAATGCGGCGGTGGTACCCTTGCCTTTGAGAATACCCGCCGCAACGGCGGCCGAAACTTCGTCCGCATACCATGCGCCGGCCGGAACGTCCTTGAACGTCAGCGACGTTTCTTCGCCCGGGGACAATCGCAGGGCGCGAACGAGCATCGACGTGAACTCGGCCCGTGTCACGCTGCGTTCCGGCGCGAACGAACGGGTATCGGTGCCGTTCACGACTTGTTTGGCCGCCAGGGATTTGATCGCCAGGCGCGCCCAATGCGCGGCCCCGACATCCGCGAATGTCCGCTCGATTTGAAGCACGGCATATTGGCTGAAATGGCCGACTTCTGCGGAAACTGTATTTCCGTTCCATACCCCTCCCGCATACTCCAGCGTGCCGTCATCTCCGATGAAGTAGACGCCCGCGGTATCGGGATCCGCTGTGCCCTCGACGTCAAAAGCAATCGTGATCGGCCGCTCAAAGGCGGCAAGGAATTGCCGGGAACCGTTCTCCCCCAGCACGGACAGACGGAACTCGTATACTTGACTGATCGCCCGGATGTTTCCGGCTGTGACCGAAGCCTGCCCAACCGCCGACTTCGCAGCCTCGTTGTTTAACGGCTTCATCTCGAACGCGATTTGCCCGCCGCTCGCGTCCGAGCCTGTGCCCGTGCCCGTGCCCTGCGCCAAGCTTTTCAGCGCTTTCAGCACCTCCGCCGGCACCTCGACAGCCAGCTTGCTTTGCTTCAGCAGCAGCTTGCCGTCTTGAACGAAATCGGCCGTACGAAGCGGCAGCAATACCTGCTGCGTACCGGCGGCGATTTCGACGGTGACGGTGCCCCCTGCGTCAGGGGCGGCTTCAAGCGTTTTTTCGCTGATCGTTTCAGTCGATGTCTGCGGACCTGACGGTGCAGCCGGTGCGGTCGGAGCATTGGGCCCGGCTCCCGGGCCTGAACCGGACGACGGCGAATCGGACGACGTTCGCGTAACGGTCAGGTTCAGTGTTTTCGTCGCTTGGCCCGCTCTCCCTTTGTCTACATACCAAGGCAGATTAAGCGTCTCCTCCGTCGGTTCAATATGAAGCTTGAACGTATTCAATCCCGGATTAAGCGGGATCGACCCGACATCTACCTGTCCGAATGGGTCCATCTCGCCCGCCTTGATCGGCTTGTCGTTGATGGTGAACGATACGCCATAAGGGACGTTGGCCTTCAGCCTGAAGCTCGGGTCCGCAGTCGAAAACGCGATATCCTCACCGTATGAAATTCTCGGTATCGACACCATCATCGGCATATCCGCCCAGCGCAGCACATAATCATCGACCACCATCCGATTGCCGCCCTGGTTGGCTATTTTCAGCTTCATGTTCGTATCGGTCGAGCTGTAAGCCCAGTTGCCCGCGTCGCTGGTGTCGTTCGGCAGACGGCTGTGGCTGGTATACGCCTCGGTGGGCCAGCTGCCCCGTGCGTATTTGTATTCGATAGTTTTGCCCGCCATCATCTTGAACGAATACTCCAGGATGCTGCGGTTGGTTGCCCCGCTGGGCACGTTAAGCTTGGTCGATTGTACGTTCCAGCCGTTAAAGCTGCCCGCGATCGTTATGTCGTCCGTAGCCGGCGTGTAATCCGGGATTCGCAGGCGCAGTGTGACATCGATCATGACCAGCTTCGGCGTAACCGGCTGCTCGTTCGAGGACAAACGGTTGTAGGCCTGGTCATAGGCGGACACTTTATACCTGTATGCGATATCGTTATTGACGGTGAAATCGACATAGGCTGAGGCGTCCTTATTGACGGCCGCGATTTTCCGCCAGGCCGGGTCCGCCGATGAAGATCGGTAAATTTCAAAGCCCTTGACGGAGGTGTCGCTCACGGTCCAGACCAGAGCGGCACGGCTCGATTCCTGCAAGATGGCACCCAGCACCGGAGCAGCGGGAGGCGTCGTATCCTGCGTATCTGCCAGCGCATTCACCCGGCTTTCCCCCGAAGTGTACCCTGTCTCGCCGTTATTCGTTGTGAAGACGGCGAAATACCGGTAGACACCCGGCTCGACCGGTTCGAAGGCGGCCTTGTACACCTTCGCGCCGCCCGAATCCTGTTTATACTGCAAGGGAACCGACAAGGCAGTATCCGGAGTAACGCCCTCCTTGTCCAAGTAGTAAAAAAGCTTGCCCGTCAAGCTGGGCGCGGACTTGTTCGAATACTGCGGGTTATCGGTCAAGCCGTACACGGCAGCCGAGACGGTGATATCGGCCGTCTTGTTTCCGACGCCCAGCGTCACATCGTTGACCGACGATGGTATGCCGACTGCGTCAATCGGGAAGTACGGCGTAGCCGATACGGCGTCGGCCGGCAGGCTCTCCGATACATCCTTGAACGCGGTAACCGTGTAATAATACTTGGTGGCGTTCACCACTCGCGTATCCGAATAAGCCGTGGCGGCCGCCTCGCCAACATACTCGATGTCGCCGCCCTCGATCAGCGACCGGTATACCCGGTACCCGTCAGCTCCATTAACGGCCTGCCAGGTGAGGTCCACCTTTCCGTTGCCCGCGTTGGCAGCCAGCCCGGTCACGACCGGCAGTGCGCTGATCGTCTCCTTGGACACCATCATGACGCCGGTTTTCGCTGGAATCGTGAGGGAGGCCTTGCCACCGTTGACGACCGCCTGAATCGATCCGCCGAGCTGATCGACAAGGGTCAGACCGTCCGGCAGGAAGCCCGCGGTTTTCACATCGATCGTCTGCGCCTCATTGCTGCGGTTAATAGCCATCAGGCCGCCCTTGCTCTCAGTCTTTCGAGCATAGGCGATAACGTCTCCCGCCGCATACGAGAGGCGGATGTCCCCCGTGCGGAACACCTCATTGTCGTTGCGGACGGCGGCTGCCGTTTTATAGGTGTTGAAAAGGCTTGCGTAACGGCCAACTCCCTTATAGCTGCCACCGCCGCCTGTTACGCGCTCCCACGGAAACGTCCGCCGTGAGTCGGGATCCTTCGTACCGACAAGTCCCACTTCGTCCCCGTAATATACAGTCGGCGCGCCCGGGTAACCCATCTGGAAAATCGCGGTCAGCTGCTGGTCGACCAGCGCAGCATCGCTTGCTTCAGGCGCTATTTGGGTCCGCTCCTCCTCGTAGCTCGGAAATTGCAGCTTCGTAATCGATCGCGTCGTATCATGGGAGCCGACCAGATTGAGCATGACCTGCCACGCTTCCTCCGGATAGTCCTCACGTATCGATTCCAGCGCCTGATCGAAATTCGCTGCGTTGCCGTCGATCATGAAGCTTTGCAGAGCGCTGCGGAAGCGGTAGTTCATGACCGAGTCGAATTGGTCGCCGAGCAAGTAACGGGTGGCGACGCCCCACTCCTCGCCGAGGATGATCGGCTCCTCTATCGGATTGCCGTTCGCGTCAAGGCGGCCCGCTTGCGATTTGACGGCTGCACGGAACTTTTTCCATGTCCCTTCGGATACATCCGGCGCCACATCCAGACGCCAGCCGCTCGCCCCCATCCAGTTCCAGCGCTGCGAAGCCGTATTCTGCATGGCCGTATCGGCTTTCTCCTTCGTCAAACCGGTCAGGTCACGGCCGATGACGTAATCGCGGTAACTCGCATTATTCCATTCGTGAACGCCTTCAAGCGCCTCCGAATCGCCGGCTTGCGGTCCCACGGCGTCCATAGCCGGCAGAGAATCGTAGCCCCACCAGGCGTCGTATTTATAAATATCGCTTGTGCCTTCCCGGTCTTTAACCCGCTCGTTTTTGACCGTGAACCAGTTCACAAATTCGAAATCCTGCGGATACTTATAATTGCTGCCGGTCTTCGGATTGATCAGGCCCGTAAAATAGTCCTGCGCCTGCGCCTCGGCCTGCTCGACCGTCATGCCCGCCGTTGTGTTCTGGATGTCGTACACCTTCGCCCAGTACTCGTAAGAACCGATCTCCGGATACTTCTCGTAACGGTCGAAGTAGATCGAATCGTCGCCGACATGGTTGAAAACGCCGTCCACAATCAGCTTGATGCCCTGCCCGCGGGCAGCATTGGCGAATTCAACAAACACCCGATCCGATGCAATTCGCGTAGCTTCGACGTTCAGGCCGCTCGCCGGGTCGCCTGGCTTGTTGTACACCGGCATACCGAACATCGGATCCAGATGCTTGTAATCCGTTGCATCATATTTATGGTTGGATGCAGCCCATGCGACCGGGTTGAAATAAATGGCCGTCACCCCGATGGACTTCAGATAATCCAGCTTCTGCCGCACCCCCTGAATATCCCCGCCGTAAAACTCGTTCGTCCAGATTCCGTCCGTCTCGGCATCCGGATAATATGGCTTGTTCTCCGGCAGGCTGCGATCCGGATTCTCCGGAATCGCGCTCCATTCCCCCTTCACCTGCCCGGGCGAGGGGTCGTTCTCGACGCCACCGTCGAAATATTGCAGAGGATAGCTGGCGATCGCCTCCACATCGTCGCCCTCGTCGCGGAAGCCGCGGTAGCCATCCTTCAGCTTGGCGCGGTTGTTCGCTTTGTCCCCGTCGAAGAACCGGTCGGGGAAAATCTGGTACACGACGGCATTTTTCATCCAGTCGGGTGTGGCGAACCCCGGATCATACACCGTGAGATCGAAAGGCACGGCCCCTTCCTCCACTGCGGATCCGCTGCCGCCCCGCACGGAATCGTCGCCGTATTCTAGCTTGGTTCCCCCGTCGATCAGCAGAAATTTATAGCCCCAGATACCGATTTCCGTAAAGGCCGCCTTCGGCACGGATACTTCGAAATAATCCTTCTCGCCGATGACCGTGGCTTTGCGCATATCGAACGTTGAGGTCTTCCCGTCGCCTCCGGTCAGCTCCAGCCGTGCCAGTTGCACGTCGTCCTTGGCTGCGGCAATGCGGAAGGTGACGTCCTGCTGTCCTTGCTTGACTGCGCCGAACGGCTTTTTGAACGTGATGCTGCGACTGTCGAACTGCAGGCTTTGCGCCTTGATCCTGCCGTCAAAGCCTCCGTTCAGGATAATCGTATCTGCGGTCAGCAGCTTGTCCCCCGCATAGTCGATTGAAAACACCGTATACGCATCCGCCGCGCCCGCCACCTGGAGATTGGCGCCGCCACTGCCCGTGGCGCCGTAATTTTCATCCCAATTCGGGCCGAATGCCACCTTGGCTTCATAGGAGCCCGGCGGCAGCGTTCTTTGCATTTTAAACACCGTGCCGTCAAGGTTGTAATCCGCGAAATAAAGCTGCGATGTTTCGGGAGACCAGTTGGCCGTCCCGCCCAGGGCGGTCTGGAGATTGCCGACCAGCCGCGGCCATTTCTCCGCCGGAAGAGGCGCCGTATACTGCGGCAGGCCCTGCACGCCGGGAGCCGTAATTCTGGCCGCATTGATCTCCTCGTTGACATAGATGCTTACGGCGGTCTCCGCTTCGAGCGTCAGGAAGAAGTTGCTCCCCGCGTTGCTGAAGCCGTCCCAGGTATCGTTTCGGGTCAGCTTGAACTGATGGGTTCCAGCCGGAAGCACGGTGCTGTATGTATACAATCCGCCGACGATGTGCTTCATTTGGCCTGCCGTATTGGACGGATTCCATTCGGTGAATGTACCGGCCACGACCCATTTGGAAGCTCCCCCGGGCTCCTCCGCCCATTGCTCTGCGTTCGGAGCGGCCATGGCCGGCGGCAAAATCAGCAAAGCCGATACAATCTGGAACAGCAGGGCCGCCGTTAAAAGCAACTGTAGCCCCTTCCTGCGGCCGACACAACTTCGATTCATCAAAAAAACTCCTCTCTATTTGGGGTGATCAAGTAAGAGCAAACGTTTGCACAAAATGGATGCGGATACGATACGTATCACCACGCCGCCCCCCCTTTGTGAAAACGCTTTAATACTTGCCTACAATAATAATCTCCGCTTGAACGCTTGTAAAAACGGATTTTTCGGGTTTTGCATTTATATCCCGGCAAATTCGAGGAAATTCCTCTCATTACCTTGCATTTCCTCATGTTTTCTGTATATTTTACCTATATTTCCTTTTGATCGATTTTCCGCGTACCGTTCACGATTATGTGGTTTACACCGTCCGTTGATTGCGCTAACATAGTAAAAAAAGGATTTTCGCTTTGCGAAAGTCTGACATCATTCAATCGTTTGCATTGGAAATTGGAGGTCGTTCCCTTGAACGTAACTATAGTCGACATCGCGAGAAAGGCGGGCGTATCGCCCTCCACCGTTTCGCGCGTCCTGTCCGGCCATCCGAAGATCAGTGCCGCCACCGCGCGTAAGGTGAAGGAAATTATGGAGGCGATGGACTATCATCCGAACGTAATGGCCAAAAGCCTCGTCTCCAAGGTGACCCGCACGATCGGAATCGTCCTTCCGAGACCGGCCGAAGAGCTGTTCCTGAATTTGTTTTTCTCCGAGGTGATTCGCGGCGTGGTGACGCAAGCCACCCGTTCCGGCTACGATCTCATGCTGACGACGGGATCGACCGAGCGCGAGGAGGTCGACGCGGTCAACCGTCTCGTGCGCGGCCGCCGCGTGGACGGACTTATCCTGCTGTATTCCCGCGAAGGCGATCCGGTCATTAAACTGCTGAAGGAAAACAATTTTCCGTTCGTGCTGATCGGCCGCAGCGAAGAACATAGCGACATTCTGACGGTGGACAACAACAACGTGCAGGCCGCTTACGACGTGACCCGCCATTTCATCGCCCAGGGCCACACTCGGATCGGCTTCGTCAGCGGGCCGCCCGACCTGACCGTCTCCAAGGACCGGCTGGCCGGCTACCGGAACGCGCTTGCGGAAGCAGGCATCGCCGCTCGTCCCGATTGGATCGTCGAAGGCGACTTCCTGCAAGAAAGCGGCTACCGCGCCATGTCGTTCATCATGAACGTTCCGGATCGGCCGAGCGCGATTGTCGTCATGGACGATGTCGTCGCACTCGGCGTGCTGGGCGGCGTCACCGAGCTCGGCTTTAAAGTGCCGCAGGATCTGGCCCTCGCCGGCTTCAACAACATCCCGATGTCCGAGCTGACGTCACCGCCGATCAGCTCCGTCGATATCGGCATCTATCAGCTGGGCTACACGGCGTCCCAGACGCTGCTTCGCGCGGTGAAAGGCGAGCCGGTTCATCAGCAACGCATGCTTATCCCGCATCGGTTCATAGCGCGTGAATCGTCCATCTTCAAGCCTCCGTCATAAGCGGGCGCTGCCCCTCGTCCGGCTGCTTACCCAATCTCACGGGACCGTGAACCATCTTTCATTCCACATTAATCACCGCTTGACTCCCCTTGCGGTCCATTCATGCCTTCCCGTCCCGGTTTCACCGTTTGTTTGAGATCGTCCCGCACACTTTTCTCCCACAGGGAAACCCCGGTGCGGTGCGCGGCCCTTCCGTTCAGGTGCCCGGCTACCGGGGCCGTCATGAACACGAATACGATACCCAGAATCAGCTTGGCGCTGGCATGCTCCAGATATAGCCAGAAGTACAGAAATGCGCCGGCCAGCACAAGAAGCACGCCCAGCGTCGCGCTTTTGGTTGCGGCATGCGACCGCAAATAAACGTCAGGCAGCCGCACGAGCCCGAATGCGCCCAACGCGCTAAGCGAAGCTCCCGTTAACACCAGCACACCGATCAGCAGTTCACCTGCCGCCGTTATGGTCTCCGCGTTCAATGACGTCCCCCCTCTCAATAAATCTCGCTAACGCAGCCGTACCGATAAACGTAATAACGCCGATAACGAGGATAATGTCGAGGTAAGCCGTCGTCTTGAACAGCATGCTGAACACCGCGATCATCGAAAGCAGAATGATGCCGATCGTGTCCAGGGACACGATTCGGTCGGCCATTGACGGTCCCTTGAGCAGCCGGTACATGCAGCCGAGAATCGCCAGCGACAATACGACGAGCGATGCCGTGAGCAGACCTTGCATTACCGCGTCACCTCCATAATCGCTTTTTCAAAGCTTCCCTTGATCTGCGCGGACAACAGTTCCACGTCCTCTATATTCATCGCGTGGATATATAGAATCCGGCCGTCCCGCGACACATCCAGCGTCAGCGTGCCTGGCGTGAGGCAGATCAGGCAGGCCAGCAATGTGACCTCCCAGTCCGACTTCAGTCCGGTTTCGAGCGCAAATATGCCCGGACGGACGTTCAGCCGCGGACGGATGATCTGGAGCGCGACCGTGATGCCGGACAGAAACAGCTCTTTCAGGAACACGGCGAGCAGCTTGACGACCGCCCAGCCCTTTTTCGGAAAATTCAGCAGCACACGCAGGGTCATATCCTCTACTCCTTTAATACCGCTTCGATGTATGATTGCGGGTGGACCAGTCCATCGGCCGCCTGGGAAACGAGCGCATAGACCGATTCCGAGCCGATGCCGAGCAATACGACCAGCGCAGCCGTCATGCCAAGCGCCAGCCAGATCGTCCGGCTGGGCTTCACAGGCTGCGCAGCGAACTCCGGCTTCTCTTCACCCCAGAATGCCTGCATGAAGATCTTCATCAGCGAGTACAGGACGACGAGGCTCGATGCCAGCGCGATTGCCGTGAGCCCGTACGCCTCCGCATCCAGACCTCCGCGCAGCATCAGCAGCTTCCCCGGAAAGCCGCTGAGCGGCGGCACGCCGGCAAGCGCCAATGCCAGCACGAAAAACAGCCAGCCGAGCAACGGATACCGCCCGATCATACCGCCCATTTCCTTCAGCCTGTCCGTGCCGGCCGCCGCGATAATCAATCCTCCCAGAAAAAACATCAGCGCTTTGGCGACCATATCGTGCAGCAGATAAAGCACGGCGCCCTCCAGCGCATCCTGCGTGGCGACCGACAGCCCAAACGCGATAAAGCCGACGCTGATCACCACGTTGTAATTCAATATCCGGGGAATGTCGGAGTATGCGAGCGCGCCCAGCCCTCCCAGAATCATGGTAGCCCCCGCCATTCCGCCGATCCAAGCGTGCGTGACGCCCGGATCGTTGTAGAAAATTAGCGTGAACGTGCGGATAAGCGCGTAAAGTCCGACCTTTGTCAAAAGGGCGCCGAACAAGGCGGTCACCGCCGCCGGCGGGGCGCTGTAAGAGCCCGGAAGCCAGAAAAACAGAAACAGTCCCGCCTTCAGCGAAAAGACGATCAGGAACAGGACGGCGATCACGTTCAGCACGCCTCCTTGCCCCGCTTCCGCCACGCGGGTCGACAGTTGGGCCATGTTCAGCGTGCCGACGACACCGTACAGGTAAGCCACGGCCGCCACGAACAAAGTAGAGGACAAAATATTAATCAAGATATACTTCAAGGTTTCCCTTAGCTGCCGCTTCGTGCCGCCGAGAACGATCAGCGCGTACGAAGAAATCAGCATGACCTCGAAGCAGACGAACAAATTGAACAAATCGCCCGTAAGAAACGAGCCCATAACGCCCGCCACCAAAAATTGAAAAAGCGGATAGAAGTAATGGCGCTCCCGCTGCTCGCCGATCGTCCGAAACGCATACAGCAGGCAGGCGGTCCCGATCACGGCTGTCGTCAGCACGAGCAGGGCGGCCAGCATATCGGCTGCGAATAGGATGCCGTAAGGCGGAACCCAGCCGCCCATATAGAGGGTTTGGATGCCCTCGGCCCGAACCTGAGACACAATCATGACGGCGGCCGCGACATTCAGCACCATGCTAACCGCGCTGATCCATCTCTGGGCGGCGATGTGATGATGGAGGAAAATCATGAGGACGGCGGTGGTGAGCGGAATGAGCAGCGGGAATACGATCAGATTATTCATGCTCGTCTCCCCTCAACTCCTCCATATTGTCCGTGCCGAGCTTCTGATATGCCTTATAGGCCAGTACGAAAAAGAACGATGTGACGCCGAAGCTGATGACGATCGACGTCAGAATCAAGGCCTGTGGCAAGGGGTCGACGTACGCATCCGCCTTCTCCCCAAGCAGAGGAGGCGCGCCTGTTTTCAACCGGGACATCGTCAGCAACAGCAGGTGGACGCCTTGGGTGAGCAGCGATGTGCCCAAGATGATCCGCAGCAGGCTTTTCGACAAGATCAGGTAAACGCCGACGGCGAACAGCACGCCGATCGTAAGTGACATGAACAATTCCACGGCTAAATGTCCCTCCCTATCGTATAGATGATGGTCATGGTGACGCCCACCACCGCAAGGTAAACGCCCAGGTCGAACAGTACCGCCGTGGCCAACCCGATCTCGCCCAGCAGCGGCAGATCGAAATAATCGTAAGCGTGGCTGAGGAACGGCGCGTCGAATGCGAAGGACCCGATTCCGGTGAGCAGGGCGACGAGCAGACCCAGCGCCATGACGCGACGGAAGTCGACAGGCAGTATTCGGGTGGACAGCTTCATGCCGAACGCCATCGACATCAGGACGAGCGCGGAAGCCGTCAACAATCCGCCGATGAATCCGCCTCCTGGATTGTGATGGCCGGCATAAAACAAATACCAGGAGTAGAACAGAATGATGGTAATGGCGCCTTTGGACACCGTTCGGAGGATGACGTCGTTGCTTGCCGGCAGACGAATGCTCGTTTGTTTGGCCGGTCTTGGGGCCGGGGTCTGCAAGCCACCGGCCCCCGAATCCGCTCCGAGCTTGATGAGCGCGTAAATGCCGAGCGAGGCGATCCCGAGCACCATAATTTCGAGCAGCGTATCAAAACCCCGGAAGTCGACAAGGATGACGTTCACGACATTTCTGCCGCCCGCCGAGTTGTAGCTTTCGGCCAAATAATAATCCGAGATCGAATCGAACGCACGGCTTCCGCTCGCGCTCAAGGCGATCAGCGTAACGAGAATGCCAACCCCGGCCGAAATCAGCACATGGGTCAGCTTGAAGCGCACGTTGAGCTTTTCCCTCCTCAGCTTGGGCAGATGGTAGAAGCACAGCAGGAACAGCGTGACCGACACGGTCTCCACGATCATCTGCGTCAAAGCCAGATCCGGCGCGCGGAAAAGGACAAAGAACAGCGTTACCATATACCCCACAGCTCCGGTCAGAATGATCGCCGTCAGCCGCGAGCGGGCGAACGGAACGGCGACGGCGGCCAGGATCAATGCCGCTGCGACGGCCGCTTCGTACGCCGACATGTCCGCGTAGCCGGAGGTGTCGAAACGGAACGCATCCGACCCGATCATCGTGAGACCCAGCGCCACAATGAAAAAGGTTAAAATATAAATCAGATAGCGCCGGACGGAGCCGGTCATATAAGCGTTCGTCAACCGCTGCGATGCCATCTCCAGCGACCGGAGTCCCCCATCGTAGGCCGCGTTCAGGGAAATGCGGCGGAGCAACGGACGGTTCAACACCGTTAGGCGTCTGTACAGCTTATACAGGATTGTGCCCGCCGCAACGATGGCGATCGTCATGAATAGCTCTGCCGTCCAGCCGTGCCAGAAATAAATGTCAACCTTGAATTTCCCCGCCGCGGACAGCTCACGAGGGAGAATCGACGCCACGGCCGGCTCGATCAGCGTATAGGCAAGCAGATTCGGGAACAGGCCGAATACGACGGCGAGCAAACCGAGCACAAGCGGCGGCAGCAGCATGCCAAGCGGCGCTTCATGCGGCTTTTTCTCCAATTTGTCAGGCTGCAGCTTCCCGGTAAACGTGCGAAACAGCAGCAGCATGCTGTATAGAAACGTGAACACGCTGCCCGTCCATGCGACGACCGGGAACAGCACGCTCCATGTTTGCATGTTCCATATGTCCATGCGCAGCATTTGCAGCGCGGCCCTAAAAAACATTTCCTTGCTGAGGAACCCGTTGAACGGCGGCAGGCCGGCAAGCGAGAAGGCGCCGATAAGCGCCGCCGAGAACGTAACCGGCATGAAAGCCATCAGGCCGCCGAGCTTTCGAATGTCCCGGGTGCCCGTCTCATGGTCGACGATGCCGGCCACCATGAACAAAGCGCCCTTGAATATCGCGTGATTGATCAGGTGGAAGACGGCGGCCGCTATCGCTGCCGCATACAGCTGATAATCGCCGGTTCCCGAATAATACGCTGCGGCCGAGCCGAACCCGAGCAGGCTCATGATCAGCCCAAGCTGACTGACCGTGGAAAACGCCAGCAGCGCCTTCAGATCCGTTTGCTTGATCGCCCGGTAAGAGCCATAGACCAAGCTGAATAATCCAAAGCCCGACACGAGCCAGAACCACTCCGCCCCTCCGGCGAAAACCGGGCTGAAGCGGGCGACCAGATACAGGCCCGCCTTCACCATCGTTGCGGAATGCAGATAGGCGCTGACAGGCGTCGGCGCCTCCATCGCATCCGGAAGCCAGATGTGGAACGGGAATTGGGCGGACTTCGTAAAGGCGCCCAGCAGAATGAGCAGCATGGCCGGAAGCAGCAATGCGTGATTGGCGATGGCGTCCGCCTGCCCGATGATTTCCCTGATGCTGAACGTACCGGTCATCAAGTAAAGCAGGATGAACCCGGCCAGCATCGCAAATCCGCCGAATACCGTAATCAGCATTGATTTCAGCGCGCCGTACCGCGATCGTTCGCGGCGGTGCCAGAACGCGATCAGCAGAAACGAAGAGATGCTTGTAAACTCCCAGAAGCCGTACAGCACCATCAGATTGTCGGAGATGACGACCCCGAGCATGGCGCCCATGAACAGGAGCAAATAAACGTAAAAGCGATCCACCGCTTCTTTGCTTTTATCCAGATAGAAAATCGAGTAAAGCACGACGAGCGAACCCAGCCCGGTAATTAACAGGGCGAATAACAGCCCGAGCCCGTCGAGATAGACGGTAAAGTCGATTCCGAGCGAAGGAATCCAACGTACGGCTGCGGTGATGCTTTGTCCCTCTTGCACGGCTGGAATTCGACTCAAAAAATAAGCGAACAACAGAGCCGGACCAGGCAGGACGAACCATCCGGTGTGGGCGCTTCGCAGCAGGCTGGATAAAAGCGGAATTCCGACAGCCAGAATAAAAGGTAATAAAATGGCAGCATGAAGCAAAGACAAGCCCCTTCCTCCTTCACTGGTCAAGTTTAGCAGCAGCATTAGCTTTTCCGGATTCTCCCGATATTAGGTAAGCTCCGGATGACAAATTCCTGAAAAAGGCAGGAAGAGCCCGCTGTTGGCAGGCTCCTCCGGTTAAAACAAATATGAAATTAGTTCAACATTACTATTATCGAGTATAGCCGCTGCGTTCTTCATTGTAAAGCGGGAGAGATGTAATGCGCTAATGGGGTTACCGGGTTCCGAAAAATCGCTCCAGCTGGGCGGCAATCTCTGCCTTGTCATTGTCCACGAGCTGCTGATGCTGCGGCTTATCGAACAGCCTTTGAATGTCGGCAGGGAACTCCTGAGCAATGCCGACAAGCCGGATCGACTCGTCGAATTTGGCAGGGTGGGCAGTCGCCAGCACGACGGTTACCGTGTTCTTGTCGCCGCAGGATTCGTATGCGGCTACGCCGCATGCCGTATGGGGATCCAGCAAATAATCCGCTTCGCGGGAATAGCTTTCGATCATCCGCAGACACTCGTCGTTCTTGACGCCGTACGCTTGAAAATCGGATTGGACCTTTGCCAGCAACCCCGCGCTCAGCACGACTTTGCCGTCCTCCTGGAACTGCTTCATCATTGCCGATACCTGCTGCGAATCCTCGCCGACCAGATAGTAGAGGTAGCGCTCAAAGTTGCTGGCCACCTGAATATCCATCGACGGACTGTGCGTGCTGCGGAACTCGTCCGGCATGTACACGCCCTCGCGAACAAAGCGCTCGAGAATATTGTTCTCGTTCGTTGCCAGAATAAGCCGGTGGACCGGCAGTCCCATCCGTTTCGCCAGAAACGCCGACAGAATGTTGCCGAAGTTGCCCGTCGGCACGCTGAAGCTGATTTGGGCCGCGGGATTCTGGCGGACAAGCTGTAAATACGCATAGAAATAATAAACGGTTTGCGCCAGAATGCGCACAAAGTTAATCGAGTTGATCGCCCGCAGGTGGTAACGGCTCTTGAATTCAAGGTCCGCGAACAGCTCCTTGATGATGCGCTGGCAGTCGTCAAAGTTGCCTTTTACCGCCAGATTAAGTACATTCTCGTTGCCGACCGTCGTCATCTGCAGCTCCTGCACCTTGCTCACCTTCTCATGCGGATGCAGAATGCAGATGCGGATGCCGTCCTTGCCTCGAACGCCTTCTATAGCCGCGGCGCCCGTATCGCCGGAGGTTGCGCCGAGAATGTTGATGATTTTGTTCTGCCTCTGGGAGACATAGGAATACAAGTTACCGAGAAATTGCAGCGCGACATCCTTGAAAGCAAAGGTCGGTCCGTGGAAAAGCTCCAGAATATGCAGGTCGTCCCGGATCTTGCGGAGCGGCGTAACCACCGGGCTGCGGAACGTCGCGTAGCTCTCGTCAATCAGCTGCTTCAGCTCTTCCCGGGGAATTTCATCGCCCGTGAACAGTTGAAAAATTTCGAGCGTCAGCTCCTGATAGCTGAGCCGCTCCCACTGCTTCATCTTGTCTTGATCAATGACCGGCAATTCCGCCGGAATCATCAAACCGCCGTCTTCGGCGAGCCCCATCAGGAACGTGTCGACAAAACCGATTCCCGCCGCGTTGCCGCGCGTGCTGATAAAGTTCATTCCAATCCCCTTCACTTCACTTTTTCAACTTGTTCATGATTATAACATGGAATGAGCATGAATGAGCATTTATATTAACCCACCCCACCCCGCCGCTTGCTTTTATTTAGCCAAGTCCAAATGCGTCATGATTTTCTCCCGCAGGTGAACAAAGTCCGCACCGTTGCGGTTGCGCGGACGCGGGACTTCCGAACGGATCGTTTCCACAATCACACCGGGACGAGGACTCATCACATGGATCGTATCGGCAAGATAGATGGCCTCATCAATATCGTGAGTGATAAGCAGCACCGTTTTACCGGAGCCCTCCCACAGCCGGAGCAGTTCGTTCTGCATCGTGATCTTCGTGATCGCGTCCAGCGCTCCGAACGGCTCGTCGAGCAGCAGCACTTCCGGATCCATCGCGAGCGCGCGGGCAATGGAGGCCCGCTGTCTCATGCCTCCTGACAGCTGATGGGGATAGTAGGATTGGAAGCCGCTCAGCCCGACCTTCTTCAATAAAGCATCGACGCGGTTTTGGCATTCCTTCTTCGGCATGCCGGCCAGTTCAAGTCCGAAAGCAACGTTCTTTTCGACCGTACGCCAAGGATACAAAGCATGCTCCTGGAAGATGAGCACCCGGCTTGGGTGCGGCGCTTCAATCGGCTTTTGGTTTGCCGAAACGGTACCTTCCGTCGGATGGTCCAGGCCCGCAATCATGCGCAGCACCGTGCTTTTGCCGCAGCCGGAAGGTCCGACAATGGCCGCGAACTCCCCCTGCTCCAAGCGAAAATCAACCTGCTTCAGCACCTCAAGGCTTCCAAATCGTTTGGTGGCATGGTCCACATGGATCGTTTGCACTTATTCCGCCCCCCCTGTTTTAACATAGCGGTAGCGGAGCAGCCGCCGTTTCAGCCATTCAAGCAGGACGAGATCCAGAACAGCCGCGATCGTTCCGATGACCAATATGCTCATCAGCACGCCTTCCATATCCGCCACTTCCCCGCGCCACCGGGAATAATAGCCGAGTCCGATGGCGGCTCCGCCTACCATCTCCGCCGCGATCAGCGATCGCCAGGCGTTGCCGAACGCCACCTGCGCGCCGGTCACGAATGCCGGAAGCGATTCAGGGGCGAACACCTTTGTCAGCAGTTGGAGCTTATTGGCCCCCAGCACCCTTGCGAGCTCCAGGTGTGTCCGATTGACACCCTCGGTCGCATTGAGTACGGACAGCGCCATCGGAAAAAAGCTGGCGATCACGATAACCGTGATGATCGTCGCATTGCCGAAGCCGAGCAGGATGACGAAAAACGGCACCCACGTAATCGGAGGGATCGCTTGCAGAATCGAAATCAGGCTGCGCAGGTATACGGCAAAAGCTTGTGAAACGCCGGCGATCAGGCCAAGCGCGGCGCCGAACAGGCAAGCGATCGGATAACCCCACGCCAGACGAAGCAGGCTGCTTTGAATACCGTCGGTGAATTCCGCGTCATTCATGCTTCCGAAAAGACGGACGAAGACGTCGGGCACGTCCGGCAGAAGATAAGCCGGCAAAAAAAACGCCGCAATCTGCCATATAGCAAGAAGGCTCCCTACCGCCGCGAGGTAGGGAAGCCATTTTTGCCATAAGGAACCGGCTTTTGGTCTCACTTGAGGTGATGAGGCTGATGAAGATGAAGATGATGAAGAAGTCTGACTCACCGATAACTCTCCTTAGTCTGGTTCATTATATTTTGCTGTTGCCCATGCTCGAATTATTGACTCTTCTGCCATTCCAGGTCGAGGATATCTTCGACGTTCACTTCTTTGTCGAGAACCCCCTGCTCCTTCATAATGTCCGCGATTTCCTGCATGCGTTCGACATTAGCCGGGGTGATCTCCCAATTAAAGCTTTGCGTTTCGATCGCCTGCTTAATCACATCGACCGATTGGATTTCACTGCCGCCAACGGCCGTCATCGTGTCGTTCTCCACGAAGTTGCTTGCCAGCAGCTCGGCTGATTTGTCCGGATCGTTCTGAAGCATGTCGATCGCTTCTTTTTGCGCGTCCAGCAATCGATTGACGGCATCGCGGTTTTCTTTCAGTTTTTTGTCTGTAGTAATGACAACCATGCATGGGAACGGCCACACTTTGCCGATCTCATATATTTGCTTGACTCCCATCGTCCGGGTCGCCATGCTGCTATACGGTTCAAACACAAAAGCGGCGTCAACCGCCCCCGAGGCAAGCGATTGGATGGCTTGAGCCGGATCGACATACACCATTTGAACGTCTTGCTTCGTCAAATTCGCATTTTTCAACGCCACGCCGTTGAGTACGATATCCGCCGTGCTGCCTTGCCCTTGGGAGGCCAGCTTCTTGCCTTTTAGATCCTCCACTTTCTCAATCCCGCTGCCCTCTTTAACCAGAATACTATGGAAGCCCATCTGCGCGCCGCCTACAACTTTCAATCCCGCGCCTTTGGCGGCCCACGATACCGCATTCGTGAAGCCGAGCACGCCCGCATCGACTTGCCCGCCAACCATCGCCTTGATCAGGTCCGTCCCGCTGGTGAATTTCTGCATCGTTACGTTTAATCCGTTCTTCTCATACAGCTTGGCTTCTGCGGCAAGCATCGCCTGCGCGTCGTCCATCACGTTCAAGTAGCCGACGACGAAATCCTGCTGTTGCTCGCCGTCGGACTGCTCAACGTTGCCTGATCCTCCCGGCTGCGCGCTTTTTCCGCAGGCGGATAAAGTGAGCAATACAATCACTGCAAATAACGCGAGCCAACCTTTAACGCCGATGCTTTTCCCCCGTCTTTCTCTCATGATGCGTGTTCCCCCTAAATGGATCTCGATCGATCTAATTCCTACAACCTTACTAGGTATTATAGAAAATCAATAGGGGAATTGCAAGTCCGTTTCGAGCACATATGGAACGGCGCCAAGCATATGCTGAAAAGCGAGCAACGAGCTCGTAACCTGCTGCGGCTGAACCTTTTTCATAATAAAAACGATCGTGGAAGTCCGTCGCCCGTCGGGCCAGCCGTCCAGATGCTCCGGCGGGTGGATAATATGCTGCACGCCGTTCAGCGAGACCGGTCCTTCTCCCCCCAGGTCAAGCAGCCCCTTTACCCGCAGTATATCCGTCCCTCGGGCATGCAGCAACATGCTCAGCCACAGCCCGAAGGCATGCCAATCGAGCGGACGGTCGAACCGGATCGACACCGAATGCGTAGCGTCCGTATGACCGCCTGAACCATTGCGGCCGTCTTCCGCGCTTCGACCTTCCCGCCCGCCGTCTGCTGCGGCCATCGCACAGCGGGTACGGGGGCTGCGGACGGAATCCGGGTTGTCCGCAAAAAAACGGGCCGATTTCGTGTCCTCCGAATCGGTTAACTCTACTTCGGCTGCCGGATTCAACTGCCCGATCCGCCGGCGCAGCCGTTCGATCTCCTCGCCGTCGGCGATATCCGTCTTGGTTACAATCACCCGGTCAGCCGCGCTGATCTGCTTGATCGACTCGTCATGGCTGTCCAGATGCAGCATGCCGTTCACGGCGTCGACCGTCACCAGCACGCTCTCCACATGAAAGTGATGCTGAAGCACGGGATGGCGCAGCACAGTGAACCAGATCGGCGACGGATCGGCAAGCCCGGTCGTCTCCACAATAATCCGATCCACCCGCGGCTTCGCGCCTCGCTGCATATCTTCCAGCAATTCCATACACGCATTGACCAGATCCTCCCGCATGGAGCAGCAGACGCAGCCGCCCCCGACCAGCAGCGTGCGCTCCTCCACCCGGGACAGCAGATGATGGTCCAGCCCCATTCTCCCGAATTCGTTGACGATGATCGCGCTGTTCGCCAGCTGCGGCTGTTTGAGCGCTCTGGTCAACAGAGACGTTTTGCCGCTGCCGAGAAATCCGGACAGAATGATCACCGGTATTTTTACGTTAGCCGCCATTTCCGGACACTCCTTTAGGGTCTGCCAGACTGCTGTTGCTGCTGTTGCTGCTGCAGCCGCCCGATCAGGGCGGGGTCCAGCGGGTCGGCCGTTTTTTTGATGAGCTTCTCTACCGCAGGCCACAATGCGCCCAGATCATGCACAATCTCCGATGACCCTTTCACGTCGCGGACAATGTATTTGCTGCCGTTCCAATCCTCGAGCT
Source organism: Paenibacillus darwinianus (assembly GCF_000598065.1). Taxonomy (GTDB): domain Bacteria; phylum Bacillota; class Bacilli; order Paenibacillales; family Paenibacillaceae; genus Paenibacillus_I; species Paenibacillus_I darwinianus. The sequence continues at coordinate 7,179 of NZ_KK082204.1, read as the reverse complement.
TCAGCCCGTAGCAGGCCAGAATCCGGTTCGCCATCGCGGTGCGGTCGCGCCTGTCCCGCTGGCGCTCCCGGGAAGCGCCGCCGCCCACCGTGACGCTCGCCGCGCCTGTACTTCCCCGCCCTTCCGTCCAATGCTCCTGCACCACAAACCCGCCGCATAGCACGCACATCAACGATTCCTCCCCTTTCAAGCGACTGAAGGGAACCGCAGCATAAAGCTGCGGCTCCCTACCCGGCAATACCGTTTATTTTTGTCTTGGCCGGCGACGGGCAAAATCGTCTGCAATCTCGTTAAAGGTCGCCCAGCGCACCCCCTCGTGCCCGTTGATATACTCGATCAGGCGCTCGTGCATCAACAGCACCTGCGGCCTGCCGCTTACGTCCGGATGAATCGTCATCGTGAACACCGCATAATCATATTCCCGGTACACCCAATCGAACTGGTCCTTCCACATCTGTTCAATATCGCGCGGATTGACGAAGCCATGGCTGTTCGGCGATTTTTTGATGAACATCATCGGGGGCAGATCGTCCAGGTACCAGTTGGCCGGAATTTCAATCAGGTCGGTTTCCTGCCCTCGCTTCAGCGGCGTCATCCAGCTTTCGGCCGGCTGAGAATAATCGATCCTTGTCCAGCTGTCGCCCACCCGCACATAGTAGGGATGGAAGTCGTTGTGCATCAGGCTGTGATCGTATTTGATTCCGTTTTTGAGCAGCAGCTCATTCGTAATATTGGAAAATTCCCACCACGGCGCGACATAACCGGTCGGGCGTTTGCCGGACACCTTCTCCACAAGGTCGATGCATTTCAAGAGAACTGTCTCCTCCTGTTGGGCGGTCATCGCAATCGGATTTTCATGGGAATAGCCGTGAATGCCGATTTCGTGGCCGCCTTCGGCCACCATGCGAGTCTGCTCGGGAAACGTCTCAATCGAATGTCCGGGAATGAACCAGGTCGTCTGCAGATTATATTTGTCAAAAAGCTTGAGCAGCCGCTCGGAGCCGACTTCCCCCGCAAACAGCCCCCGGGAGATGTCGTCAGGCGAATCCTCGCCCCCATAGGAACCGAGCCAACCCGCGACGGCGTCCACGTCTACTCCATAAGCAACAATGATTTCTTTAGCCAAAGCTGATCCTCTCCTTTAAGCTTATAGTGTTCAAGAATTGACCGGAACGGTGGCCGGCGGTTGGGCTGCCGGCTCATCTAGCGGTATATCCCAATCGCGGCCGACGGTTGTACCCAGATAGTCGTCGGAGAAGCCCGACTCGATCTCCGCCTGCTTATGGCGTTTCAGATACCAGCCCTTCATCAGCAAGTAGTAAGCAATGAAGCCGGCCGGAAACCCGACGAGATACATATACTTCATGAACATGAGCGCAAGCCCGCCCCCGATGATCCATGCAATCATGCCCGCTGCGTTAACACCGCCGTCGTATTTGAATTGCCCTTCTTGCCGGTACAAATCTTTGACATTAAGCCGGCGGCGGCGCAGGACGTAATAATCGCAAAGGATGATCCCCGCTACGGCGGATAGAATGGCGCCATAGTAGCCCAGATACAAGAACAGATTGTTCAGAATCGCCCATGGCTGCACGATCGTTCCGATCACGCCGGCGATAATCAAGCCCGCAACAAAATTAAGTCTTATTCTCGCGCCCGCATTGATGAAGGTCAGAGTTGCAGGAATCAGGTTGGCCGCCGTATTGGTTGACCATTGCGCTAGCACGACCATGAGCAGGAGCACCACATATACCCAGCCGCTTGCCGTTCCCTGAATCACGTTGATCGGGTTGGCGTCGCCCGCGCCAAGCAGACTCACAGCACCGATAATACCCATTAACGTTTGTACGGCAGGCAGCGCGATAATGTGCGGCCAGACATTATTGACGTTGCGCTTCATCCAGCTTCGCTCGTTTTGGGGAGCTTTGATAAACCGGGTAAGGTTCGGAATATCGATTGCCAGCGCCGACCAGAAGCCCATGTTGGCCACCATAATCAGAAAGAAAGTAGTGGTATTCTGATCACCGGCATAGGTGGCGACGTTGATTCCCTTGTCCAAGGCCATACCGTTGACTTTCATGAAAATCCAGACAGAAATAATGATGATGGCCGGAGCGGCAATGACGGCAAAACGGTCGATTGCCTTGATGCCCATGGCGGTGTTGACGATTTGCACGATCGCAAACAGCACATACCATAAGAACCACGAATCAAAGCCGGTCATGCTGCTCACCAGATAATTGATGGCGACGGCCCCCAGGTACGTTTGAATACCAAACCAGATGGATGCCACAATTCCCCGGCTGACGGCGGGAATGTGTACGCCCCATGTGCCGAACGGCGCTCTCATATAAGCAGCGAAGGATAAGCCGTGTTCGATGCCGATATCGCCGCTCAAGCTGCCAATGAGAGCTATGATGAGGTTCGCGAAGAAAATGGCGAGTCCCAATTCCCACAAGGACATCGATTCTATCCCATTGGCGCCGATCAGAAAGGTTGCGATAATGACGGCCATGCCGACCCAGATGTTTAAAAACCCCCAGCCGGAAATGACCCTCTGGCCGGATTTGACGGGCACAATGTCTTTGGACACCAGACTGTTGAAGCGGTTGTCTTCCATACCCTCACCTCTCCGAATTGTATTCTTTGGATATTAAACTGCGGTTGAAATCCCGCAGATACGGGATCGCTCTGCGCTGCTCGGCGATCAATCCGAGGTCCAGCTCGGCTGTGATGACATCATCCTCCTGCTCGGCTTCAGCCAGAATGGTTCCCGCCGGATCGACGATTCGGCTCGTGCCCCCGAATTCCGTCTCGCCTTTCTCCAGGCCCGTGCGGTTGGATGCGATCACGAACGTTCCGTTCTCAAGCGCTCGGGATCGGGTGGCGATGTCCCAAGCATACAGGCGGGCTTTGCCGAAAGCCGACGGGTAAACGATGATGTCCGCGCCGTGAAAGGTAAGAATCCGGGCCCCTTCGGGAAATCCGATCTCATAGCAGATTTGCAGTCCCACCTGGATACCGTCGGTTTCGTATACGGGGAATTGCTCGCCTCTGGTAAACCGGGTGTTCTCCTGATTCCACAGATGCGTTTTGCGGTAGGAGCCGATGACGCCTGCCGGCTCTACGAGCACGGCGGTATCGTAAACCAGCCCTGCCGGCGCGCCCTTTTCCAGGATCGCAGCTACCAGCTTCATGCCGTGCTTGCTTGCCTGCCTTCTCATCCATTCGGTTGTCGGACCCGGAATGGGCTCGGCCAGCTCGACATCCCGTTCCTCCACCCGGTAACCGGTATTGAAAAGCTCAGGCAACACGGCAAGCCTGGCTCCTCTGCCCGCAGCAATTTCCAGCAGCCGTTCGGCTTTCCGCAGATTGGCCTCCACGTCTCCGAGGACGCAATTCATCTGGACGGCGGCAACGGTGAGTCGATTCCCCTCTCTAATCAAAAGATATCCTCCTTCCTGTCATATACGAAAACGCTTTCTATATATATCTAATGATACTCGCTGATTTCTCCCGCTTTCAAGAGGGCACAGCAAAAGAAGCTATGCATATTCGCATAGCTTGTAGATGCATTTTCCGGATGAGGATGGACTCTACAACAAACTCACTCGAATGTGAAAACACTTTTGACATATGCATAATTGCATAAACTCATTATGCGCACAAGCATAGATTTAAGGTTTGACTTTATAGTGCTGCATTTTACGGCTGATCGTTGATTGATTGACACCCAGAATTTCCGCCATCCGGGTTGTGGACCTGTACTTCTTCTTCGCCATTTCCAAGAGATCCCGTTCCACCTTCTCAATCGCGTCTTTTAATGGCAGAAGCCGCCGCACCTCGATGTCCTCCCAATCCTTCGCATGATTCGAGATCGACTCCGGCAGATGCTTGGAACCGATCACCGGGTCGTCCACCGTCACGAGCAAGCGCTCAATCACATTGTGCAGCTCCCGAAGATTGCCCGGCCATTGATGATTTTGCAGCCTCTCCAGCACATCGGCTGACAGCTGCTTCTCCTTCTTGTATTTCTTGTTATAGAGCTCGAGGATATGGAGCGCAAGCGGAAGGATATCTTCCTTGCGTTCCCTCAGCGGCGGGATGGGCAGCGGTATGACATTAAGCCAATAATACAGATCCTCCCGCAGACGGCCGGCTTTTACCTCTTCCTCGGGATTTCTACTAGTAGACGCAATGATTCTGACGCGTGTGTGGCCGGAACCCATGCTGATGCGGTCGTTCTCCTCCAGCAGGCCGACCAGCCTGGCCTGAACGGACAGCGGAATTTCCGTGATTTCATCCAGAAAAAGCGTGCCGTCCGTCGCTTTGCGGAACAATCCGAGCTTTCTCTGTTCATCAAGCTGTCCCATTTCGGCATCCTGACCGAACAGCTCCGACTCAAACAGCTTCTCCGGGATCGAGCCGCAATTCAGCGTAATGAACGGATTCGGCTTGCGCGGACTCCAATTGTGAATATAGGAAGCGATGAATTCCTTCCCTGCGCCCGATTCCCCCGTGAGCAGCACGGTGGCATCGACTTCCGCGACCTTCTGGACAAGCGAGATTAATTTGCGCATTTTCTCGCTGCGGTAGACGATGTTGCGCTCCGCTTCGTTTTTTTTTCGCAGGCTCATCAGCTCCTGCTTATAGCCTTCGGTTAGCAGCTTGACTTCCTCCAGCTCAGTCTTGAGGCGGCTGATCTCCGTAATGTCCCTGGACGCATTGACTACCCGGACGATATTGCCCTGATCATCCTTGATTGGCGTACCGACGACCATGAGCTTGCGGCCGGTTTTCGTTGTTTGAATGAAGGAGACGCGATCCTTTTTCTCAAGCACCATGCGGGTGACGGACGGCGAATACACGCCCTCTTTCTCCAGCTGATACACACTTCGGCCCACCAGTTGTTCTTCCTTGCAACCCCAAAGCGTTTCACAGGCCGAGCTGACCCGCAGCGTTACGCCGTGACCGTCCGATACGTAAATCACGTCATAGGAGATATCGAATATGGCCTGTAAATCCGCTTGCAAATCTTCCACGCTCGTGTGAGGCAGCCGTACGTCCATATGGCACACTCCTTCGGAATATTGTAGGACTCACGATTAATATAGCGCTTTTCATCAGCGGTTGTCCAAAGGAAAAAGCAAACCTCCTCTGCTCAACAAATCCCGAATGTAGCGGCGTTCTTGCTGCCGATTATATTTACTTTTTTTATAGATTCACCTAATTATCACCATTGATAAAATATCCATCTGCCTATATCGTGAAAGTTAGGTATTGACGACGGACGTTTACCCCCCTTTATGTTCGTATAACAAATTAGCAAGCTGTTAGGAGCGTGAAAAAAGTTGCTGGAAGAACCATTTCTTCACGAATTAATTCGCAACGCCCAGCAAGGAGACGAAAAGAGCCGGCGGGAAGTCATTCACGGCAGCAAGCATTTTTTGGAGAAGGTAACGTCGAACATTTGCAAACGGGCGATTGCGCGAACCGATGATGAAATGAGCATTAGTCTGATTGCGTTCAACGAGGCCATTGAACGGTACAACAAATCACAAAATGACAATTTTTACATATACGCTCGGCTAATCATACAGTCACGGCTGATCGATTATTATCGAAAAGAAGGCCGCCAGAAGGCCGCAGTCAGTTTGAACGCGGTGCATTCACAGGATTCAAACGGCGAAGAATATGAGGTAAGTCTGATTGAAATCAAACAATCGCTTCAAAATTATAATGAGCAGCGGCAAGTCATGGAGCGGATGGAGGAAATTCAGCTCTATAGCGCCAGGCTGGAGGCCTTCGGCATTTATTTTGAGGAACTGGAGGCTGTCTCTCCCGACCGAGCCGATGCCAGAGCGAACCTGATTCAGATCGCTTATGAGTTTGTAAAAACGCCCGAGCTGGTCGAATTCCTTAACAAAACCAAGCAGCTGCCTGTCAAGCAAATGCTTGATTTTGTTCACGTTAGCCGCAAAACCGTGGAGCGCGGCAGAAAATATCTGATCGCGCTAATTGTCGTTCTGATTTCAGACGATCTCCCCCATCTGAAATCTTCCATTCAATTTCCGGACCTAGAAAGGAGGGGAAGAGTATGAGCGAAACAAAAGGAATCGTCATGAAAATAACCGATCAAATTATGGTTGTCATGTGTGATGACGGTAAATTCCGCAATCTTCCCTTGCCGGTCTACGTTCCTGCCATAGGTGAGCGGATCATCGTTGCGCTTAGCCAGTCGAAACGGAAGCGGCTATCGTCTTATTGGATGTCAACGGCCGTTGCTTGTATCTTTATGCTCATAGGCTTCGGGATTTGGCAGCAAGCACAGCCCCAATATGATCAGGTGGTCGCCATCGAGATTAACCCCAGTCTCGAATTGTTCCTGAACGCCCAAGGGCAAGTAGTAAAAGCCAAGCCTCTCAATGCCGACGCGGAAAACGTGCTGCGGGCCGCTTCTCTTGATAAATTAAGGCTGAACGACGCCATTAAACAAATTCTCGCAAAATCGATAGACCTGGGGTATATCAACAGGAACAAAAACAACATGATCATGATTGCTGCAGCTAACCTGAAAGGGAGAGCCGCCATAAACGAAGCCGCCCTCGAGGATATCGTTGCGGAGACGCTTCAAGCCAACAATATGGCAGGATTCGTCCATGCGGAGCAAACGGACAAAGGCTCCTATGAGCAAGCCCGGAAAAGAAAGATCTCGATTAATAAATGGCTGCTGATTCAACAGATTCAACAATACGGCGTTTCATTGAACATGGACAACGCGGTTACCAAGTCGGCGGAATATCTCCTGGAAGGCGCCGGACTTCGTAAAGAACAATTTTTTGTTCCGATTCCCATACCGTTCTATCCAGCCAAAGACGGACAGAAGTTAGCCGAACAACCGGAGGAACAACCCGCGTCTCCGACAGACTCGCCCTCACAGGGACAGTCGGAGAGCAATCAGACTCTCGGACCGGACGATGACGGAGGCACAGTGTTAAATCCCGTTCAGAGCCGCAACCCTGAATCGAACACAGCGAACCATTCACGGCCGGCCGGTTCTAGCCAGTGGATCGATGCTGCCGGCAGCTCCGGCACACCGGGCGTTTCCGGCGACGCGAACGCGTCTCCCGCTCCTGCGGCGGGTCCTTCGGGCGCTTCGGCTGCTGCCGGGCAATCCGG
>NZ_KK082203.1 GCF_000598065.1 Paenibacillus darwinianus | reverse complement strand
AGAGATATTGGCGGAACGCCGCCGCATTAAGAAAATCATGAAGAAGCAGCGTAGCGTAACCTTCGACAACGATACCGTCACCGAAGCCGGTAACTTCCAGTTTATCGAGTTATTTAAAGAACTTGTTGGATTCAAAGGGATCATTTCAGATCACCTTCAAATCGAGCGCGGAAGCAACTGCATCTACTCTGCTTCGGATCTCATGGATTACCTGACCGACTGCGCCCTTCTCGGGCACACGCGATTTCTGCACATGAACGCGCTGCAAGTCGATCCGGGCTATCAGATTGTCAAAGAGATCGAGCGATTCCCGGACGAAAGTACGTTTCGTGGACTGTTGAAGAGCATGACCTGGAGCCAACTCATTCAACTGGTCGCTATCAATCAGGAACTGCTTCGCCGCAAAGCGAGGCTAGAGGGTAAACGACTCGTTTGGATCGACATTGACGATACAGTCATCACGCTCTTTGGCGAGCAGGAAGGCGCAACGAACGGCTACAACCCTCGCTATCACGGACGCCCCTCCTACAAGGTGCGCGTTGCCTTTGTGGCGGGAAGCGGAGAACTCATCCATCTGCAACTGAATCCAGGCAACACGAACGGCATGAAGGACTTCCTGTCGTTCGTCAAAGAAATCGAAGCGATGCTTCCGCCGGAATATATCATCGAGGGTATCCGGGCCGACTGTGGATTTGCTGATCCTGCCGTCATGGAATATGCGGAAGAAAGCGGTTGGCAGTACATCTTCAAATTACCGAAGAAGGCCACCGTCAAGAAAGCAATCGCATACATGGAGAAGCATCCGCGCTTCTGGGAAACGCTCGCTGAGCAAGAGAAGAGCATTCAGTTCGCTACCGAAGACGAGCATTGGGCCGCTGCCGACATCCAGATTGTGCAATCCAGTTGGGACAAAGCGCGTCGCTGCGTCATCTATCGGGAAGCGACCCAAACCGAGAAAACGACCGACGACCAACTGACGATGGCGCTGACGCTCTATTCGTATCAAGCGATCGTGACGAATACGGAAGACAAACCGTTACCGCTGCTACGGTCCTATAATCAGCGGGCGAACATTGAGAATCGCATTGACGAGTTGAAAGACGGTTATGCCGTCGAACAAAACAGTCAGCATCGGATGCTGAATAATTGGTTGTTCAGTTGGATTAAAGCCATTGCGTATAATCTGATCGTCTGGTTCAAACAGACGCTAATGCCGGAGAGCATGCAGCGATGCGAAGTGAAAACGATCCGCCGGGTCGTGCTGAAGGTACCAGGCAATGTAGTCGGCGCCGACCGGTATCAACACATTCGCTTGGCGGCATGCCCACAACTTCAGGCTATCGTGCTGACGATGCAGCACAAACTCCGAGCGTTCGCCGAGCGATTACGACCGGACGAGCCGAGGGCAGCCTAACCGAATCATCAGCAAACCAAGGCACAGCATCGCCCTGTAAAAAGACAGGCTTCTTTGGGCTACCACAAAAAGTGAGTACGCTCAGCCCAAGAACATAGCACCTGTCTCGCCCCCCCCCTAGATTCGCGATCTTGATCATCAATATAGGGGCAATTCGGACGATTATCCTTATAATTCCATTAACGAGTTATCCACATTCCGAATTCATGTTTAATATTATTGGTCCGATCGTTTATTTCATCTGGGGAAGAAAAGACTAAAGAAAGAGCTCTTGGCTATTCATGGCACTTTGATCAACAGAGAGATTTGGCATGGAGATTGAGACACGCCTCTCCATGTTAAATCTCGAAGTCCCATGGCGGGTAAGCTTATTTGGAAAGGGATGAAGACTGTGTCTATTGTTTCATGTAAACAATTAACCAAAGTATATAAAGATAAACGGGCCCTCAAAGATGTGACCTTTACGATCGAAAAACAGGGGTGTGTCGGGTTTCTTGGAAATAATGGTGCCGGAAAAACGACGACGATGCGTATTTTGACCGGATTAACCATGCAGGAGCGAGTTCACGAAATGGGCGGAACGATGCATTTGCACAGCGCGCCCGGGGAGGGAACGGGCATCGATATCTGGCTGCCTGTCATGACGAATGAAAGAGGGAGCGATCCGGATGGAGGAAGCCATTAAAGTGCTGCTGGTCGACGACCATGAGATGGTGCGGATCGGGCTGGCGGCGGTGCTTGAAACGGAGGACGGCATCGAGGTTGTGGGCGAGGCGAGCAACGGACTCGACGGCGTACGGCTGGCGCAAGCCTATAAGCCGGACATCGTGCTGATGGACCTCGTCATGGAAGGGATGGACGGCATCGAGACGACACGCAGGCTGCTGGAGCATTGTCCGGAATGCAGGGTAATTGTCCTGACCAGCTTCATCGACGATAGCAAGATTTATCCGGTTATTGAAGCGGGCGCATTCTCCTATTTGCTGAAAACGTCGCGAGCGACCGAGATCGCCGACGCAATCCGCGCAGCGGCGCGCGGACAGTCGGTGCTCGAATCGCAGGTGGCCGTGAAAATGATGAACCGGTTCCGCGAACCGAAAAAGCCGGAGCGGAAGCCGCTGCACGAGGAGCTGACCGACCGCGAAATGGACGTCCTCAAGCTGCTTGCCCTTGGCAAGTCGAACAAGGACATCGCGGACGATCTGTTCATCGGCATTAAGACCGTGAAATTTCACATTACGAATATATTTGCGAAGCTCGGGGTGGAGGACCGCACACAGGCGGCGATTTATGCGCACCGGAACGGTCTGGGAGAATAGGCGAGAACGGCAACTCTCTTGTCGGCCTTCCCATTTATGGGCATTGAACAGGAAAGCGGCTTTCGTCAAGATAACGGCGGATCCGCTTTTGTGTTACGCTGAGGACGATATTTATTCAGCAGATCTCATACTCGTTTAACAATTATTTCTTATAATGAACGTCAAAGCGGCACACATGTATCTGTCCGACACGTCTCTCTGCCACATTAAGTTCTTATTCCATAACTTCATTGGAGGTACGCATGAACCGTTTTATTTCAACTGCTGTCCATAAATGGCTTGTACTTTCCTTGGCCGTCGGCCTGTTTACGCCCGCCGTTCTGTCTCAAGGGGCTGCGGCAGCGCCGGACGCGCCTTCCCTATCCAGAGAAGCAACCGTTGACGAAGCGGAAATCGTCCCCGGCCAGGTGCTGGTCAAGTACAAGCGTCCTCAGCCGCAGCGGCGCACGGCAACCGGCGTCCGATCCATATCGCCTCTCGTTAAAGCCGTCACGTTCAATGAACAAATAGAGGTTGAAGATAAAATTTCCGAATTGAACCGGGACCCGAACGTGGAGTACGCAGAGCCTGTCTATCGGACAAGCCTGGCAGGCGCGATTGATGTAGGGGGAATCACAAACGCAGACCGTTACGACACGGTGACGCAAGCGGTGTACTGGACGGCTGCGGACGATCCGTACATGCAGAATTGGGGCAAAATTGCATCCCGCCTTGAAGCCGCACAGACGTTGACGACTGCCGCGCAAAAAAACGAGGTGACCGTGGCGGTGCTCGATACGGGCATCGATGCCTCGCACCCTGATCTGGCGGGGGCCGTCGTGTCTGGCTACGATTTTGCCTATAACGATGCCCAGCCTGTGGATGAGCATGGACACGGCACCCATGTAGCGGGCATCATCGCGGCCCAAGCCGCAGGTGCGTCCGGGTATTCGGGCGTGGCCCCCGGCGTGCGCATCATGCCGATTCAGGTGTTGAACGCGGAAGGCGCGGGTACGACCGCTATGGCCGCGAGCGGCATCCGCTATGCGATCGACCGCGGCGCGGACATCATTAACATGAGTCTCGGCGCAGCCGCCGACAGCGATATTCTTCATGAGCTGATTCGGGAAGCCGTCAGTAAAGGCATTGTGGTCGTGGCCGCGGCGGGCAATGAAAGCAACCACTGGATAGGGGACGAGGCAGGGAATATTTTCAGCCCGCCTGGTGTGTCTTACCGGCTTGCCTCACCGACTATATATCCCGCGGCTTATGATGAAGTCATTAGCGTGGGCGCCTACGCACAGCTGGCGGACAAGAGCTATACGCTGGCCGATTTCTCGAATGTGGGGAAAGTTGACGTGATGGCGCCGGGTGTTAACATTTTCAGCACCTATTTAGGCAGCAGGTACGCTTACATGTCCGGCACCTCGCAGGCTACCCCCTTTGTAACGGGTTTGGCGGCGCTGCTGAAGGCCAATGCGCCCTCGCTTACGAATGAAGATGTGAAGACGTTGATCGGCTCCTCCGGAAGCCGGTCGTCGTTGAATGCGGTTAACAACGGCGCTTACGCCGGCGGCAACCTGGTTGGAGAACCGTTGAATGCCGGTATGATTTACGGGAAGGGCGCAATCGACGGGGAGCGTGCAACACAAATCCCTTTCCTGCAGGTCACGCCGGTGGCGGTCGGTCGGACGGCGCCGGTGACCGTGACGTTTGACGTTTATTTACGGGATGCCTACGGTCGCGTCGCGGCTGTCGATGCACCGGTTCGGGTGGATATCAAGTCGTATAACGAGTTGAACTTGTACAGAAATTCGGACACCTCGGCGGGCTTCGTGGACGTGATGCTGCAGGCCGGGTATGCCAAGGCAGTCACGGAGGTCACCTACGGCATTGACGACATTTATCATTATGCGTACAATGCCAGCTGGAACGATACGCTGTTCGGGGAAAGCCGGATGTCAAATACGGTTCATCTGATCAATCGGCCGAAGCAGCCCGAAGTCAGCCTTCCCGCAGGCAGCTATACCGGCGCACAGTCCGTTACGATTACATCCTTGTATCCGGACGATGTCGTTTATTATGTGCTCACTCGCGGCGGCGCAGCGGAGAACGGTGAATTAACGGAAAGCAGAACGTTATCCATTTCGGCTGACAGCGAGCTGCGGACGTTTACCGTTAAAAATAATGTGATCGGCGATGAGGGGTACTACAACTATACGATTAGGGCTGCGCCGGCGATTGTTCCACCGGCCCCTTGGATGGCTGTGCCGGGGCCGGCGCCCGTCCCAGTGCCGGCGCCGGCTGCTCCCCCTGCCGACAATGAGCCTGTAGCTAAGCCGGACCGCTTCAAGCCGGATACGGACAAGCTGCTGGAACGGCTGGACGGTTCCGAATCCAACGTAACGATTGAAGTTGATCCTGCGCTCAGAAATACGGGAACCGTGGAAATCGACGGAGCCGTGCTGCAGAAAGCAAACGAGCGGAACAAGTCGTTTTCCGTCGATATGGGTGATTTTCGGCTCACGCTGCCGCCTAACGCGATCGCTTCCACCGGCTCGTTAACCGGACCGGTCGAGTTCAAAGCGAATACCGCGGCGGCTGTCGCAGCTCCGGCGTCATCGCGTGTGCTGTCTCCGGTGTACGATTTCAGCCTGTCGCTGAACGGCAGGCCGGTTAACGGCTTCAGGCGTCCGCTGCAAGTAGTCTTTGCAGTCAATCCGTCACGGATTGCGAATGCGCATCAGCTCGGCGTGTTTACGCTGAATGAAGCCACGGGGACATGGGAATACGTCGGAGGCGTTTACGATGCGGCGGACGGTACGGTAACGGTGAATCTGGCGCATTTCTCGATTTACGCGGTGATGGAAGTGAACAAATCGTTCCCCGATATCCAAACCCACTGGGCGCGCAAGGAGATCGAGACGCTCGCGGCCCGGCAGATCGTGACGGGCGTGACGGGCGGCCGTTTCGATGCGGGCGCGGATGTGACGAGAGCGCAGTTCGCCGTCCTGTTCGCCCGCGCGCTGCGGCTCCAAGCTTCAAGCCCTGCACCGGGGGAGGCCGCCGCGTTTAAGGATGTGCCGGCAGGCACTTGGTACGAGGAGGCCGTGTACGCCGCCCGCACAGCCAATCTGGTGAACGGCGTAGCGGCAGGACGGTTCGCGCCGGGGACGGTCATTACCCGCGAGCAGATGGCCGTGATGTCCGTGAACGCCTATCTGAGCATGACTGGCCGGACTCTGGCGGACATCGTCGCCGCGGACGATATTCGCTACTCGGATGCGGGTGCGATCGGCGTCTGGGCGAAAGCGTATGTCCGCGCGGCCTCCGAGCTCGGATTGATGGGCTCCGTAGACGGCCGAAGCTTCGCGCCGAAGACGCAGGTAAGCCGGGCGCAGGCCGCCGCCGTCCTGTACCGATTGCTTGAAATGACGCAGAGCGAGGGATAGAGGACGAGCAGAAAAAGCCGTCGTGGCCCGTGTTCCAGTTACCCGGGCTTGCGGCTGCTTTTGGTCAAGGTTGCGGCGGCGTTTCAAGTCGGACAGGCTCGTTTGCCGTCCCGTACAAACGCGTAAATACCATCAATATCGTCAATTGCTATAACGGGCAGACCGGGCGGCAGATCGTGAAGGGGAGTATCTGGCCAAACAACGGCCGCAGCAGGGCGGCTGAGCTGAAGAAGAACCTCGGCGTCTTCGGCATGCTTGATCAGTACGAGCTTGGGGTAGCCGGCGGACTTGAAGCCCTCCACAACGACGACATCGGCTCCGCGGGCCGCAACGGCCGAGACCAGTTCTTCGGGCCCCGTCGTCTGATCATACAGAATGGCCGTACGGTCCGGCGAGGCGATCGCCGTGATATCCGCTCCCGCTTGGCGGTGCCGCCACGTGTCGGTATCCGGATGGTCCATCTCGAATGCATGCGCATCGTGCTTCAGAGTGGCGACGATGCGGCCGTCCGATTTGAAGCGTTCGACGAGTCGGCAGACGAGGGTCGTTTTGCCGGTGTTTTTAAACCCGACGATTTGGATGATAAGGGGGTTGGATTCAGGCATACGGGTACCTCCTGCATGGGGTTGCTGCTTTGACCATAATCGGTTCGGAACGGTTTCGTCAAGCTGGAATCCGCTGGATTGTCTTGGTCGCGCTTTCTTGCTATGATAAGAATCAAAGCGGTTTGACGCGGCGCAGCGATCCTGCGGCCGGTCCTGCCGAAGGGGATTTCAATCGGAGATGCGGAAGTGGTGCCTGTATGAATAAATATGAAGCGGAATTCAGCAATCTGGTCAAGGCATTCCGCAAACGGCACATGGGTAAAGGCCCGCGCGAAATCCGGACGACTTTCTGCAACAATTGGGCGATCTGTGAAATGCAAGGCAACCTGTCGCCGGTCGAGAAATTTATCGCCGGCCGGGATGACGGCAAGCAGGTGATCCGGGAAGCCCGGACGGAAATGGTCAAGGAAATGTACCGGGACCATCATCCTCACGAGCTCGAAGCACTGCTCGGCGCTTCATTCGTTTCGCTGTTCGTCGATATCGACATAGACCGCGATGTGGGCATGTCGATCTTCGTGTTCGATCAGAATTTGGAACACAAATTCGGCTCAGGCAGCCGGCAACAACAAGTATAAGCGGCGCCGGTTGGCGCTCGGCAGTGCGCCTGCTAGAGATTAACCGCCGCGGTTCGATTAGTCTGTGCAGCATGGCATGCATAGAGGGATCGGATCGCGGCGGTTTTGATTTATCCAGAGGAGGGAACAATTGATGGGCAAGACGAAACATAGCGGGCCGGTGCGCCTGTCGAACAAACCGCAGCCGGGACTGTGGGTAAGCGGGGTACCGTTTGCCGCAGGCGGCTGTAAGAGAGGGGCGGTGCAGTGATGGCTGTACGGGACAAAATGTCGGACGAATGGACGGTGCGGCGGTATGAGAACGGCGTATGGACGACGGGTGCGGACGAGATCGCGGAGGAGACGCCTGTGACGATTCGGCTCGACGGCATGGAATTCGCGACGATCGTCTGCTCGCCGACCGACCTGGATGATTTGATATACGGTTTTCTGGCGTCCGAGGGCGTGATTGTATGGCCGGACGATGTGGCGAGGCTCGATTGGGATGAGGGCAGAGGCATAGCGGATGTGGCGCTCAAGCGCAAAATAACGCTTGCTGAGGCCGACTTCGGCAAGCGGGTCATCGGCTCGTGCTGCGGCAAAAGCAGGCAGTTCTACCTGCGCGCGGACGCCAAAACGGCAAAAACCTCGCTGTCCAAGCTTCGCATGACAGCGGCGGAATGTCTGGAGGCTATGGCGGAGCTGCAACGCGCGTCGGACATATTCGACCGAACCGGGGGCGTGCACAATGCGGCGCTGTACGATCCGCAGCAGCGGCGGACGCTTGCGGTGCGCGCCGACATCGGCAGGCACAATGCGCTCGACAAGCTGTACGGGCACGGCCTGCGGCACGGCTTGACGGGACGGGACAAGGCGATTATTTTCAGCGGGCGGCTGTCATCGGAGGTGTTGCTGAAGACGGCGAAAATCGGGGCGGCCGTGCTGGTGGCCAAGTCCGCACCGACTGCGCTTGCGCTCAGACTGGCGCATGATCTCGGGATTACCGCCGTCGGCTTCGCACGAGGAGACCGGTTGAATGTCTATACGCATGTGGAACGGCTGGCGGGAAGTTGACGAAGAAGGTTCCGCCGGGCGATAGCTGAAGATTACGCGCATTTTTGATGGATCGGCGATACGGTTCGGAGTGGATCAGCCCCCAGCCGTTCGGTAGTGCGGCTAAAAGGAGGAGGTGACGGAATTGGATTTCCAAGGGAAAACAAGGTTTGACCGCCGTGCCGTCCGGGTGGACGAAGCGCAGCGGCGGCTGCTGGAGGCGGTGCGTCCGCTCGCCGCCGAACCCGTGCCGCTGTGGCGATGCGTGGGCCGCTATCCGGCGGAGCATAGCTATGCGACGGCGGATTGGCCGCCGTTCGCCCGCTCCGGCTTGGACGGGTATGCCGTCCAAGCTGCGGACATCGCGCAAGCTACGCCGGAACGGCCGGCGCTGCTGCGCGTCATCGACACGATCGCGGCCGGGCAGGTATCGACCGCGATCGTGGAGCCTGGCACCGCCGTGCGCATCATGACGGGAGCGGCGGTGCCGGAGGGAGCGGATGCGGTCGTTATGCTGGAGCAGACGGCGAACGCCCCGGCGGCCGGTCCGGGTGAGACGGCGTCGGTGCTGGTGAAGCAGCCCGTCGCGTCCGGCCGCAACATCGCGTCCCGCGGCGAGGAATTCAGCTGCGGGAGCGGGATTGCAAGGCCCGGCGAGCGGCTGCGCCCGGGCCATATCGCGCTGCTTGGCACGTTCGGCTATGCCGAGCTAAGCGTGGTGAGGCGGCCGCGCGTCGCGATTTTTGCGACCGGGACGGAGTTGCTGTCGATCGAGGCGCCGCTGGAGCCCGGCCGCATCCGCGACAGCAACAGCTCGATGGTCGCCGCGCTCGTGAAGGATGCCGGCTGCGAGCCGCT